>CALUTJ010000018.1 GCA_944323685.1 Candidatus Gastranaerophilales bacterium | reverse complement strand
AGCCTTACGCGCAGGCGGAAGGCGTAACGCCGTTAATTGCGAGCGAGCAAGACACTTCCGCAACAGATTAACCCTCTTAACAAGGGCTTTTTATTACGGAAGGATTATTCGAATCCCCTCTCACAAATATGACATTTAGTCATATTTTGTCCATTTGTTACAAAATATTTTTATAACAATTGAGCTTTATGTCAATCTTTGTTATTATATAGACATACATTGTTATAAATGAGGTATTTTATGAACATATCATTAACACCGGCATTAGAAAAATTTGTACAGGATAAAGTTGCATCCGGGTTATATAATTCCGTCAGCGAAGTCATTAGAGAGGCTTTAAGAATGATGGCTTATAAAGATAAAATATCTCAGGAAAGAATTGCACAGTTAAATAAAGAGATAGCAGAAGGCTGGAACGATACAGTAATTTTAGACGGACCTTCAGCTATGGAAAAGTTGATTAAAAAATATGAATGATTTACAACTTGAAATCACAAGTAAAGCATATAATGACATTGAAATAATTTTGGGTTATATTGCTAAGGATAATAAAACTGCTGCAACAAAATTTGGGAAATTACTAAACAAAGCATTTACAACTTTATGCAAACATCCTTATCTTGGCAAAACAAGGGATGATTTTACATATTTAGATGTTAAATTTTATGTGGTGAAAAAGAATTATTTAGTTATCTATAGAATAATTGAAAATAAAGCTATAAGAATATTAAGAGTTCTAACAACTTATCAGGATATTTGTTCTATATTATAGAACTGAAATTTATTGTTCAAAATAATTAAACAATATGCTCCTCCCCTCTCACAAATATGACATTTAGTCCATAGGTTGTGATAAATTTAATTTCTAAAACACAAACGTTCCGGTAATCAGCTTAGTAGGTTTTGGTAATCTTTGATTACTGAAACGTTTCTGATGCGCTAAATCCCAGATTTAGCGCATTCTACTGACTGTTAATGAATGCCTAACCTGCAAACTTAAAACAATAAATTAATAATTTAAACAGTTTTGTATATTTTCTTTTGGCAAAAACATAAAACCTGTAACCATTGGCGAACACTCTTTTTGGCCGCCTTGTTCCAGCCATTTTTGCATAATATCGTTTTTACCTTCATCTGCAAATCTAAATCCAAGTTTATAATAAAAACCGGAAGGAGAGGTCTTTCCGTCTATAATATCTGATTGCAAGGTTACGCGTCCATTGGTTCTTGAATCTTGCAGACTCATCTCTACAATTTTTTTTACAGCGTCCTTTCCCTGTCCTTTTTCATGCGAAAAAATATGAGATATATAATAAGAGGGTTTAAGTATTTGAATAGTGTCCCAGTGTGCAGGTCTTGCAGGAATCTTTTTTTTCAAAAGCCGTGAAAAATGTTCAGGCTCAGCTTCAACAAAAATTTTTTCAATATTAACGTAGTCTTCAGGCAGTTTTCCAAACATTACAATTTTGGAATCATCAAAATGAAAATTGCATTCACAAGTTCTGGTAAATGTATCATGTTGAAGATTCATTCCTGTTGTTGAAACCGGATTTGATTGTTTTTGTGTAATTTTATTTGCAGATTTTTGAGTTAATGCAAAACTCTTTATTAATTCTAACTGTCCCATATATTATTAAAAACAATTTTAACGCCAAAGTTTCCTAAATTAAGATAAAATTAATCACACAAATTAATTAGAGTTAAGCTTGTAGGATGTGGCAGATCAAAGATTTACCACATCCTACAAGTTTTATGGACGAAGCTGCTGAAAATCATTTCTTCAATTTTTGTGAATACTTGATTGCAGCTTCTATAACGTCAAAGAAAAGCTTTAGTTCTGCCTCGTCAGCGCCGTATATATGCTTAACCAAAGTTTCTCTTGTTTTATTTGTATCCTCATCGTATTTAAGACCAAAATCCGCAATGTTAATTTTTAAAACTTTAACTATTTTAAAGAAAGTGGAAATAGTAGGAGAAAATGCGCCGCGTTCAATTTGTCCGAGGTGTTTTTCGGACATATCCGTTTTTTCCGCAAGCTGAGCCAGAGTTAATTTATTTTTCTGTCGATATTGTCGGATAATTTTTCCGATAAATTTTTTGTCATCCAATATCATAAAAGCAAAATTCTCCTAACTTATTTAAAATAAGCTTTTTTAGGTTTATTCAAAACTTTATTATATGACAAAAATTATACAAATCATAAAAAACAGTAACAAACATATTCTAAGTAGTGATTTTCCAGAAAAAATGGTATTATTATAATTACCGTTAATCGCGGTATAAGTTAAAGCAAAGTTAAAAACAAAAAAGAAGGGACAAAAAACAAAATGACTAAAATTGATGAAAAATGCGTCAATGCTGTTCGCATTCTATCGGCAGACGCAATCCAAAAAGCGAATTCAGGACACCCGGGTTTACCGTTAGGCGCAGCACCTGCTGCTTACACGCTTTTTAAAGGATATCTCAACTTTAGCTTTAACAACCCTTACTGGTATAACCGCGACCGATTTATACTCTCTGCCGGACACGGCTCGGCTCTTTTATATTCACTTTTGCATTTATTCAAGTGCGGCTTAACTATTGACGATATAAAAGATTTCAGACAGTTCGGCTCAAAAACTCCGGGGCACCCAGAGTACGGGCACACTGCGTTTGTGGAAGCGACAACAGGGCCGTTAGGTGCAGGGCTTGGCATGGCTGTCGGTATGGCAATGGCGCAGGCGCATCTGGCTTCGATTTTCAACAAGCCTGATTTCAAAATAGTTGACCATTATGTTTACGCATTTTGCGGCGACGGCTGTTTAATGGAAGGTGTTTCCTCAGAAGCCTTCTCTCTTGCGGGAAACCTTAAACTTGACAAATTAATAGTAATCTATGACAGCAACAAAATAACAATCGAAGGCGATACAGACATAACCTTCAGCGAAGACGTTGAAAAACGTATGCAGGCTTTCGGATTCCAGACAATAACGGTTGAAGACGGAAACGACATGGAAGCTATCGGCAAAGCAATCGAACTGGCTAAAGCCGAAAAGACAAAACCGTCTTTTATTACGGTTAAAACGCAGATAGGCTACGGCTGCCCCGCAAAACAGGGCAAAGCTTCTTCTCACGGCGAACCGCTGGGTGTTGAAAATGTAGCAGAATTAAGAAAAACCCTCGGCTGGGAGTGCGGCGAACCTTTTGTTGTGCCTCAAGAGGTTTATGACCATTGCGAACAAATTTCAATAGAAAAAGCTGAAAAAGAATCTCAGTGGAACGCAATGTTTGAAAAATATTGTCAAAAATATCCCGAAATGAAACAGCTATGGGATAAATACCACAGTGAGGTTAACGCTGACGAACTTATGAACAGTGCAGATTTTTGGGCTTGCAGCGACAAACCCGCCGCAACAAGAAGCACCTCGGGTGAAGTTATAAACAGGGTAAAAGACCTTATCCCGAACTTAATCGGCGGCAGCGCAGACCTTGGCCCGTCTAACAAAACTTACATTAAAGACGGCGGAGAGTTCAGCGCACAAGATTACGCCGGCAGAAATATACACTACGGTGTAAGAGAACAGGCAATGTCAGCCATAGCCAACGGAATGGCGCTTTACGGCGGGGTTAAAAATTATGTCGCTACATTCTTTGTTTTCAGCGACTATATGAAACCGATGATGCGTCTGTCTTCACTAATGGAGCTGCCCGTCACATACGTGTTTACCCACGACAGCATAGGTGTCGGCGAAGACGGCCCGACCCACCAGCCCGTTGAACATCTTTCCATGCTAAGGGCTATTCCTAACCTCATTGTATTCAGACCTGCTGACGCCAGAGAAACAATTGCAGGCTGGTATACAGCTTTGACAAGCAAAAAAACTCCGGTTGCACTTGTGTTGACCAGACAAAATATAGAGCAGTGCAAATATTCTTCAAAAGAAGCTTTGAAAGGTGCTTATATCCTTATTAAAGAAACAAAAGCAAAACCTGACGGGATAATCATTGCTACAGGTTCTGAGGCAGACCTTGCCGTTAAAGCACATGATGAACTGCTAAAAGAGGGTATTGATGTACGTGTGGTAAGTATGCCCTCTATGGAGCTGTTTGACGCGCAAAGCGAGGAATACAAACAATCCGTACTGCCGGATGAAATAAGAAAACGTGTAGCTGTTGAGGCAGGCACGGAATCAGGCTGGGGAAAATACATCGGGCTTGACGGAAAAACAGTTACGATGAACACTTTCGGAGCTTCGGCTCCGGCTAAAGTTCTGTTTGAAAAATTCGGTTTTAGCGTAGAAAATGTCGTTAACACAATGAAATCATTGATATAAAATAAATGTTTTAATTTTACGGCTCTGTAGCGTCAACCGCTTGCAGGGCCGTTATAAATACGTGCAAACAATTTTGTCGCACCTGTTTAACAAAGTTAAAAACATTTTAACAGGATGCTAGCAAAAAATTTTTTGTTTGCTTATTCTATAAATACGCACAAAGAAGAGAAGAATAAATATGCATATACGTCCGATAAATAGTTTTAATCAATCCCGCAATCAAAATTCCGTCCCCAAAAACAAACAGACTTCACAAACAATTCCGGTTAATATTTCGGTCTTAGCGCCGGCCTACTGGGATTACAATATAAATTTTAAAGCAAGACTTAACAGAACCCCCGAGAACTTTTATGACCAGAAGTTCAATATAGACAACATGCCCGACACCGTAAAAAAATACCTTTTTGAAGATTTTGAAGAGCGCAGGCATATGCCGCCGGCACAGTTGCAGCGAGAAGCTTTTGAATACCTGAAACTGGCAGACAGCGTGCAGGATATAAAAGACACCTACCCCGATGAACCTTTGTTTGCACATCTTAAAGAAGCAAGCGATACAAAACCGTCGCAGGGTACGCTGCTGCTTTTAAAATGGGATGCCCAGACCTCTCAAACCCCGATATTTAAAGACAAAAACAACAAGTCGCTTACAACTTATCTGCTAAAAAAAGTTTATCTCGAAGGCAAAACAATAGAAGAGCTAAACAAAGATTTTGATAACGACGCTACAGACGCAATAAAACGAGAACTCGGCGTAAAAGACAAAAAGTATTTTTCATACACAAATATACACACACTGGGCATAAGATATCCCAAACTGCCTTATTACAACTCTTTTCTTGCGACAAGAAACGATAAGGAATACATTCCGCCCGTGAGAAAGACTTCTGCACCTGTTTCCGAACAGACAAAAGAAAAACTCTCGGCCGCAATGACAAAATGGTGGGCAGGACTCAACGAGCTTGAACGCTCGCAGCAAATTCAAAAAATGCTCAACGGCAAGGAAATGTCAAACTCGATATTTTCAAAATATCAGGGTCAAATTATGACGATTGCCGCAGCACATATTGGATTCAGCGAAAAATTATCCGACATCTTTGCGGAAAAATACTCGGATGAACAGTTTACAATTGATTTTCCCGTATTTTCTGAGCAGCAAAGAGAGATTATGCTTGAATTCTGGAACAAAGACCCTGAATTTCGCACAAAATATTCCGACGCGCTGCAGTCAACGATTTTGGAGTTTGAAACGGCATACTACAGCGAAGATAAAACCCTGCTTGAAAGTCTGCTTAATAAAGCGCTTGACCTGAAAGAAAAAGTATTAAATAAAGCCAAACAAAAACGCAGCTATAAACGCGAAATGCAAAAACTCGCGCCGCAGCCGTCTCAAGAGCAAAAGACTCACCCGCAGCAAACCGCTGTACAGCCGCAAAAAAATACGGGAACAGAGCTTTACTCTTCCTCAGAGATTAACAAACTCTATCGCAGCTACGAGTTAAACGGACTGCGTCTGTTTACTGATTCCTTTAAAAAAGAGTTTATGAATTTCTTAATGCAAAACACAAACATGCGCACAAGACGCGAAATTGTAGCTATGTGCAGGGGCAACGCAAACCGAATCCTAAATCTTAATCAGGATGAGCTGCAAAAATTAGGCGAAAAATTGACGGAACAACGCGAACAAATAAATGACAGGTTTAACCGCACCCGTACTCTGTGCGCAAAAACAAATGATTTTATCTTCAACAAACATCTGTTTTTGTTAACAGGCGACCCGATTGTGTTTACCTTTGAACGGGGTGACGCAATGAACTATATAAACAAGCACAAACTTTCAGACGACCTTTTAAAAAGACAAAGTATGCTGAATGCGGATATGAAAAAATTGGAAACTTTTTCTAAAGGCAAAGAACTCGAAATTTTCTGCCGCGACGTGTTTAAACCTAATCTAATCAAAAGGCTAAACGAAGGGTTTGAATTTTACCCCGAATACAGCGGGTATCTTGCTACAACAGCTTTGTCACTCCTTGCTGACAAACAGGAAAATGACCAATACAAAGACTTTTTAAAGAATTACAATGCCGCGATAAAATATCTGAACGACCCCGCAGCCAAAGAAAATGCCAAAAACGCAATAATTGAACACATGATTGTGGATTACATATACCGGCTTGCAAATAAAAACAAAAACTCGTTGAATAACAGTCCCGATTCCGCAGAAAAAAGACGGAATATGCTTGAGCGGAATTACAATATAGATTTAAACTCGGAATATTCTCTCAAAGAAGCATTTCAACAATATTTCCATAAAACGGAAACAAAATACTGGCCCTTTGAGATTGAAGACGAGTTTTTGAATTATTCCTCAGACAGTAAGTTTATTAATAAAGACGTACTAATCTTTTTCTTTGCAACTAAATTTGATAAGTACAAACATGTATTGAACCGCCTGAGCGAGAGAGACAAAAAAATCGGTGCTGAAATCGTAAAAACTTTGAACGAAATGCTGCATGAAAATTTTGAAAAGAAATCTCCTCAAAAAGCCAATGCAATCTACGCAGCAATGCAGCATACACTATATGACCTGACACAGAGTCCCGACGCTCTTACAATAGCGCCGTCTGAGATTGCGGGCTTTATTAAAGCAAAACATATGGAAAGAAAACTGGCCGAACAAAAAGAGAATATCTCCGTTCGCTATGACATGTATTCAGACCCGTTGAGAGAAGAAACACTTGAAAACTTCTACAGGAAAGTATTTTTCCCGAGACTTATGAGCATTTTCGGACAGGGGCCGAAATACGAAAAAATACCAAACCTCGATAATTATCACGAGGTTGAACTCCTTGTAGTAGAGGCTCTTCAAAAAAATGATAAAGAGATAACATATAAGCTCAAAAATTATCTCAAAGATAAAAGCGCATACTTAAGACTGCTGAAAACAGACACAATAACAGACGATGCAAAAGACAGGCTTATGGAAAAACTTGTAATAAATTTTGAGCGTAAAATAGCAGTGGAACGCGGGCTGCAATTCCATTTTATTAAGGAAAAAGAGTGATTAATTATTGATTATAAAAATAAAAGCCCTCAATGATTTTGAGGGCTTTATTATTAAGAGCATATATCCGTTTATTACTCTTTAGTATATTCTGCATCGATTACATCATCATCGGAACCGGAGTTTGATGAGTCAGATGCATTATCCGCACCTGCATTGCTTTCGCTGCCGGTGTTTTGAGATTCCTGCTGAACCTGAGAATATGCAGCCTGAGATATAGCATACATTGTCTGCTGCAAATCTTCAGACATTTTTTTGATTTCTTCAGCAGGTTTGTTTGTTTTTAAGGCCTCTTCAAGAGCTTTTCTCTGCTCTTCGAGTTTTGTTTTATCTGCATCGGAAATCTTGCCTTCAAAGTCTTTAACGATTCTTTCGGCAGATGCAATCAAGCTGTTTGCGTTGTTTCTGATTTCAGCTTCTTCTTTATGTTTTTTATCTTCAGCAGCGTTAGCTTCAGCTTCTTTAACCATTCTGTCGATATCAGCTTCAGAAAGGTTAGAAGAATTTGTAATTGTGATTTTTTGTTCTTTGTTTGTTGCCTTATCTCTTGCAGAAACATTAACAATACCGTTGGCATCGATATCGAATGTAACTTCAATCTGAGGCAAACCTCTCATTGCCGGCGGAATACCGTCTAATCTGAACATACCTAAAGACTTGTTGTCTTTAGCCATTGGTCTTTCACCCTGCAATACGTGAACATCAACGGCTGTCTGATTGTTTTCGGCAGTTGAGAAGGTTTGTGATTTTGATACAGGGATTGTTGTGTTTCTCGGAACAAGCGGAGTCATAACGCCGCCTAAAGTTTCGATACCCAGAGTCAACGGAGTAACATCCAACAACACGATATCTTTAACTTCACCTGCCAGTACACCTGCCTGAATGGCTGCACCAACGGCAACTACTTCATCAGGGTTAACCGACTGGTTAGGTTCTTTGCCTGTGTATTCCTTAACAAGAGCCTGTACGGCAGGAATACGGGTTGAACCGCCGACTAACACAACCTCATCGATATCACCTTTTGACAAACCTGCTTCCTGTAAAGCATCGGCTACAGGTTTTTTACATCTTTCAAGCAAATCATGAGATAATTCTTCAAATTTTGCTCTTGTCAATTGCATGTCAAGGTGTTTTGGCCCGTTAGCATCAGCAGTAATAAACGGAAGATTAATGTTTGTTTCAACAACGGAAGACAATTCGCATTTAGCTTTTTCTGCCGCTTCTTTCAAACGCTGCATAGCCTGCTTATCGTTTCTGAGGTCAATACCTTCCTGTTTTTTGAACTCATCAATCAGCCAGTCCATGATTTTCTGGTCGAAATCATCACCGCCTAAGTGAGTATCACCTGATGTAGAAAGAACTTCGTGAACACCGTCGCCGATTTCAAGAACGGAAACATCAAAAGTACCGCCGCCTAAGTCAAATACAAGAACTTTTTCGCTCTTATCTTTTTCAAGACCGTAAGCAAGAGCTGCAGCAGTAGGTTCGTTCACGATACGCAAAACATCCAAACCTGCGATACGGCCGGCATCTTTTGTTGCCTGTCTTTGTGCGTCGTTAAAATATGCAGGAACTGTGATTACAGCGGAAGTAACTTTTTCTCCGAGGTATGCGGAAGCATCGTCTGCAAGTTTTCTTAAAATCATTGCAGAAATTTCCTGCGGTGTGTAATCTTTACCGTCTATATTTTTTTTGTAGTCGGTACCCATTTCTCTTTTGATAGAAATAATGGTTTTGTCAGGGTTTAAGATTGCCTGACGTTTTGCCAGTTGACCGACAAGTTTTTCGCCTGTTTTTGAAAATCCCACAATTGACGGGGTAGTTCTTGAACCCTCTGCGTTAGCGATAACGGTAGGTTTTCCGCCTTCCATAACCGCTACAACGGAGTTCGTAGTACCTAAGTCAATACCAATCGTTTTTGCCATAGTTTTTTATCTCTCCTTTGTAAAAATATTATTTCCAAACTACTTTATAACTCTTTTATAACACCGTTTTTTTTAAATAATTAAAAAATAAACAAAAAATTAATATTTCATATAATTAAGCGACAAAAACAATAAACACAATGGTCGATAAGCTCCGGCAGCAAAATTGCGTTGAAAAAACAAAGAACTTTTGCAAAGTAAAAGCGGTGCAGGTTATCCGTACACCGCTCGTATTTAAATTTTTTATTCTAATCTAGTGTCGAAATTGCCGCCTCGCGCATTCGAGCCGTCACTGCTCACCTTTGCCTTCTTTTTCGGCTGAACTGTGGTGAAGCCTGAAAAATGGCTTCACTATGTGAACAATGTGTCACTCAAAAAATTCGTTCACGTCGCTTTGCTCCTTATCTCGAATTTTTCACGGACAGATTTAGACTTATTTTAAAGCTTCTCTGGCTTTTGGCATAAAAATTTCTTTTAAATCTTTAACAAATTTTTCTGCTGTCATGCCCGTATGTTTATCCATTGCGGAAATATCTTCGACAAATTGCCTGATTCTGACGTTTGCTTCGGCCTCGGGCATTTGGACATACATTTGAGCAAGTGCTGTTTTGCCGTCATTCATATATTCATGTATGTAATTAAACATGTTCTTTCCGTCAGAAAGTTCAGCTTTTGAGTAAGCTTTTTTGTAAGCTTCTTCCAGCCACGTAGCAGCCTGATGAAATCTTTCCGGCTGGGCTGGGTCAGCGGAGCGCATACCGGCAGAATGGTCAATAATCGGTAGATTGATGATGCCGTTAGGGCTGTTGTCATTGATTACCCTGTTGGCTTCCGCAAGGGAGTTTTCTTTTATGCGTGCAATTTTGTCTTTTATTTTTTGAACCGAGGCAGCACCGTTTGAGGCAGCTTTTGCAAATTTACCGGTTTTGTAAGCATAAATACCTGTCCCCAGAGCTGCAAGTGCTACAGCGCCGACAACAATAGGAGTTGTGTAATTCTTTTTAGGCGGCAACGGTGTGTGATTTTTAGAAGCGCCTGTACCTTTATCTGTTTGTTGTTTTTGCGCAGACTGATGAAAATTCACAGCGTTTGAAAAATTTTGGAATGCATTAATACCTTCTACTGCCATAGTTTACCCCTTCTCAATTATTAAGTTGTTATATTAAAATCACACAAAAGACCTGTATATATTAAATTTGAAAATTTAATTTTTTGCTATTTTGTAAATAAATTGTAATATTTAAGGATAAGAATAGATTGCAATATCTATAATAATACCGCAATACAAAAAACTATAAACATATAAATGAAGGATATATAAAAAAGCCCGAAAATATTTTTGTAATACATGTTATCTCCCGCATTGTGTTAAAAGAATTTTTACGCAGGCATGAGATTTTTTATATTACCCTGTACGATATGGTAAAGAATAGTATGAAAATATTCACAAATTGTTTAAAACAAAATATATCTATTATAAAATGTTATCAGAACAACAACACTCGGAGATAAATACTATGGCAAACGTAATACAGGGTACATATACAACAAACGGCGAAAAATTTTGCATTATCATATCAAGATTCAATGAGTTTATCGGCTCAAAACTACTGTCGGGCGCTATTGATGAGCTTGTACGCCACGGGGTGGAAGAAGACACAATCGATGTAATCTGGACACCCGGCGCGTTTGAAATTCCGGTTATTGCAAAAAAAGCCGCGCAAACAGGGAAATATAACGCTGTCATCACGCTCGGAGCCGTTATAAAAGGGGCAACAGGACATTACGATTTTGTTGCGGCAGAAGTTTCCAAGGGAATTGCTCAGGTATCATTGCAAACAGGTGTACCCGTAATATTCGGTGTATTAACTACCGATAACCTTGAACAAGCTATAGAAAGAGCAGGCACAAAAGCCGGAAACAAAGGCTCTGAAGCTGCTAAGACAGCAATTGAAATGGCAAACTTGACAAAACTCATATAAAAATGTAACATTTTTCATTGTTGTACTGCGTTTTTGCAGGGTACAGTTTTATATGAAGAATAGGAGTTTATAGTATGAGTATTGATTTACAAAAAGCATTAAAAGCACCGATGCAAATTGACGGCTGGCCGCTGAAGGTGTTTATAGGCGGTCTGGTTTATCTGGTTCCGATATTGTGTTTTGCTGCTATCGGCTACTGGCTGCAATGCCTTTTGAGTGAATTAAACGGAAAGCCGCAGCTGCCCGGCGGCCCTACTGACAATTTGTCAAAGAATTTTGTTACCGGCTTTAAGTTGTTTGTAGGTTACGTTATTATAGGTATTGCGGCAAGTCTTGTTATTGGTGTGATATCCATAATCCTTTCAAAAATGCAGATTGTCGCAGCACTGATTACTCTGGTTCTGGAAATTGCAGCCATGTTTGCCGCAATATTTTTGACCCTGAGTTTTGCAATGGACAAAAAAATCCTTTCTATGCTTGATGTTCAAAGAACAATGCAAATTATGAAAGGCCACCCTGACACAGTAAACTTTATTGTTCAGATGATTTTGCTGAGTCTTATATACTTTGCGGTTATTATTTTATGTTGTATAACAGTCGTTGGTATTGTGCTGGCTCCGTTTATCTCTTATATGTGGGGAATTTCGATGTACAACCTTATGGGACAATACCTCAAAGGCTCGCCTTATATTGCACAGATGATTGCAAAAAGACAACAGCAGAATCAACAGCCGCAGCAATAAAAAATAATAAAAAATAATAAAAAATTACATAAAATTTTCATTATTTTTTCAATACACACTACCATTTTGACCCAAAAAGTGTTACAATGGTAGTGTGTTTATTATTTAATTTTTAGGAGCGTGCTTATGGGAATAAGTCTGAAGCAAGCATTTGTTTTCGTGCCGCAGGACAGAAACTGGCTGCCCAAGGTTTTGATTGGCGGTTTAATTTTGTTTTTCCCTGTGTTTGCATTTATTTTCCCAGGGATTTACAGGATTTTGTTTAATCCTTTGAATTATTACTGGGTAACACTTTTTGCACTGCTGACATTAACGTGTCTGCTGGCTGTATCAGGATACTTTTTTAAAGTCGTCCACAACAGAATCGTTCATGAAAAGGGCAAGCTGCCGTCATGGAAGTTTTTCACGTATTTTATCCACATCGGGCTGAAATCATACATAGGCGGTTTTTTGTTCTCAATACCGTTTATTGCGTTGTTCGCACTGCTTGCGTTTATTACACCGGTGTCGTTTAGCGAAGAGTCTTTGCCCTATATTGTTACGGCGGTAATCCTGCATATTGTATACACTGCGTTGTATATTATGCTGGCGCTTAATTTTTCGCTTGATTTTAAGATTCACTCATTCTTAAACATCAAAAAAGCTTATTCGCTTATCAAGCACAATATAGTCAATTATATTATACTGGTGTGCTACTGCATTTTAGTAAGCATGTGCATGCTGATACTTATGGTACTGCTTGTCAACAGCAGGGTACTTGCTTTGATGCTGCCGTTTGTAAGTTTCTATATATGCCTCGTTTTTGCTGATTTGTTTGCACAGTTCGGCGTTAATACAGGCAAAGAAATTTATAAAGAGGCAAACTGCTACTCATAATCTGGCGGTTAAAATCTTTGTATTTTCTATAACCTTTAAGGTATAAGCACAGTTTTTAGGTATCAAAATCAAAAAACCTTCCTCAAGCAGGAAGGTTTTTTCTTCCGCATTTATTTGCAGGGTACCTTCTATAACATAAAAACATATATCCTGCATAGCCATTTGAGCCGGCACCTGCTGGTCTTTAGTCATTGCAAAAAGCCCTATGGCACGGCTGCCTTCGTTAATCAAATATTTGTTGTCTATGCCGTCTTGTCTGTATTCTAGCTCCTGTTTGGGGTTAATTATTTTTTTGTACATAACATTCTCCTGTATGGTAACAATTTTTACCGTTTTTACATTTTTTGCATTATCCTATTGTTTAATTTTCTTAATTTTTAATGAATAAAATTTTTGAGTAACATATAATATTCCAAAAGGAAGGATTTAATATTGCAGAACAGTCTTGTAAAAACAAATGAGGGTAAACTTCAAAAAATGCCGCCTCAAAATATTGAGGCAGAGGAAGCAATCCTCGGTGCTGTACTTGCAAACCCAGTATGTTTTAACAAAGTGGCAGACATGCTCACACCTGCCAGCTTTTACAAGCCTGCAAATAAGGTTATATACGATGCGATAGTCGAATTATTCAATAAGAATCAGGCTATAGATATTGTTACAGTATCGGAACGTTTGAACGAAAACGACAAACTGGAACTGGTCGGCGGCAGGGCATATATAAACGACCTTGCATTGAATGTCACTACCACGGCCAATATTGAGTATTACGCAAAAATCGTTCAGGAAAAAGCAATAAAGCGCGAACTCATTAACGCGGGCGCAGAGATTGTCGAAATGGCTTACGACAATATGCCGACAGAGGCTACGCTTGATAATGCGGAAAAACTTATCTTCAATATAGCGCAGCAAAAAACGACAAGCGACCTTGTGTCTGTTAAAGATTTGGTGCTTACAAGCTACGAGCAGATTTCTTACAGATACGAGCACAGAGATGAACTGACCGGCGTGCCTACCGGTTTTTATGATTTGGATAACATGACCTCTGGGCTTCAAAAATCAGACCTCATAATACTTGCGGCTCGTCCTTCAATGGGTAAAACAGCCCTTGCGCTAAATATTGCACAAAACGTTGCCTTAAAAGCCCAAAAGACGGTTGCTATTTTTTCTCTTGAAATGTCAAAAGAGCAGCTGGTGCAGCGTATGCTGTGTTCTGAGGCAGAGGTTGACACACACAAGCTTAAAACCGGCAATATGCATGCTTCGGACTGGGAAAAACTTACCATTGCAATGAACCACTTTGCAGACGCACCTTTGTATATTGATGACAAACCGGGTGCCACGGTAATGGAAGTCCGCGCAAAATGCAGACGTCTGGCAATGGAGCGCAAAGAAATAGGGCTTGTTGTAATAGACTACTTGCAGCTTATGGAAGGCGGCAACAAAGAGGACAGAAACCAGCAGATTTCAGGTATTTCAAGAGGTTTAAAAAGTCTTGCGAGAGAACTCAACGTACCTGTTATTGCGCTTTCACAGCTGTCTCGTGCAGTAGAATCCCGCCCCGACAAACACCCGATGATGTCAGACCTTAGAGAATCCGGTGCTATTGAACAGGATGCCGACATTATTATGTTTATTTACCGTGATGAGTATTACAACAAAGAAAATACAGAAAACCGCGGAAAAGCAGAGGTTATCATCGCAAAACACAGAAACGGCGCCGTCGGTTCAATAGATTTGCTGTTCCAGGGAAGCATAACAAAGTTCAAAAACATTACAAAAACAAATGTTTTCTAAACATGCCCGCGGTTATTCTGCGGGTGCTGCATAAATTTCATATAGTCAACTGACCCCGATATAATAACTATACGGCAAGCAGATACTACGTATCTGTCTTAGCTCCTCTCACAAACGATACACAATCGTTTGTTCGGCAGAGTGTGTACCACTCCTAGCCTGAGATATTGGCGAGATTTGAAGTGTCTCAAAAAAAATGGAATTAATAAGTAGGCAATAAAAGAAAAAACACTTGAAATAGAGAATATTGCAACATCTCCGACCTTTGTAAGAACTCTGTGCAAAAGGTGCCGGTGGCACGTTTTGCATAGAGGCAGGCTAAGTCAAAAGCGTAGCTTTTGCGTGCCGTATAACGATAAAAATAGTCTTGGAATACGAACGCTCCGGCGGAGTAACGTCCGCCTACGCATGGGGCAAAGCCCCGTTCGATTCCGCCAAACAACTACAAGCGAGGTTTGTTTGAGGGCTATGTAAATATAACAAACTCTTTAATTTAATGAAGGAGAGCAATTTATATAGCCCGAGTTGCCGAGCACTGGTTTGTGTTACTTTCTGTATGAACGTAACAGCAGGTCGGGAGTTTCTTGGGCTCCACCCGTTCTTTGCTCCAAAGAATGGGTGGAACATAAAGACATAATCGAGTTTTAATAACTAACTGTTTTTGAAATTGACCTGCTTATTGATTATTTTTTTGAGGGTACAGCTCAGTTTACTAGCCATACATATCAGGATGCCCTTCGGGTACAAGCGAGGTTCTACTCAGACAGTTCGTTTAACAGCCTGAAACCTTCGACTACTTGAAAAACTCTCTTGCGGACTGTTCATCTTTAACAAGCTGCTGTTTTAAAGCCGGCAGAGAGTCAAACTTTTGTTCGTCTCTTATTTTTTTCAGCAGACTGACTTTAATGTCTTTATCGTAAAGATTTCCGTTAAAATCAAGCAGATGCGCCTCTAACAGAACATTGTGCGCGCCCTGAACAGTCGGACGCTTGCCGAGGTTAACTATTGACGGATACTTTTCTCCGTCAAATTCGGTCATTGCGACATAAGCTCCTCTTGAGGCTTTTATAATGTTATCGGGATATTCAAGATTTGCCGTTGGAAAAGAAATTGTTCTGCCAATCCTGTTGCCAGTGACAACTCTGCCTTTTATATAAAAATCACACCCGAGCAGATTTTTTATATTCTCCATACTGCCTTCCGTCACAAGCTGTCGTATTTTGGAACTGCTTATCAGCGTATTTTCGTATGTTATCGGCGGAATTTCAAAATATTTATATCCGTACTCGTTTTGATAAGCCCTGAGCATGCCCGAATCACCCTTTTTGCCGGCACCGAAATAATGGTTAAAGCCGGTTGTTATAAATTTAGGGCGGAAATACTTAACTATTACATCTTTTAAATAGTCATACGCAATCAAATCCGCAATTTCTTCATCAAAATCAAGCAGGTATATGTAATCAATACCCTGTTGAGCAATAAGCTCAAGCCTGTCTTCAGGCGGAATGATATAGCGCGGGGTTCTGTTTTGCAAATAGCAAAGCGGATGCTCTTTAAACGTTATCACGGCAGACTTCAAACCGTTTTGTCCGGCGAGATTCACTGCATTTTTTAGCACAACTTTATGCCCCTGATGAACTCCGTCAAAGAATCCGAGGCAAATCGATAAATCCGGATTGTAATCTAATTTTTCTAAAATATGCATGTAACTATATTATTTTATAGTTATTCTATTTTCAACAGTTTTGTAAAAATATACAAAAAGCGTTATGTCCCACCAAAGAGCGTATATATTTATGCAATAGAAATATATAAGAATTATTACTAAATTCGTAATATTAATTAACATATTAAACCATGTATTTGCAAAGTTATGTAATAAGTGTTATAATAAATGTGTTATTAATGTTTCGGCTAGTGTAAAAACCTTACGAGGGTCGGGATGTAATATTTTAGATATCGCAAGATGTCCGGAGATTACAAAACCCCTCGTTTTTTTTGCGTTTTTTTTATTATTTTTTAGCAAAAACTACGGCAATAACCTTTGCACAACAGTTAAACAGGCATGACCTTTTTTGTTTTTGCCTGCACAATCATTTACGCGTTTATGCTTATCATTCTGTCTATAGACTTTAATGCGCGCGCAGCAATTTTTTCATCAACCTTAATCTCGTACTCGTTATTTTCAAGCGAACGCAATATATCCTCAAGATGCAGCAGTTTCATTGTTTCGCAGACTGCTTTTTCGTTAATAAGTACAAACTTTTTATCCGGACAATCTCTCTCAAGTCTTTGTACGACACCTTTTTCCGTAACAATGATAAACTCCTGAGCTTTACTTTGTTTTACCGCCTTGATAATGGCAGTTGTCGAGCCGACAAAATCAGCCGTTTGGGTAACAGCATCGGGACATTCGGGGTGAACCATGACTTTTGCGTCAGGATAGAGAAGCTTTTTATCTTTTATATCATCAACAGTAATGGCATGATGAACGGGGCAAAAGCCGGGGTAAGTTATTACTTTAACACCTTCTATTTGTGATTGAGCATAAGCCCCGAGGTGTTTATCCGGCACAAACAGCACTTCTTTAGCGTTAAGTGATTTTACGACATTTAAAGCATTGGCGCTTGTGCAGCAAATATCCGATTCGGCTTTAACCTCCGCTGTCGAATTGACATAACAAACAACAGGCAGGCTGGGGTAATTTTTTTTGAATTCTCTAAGCTGCGCTGCATTAATCTTATCAGCCATGGCACATCCGGCGGAAAGATTAGGCAAAAGAACTGTCTTGTCAGGCGAAAGTATTTTTGCGGTTTCAGCCATAAAATATACGCCGGCAAACACAATAATATCAGCATTTGCTGCCGCTGCCTGACGGCTAAGGTACAAAGAATCACCTGAAAAATCAGCAACCTCGTCAATTTCAATATTCTGATACGTATGCGCCAGTACGATTGCGTTTTTTTCTTTTTTTAGTTTATTAATCTTTTGTATTATTTGAGCTTTATCCATTTTTATACCCTGTCACAGGCCAGTTAATCCGCTTTAATAACAAATTTTGCATGCCGTGTTTTTATATATTAAACCAAAAATAATTATCTTGCCTGTTTTAGTATTTCAACAAGGCCGTTAATCAAAAATTCACATGACATTGCAGCCAGCAATATTCCGACTATTCTGTTTATTACGCTTACACCGGTTTTGCCTAACATCCTGCTTACAGTGGACGAAAATTTTAAAATCAACCAGACAACAAGCAGGTTAACCGCAAGCGCTGCTATAATCAATGAACGTTCAAACGGCATTCCCTGAGCATTTTTCATACATATTGTAAGCATTGTAATCGTAGCCGGGCCGGAAAGCAAAGGTATTGCAAGGGGAAAGACGGATATGTCTTTTCTGCGCATCGATTCTTTGCGTTCTTCTTTGTTTTCGTTATTCATTGCAGGTTCGGGGTTGCCCAATACAAGATCAATTGCCATTATCAAAAGCAATATACCGCCTGCTATCTTTAATGCGGTAAGGCTTATATCCAGCAAATCAAGTACGACAGACCCAGTGTACGCGAAAAACAGCAGAATAAAAAACGCAATTACAATGGCTTTGTTCATCATAATATTACGCCATTTTGCCTTTGTATTAGCCGTCAACGCTATAAAAACAGGGGCCAGCCCGATACCGTCTAGGGTAACAAACAGTTTTGAAAAATATCCTAAAAATGAATGTATATGTTCAAGCATTTAAAACCTTTCGTGTTTTTTAATATTATACAAAAAACAAAAATTTTATATAATCACCCGACCTGGATGATGACAATAGCTTTTCGGGGGGTCGCGCGCAAAAAATCCGGCCGGAACTCTGCGAAGAGCAGCGTAGCAAAACAAATCCGGCACCTGATACAAACAAATTATACAAAACAAAACCCGCCGGAAATGCAGCGCAGCGGGTCTTGTTTTTATTTTTAATAACTATTCGGCATTAATACTCAAGCTGATTCTTCTGTCATCGGGGTTAAATTTAATAATAGTTGTTTTAATTTTATCCCCCGGAGCCAGAATGCAGTTGTTTTTATTCTGGTATTCAACGACTTCGTTGTTAGGAAGAAGAGCTTCGACACCTGCAAACACCTCAACAAATGCCCCGAAATGTTTGATTCTTGTAATGGTACCTTCAACATTGTCGCCTTCTTTAATTTGTTTTTTAGCTTCAATCCACGGGTCTGCCTCAAGATTTTTCAAACTCAGGCTGACTCGCTGTTTGTCGTGGTCGATGCCGATGATTTCCACGTTGATTGTGTCAGCAATTTTTAACACATCTGACGGATGATCAACCCAGCGCCACGACATTTGAGAAAGCGGAAGCAAGCCGTCCATACCGCCGATATCAATAAACGCACCGAAATCAGTAATACGTACAACTTCACCCTTGACAACCTGACCGACCTCAAGGTTAGAGAACATATTTTCTTTTGATTCTTCAATGTTGTCTGCGTATACTTTTTTGTTTGAAAGAATAAAGTTGTTCTGTGCCGGGTCAAGCGACAGAATCTTGAGCTCAATTTTTTGACCGACAATATTTTCGGTATCTTTTGCCCTTAAGTGGCTTGAAGGAACAAAGCCCCTTACACCCTTAACCTCAACAAGAACACCGCCTTTGACAACTGAAACAACCGTGCCTTCAATTGTTTCGTCTTTATCTTTAAGTTCTTCAAGCTCTTTCCATGCATAAGCCATAGCAACTTTTTTGTGAGAAAGCATAAACCTGCCGTCGTCGTCTTCTTCCTTGATGATAAGAAATTCGTAGACTTCGCCTTTTTTCAAGGTATCTTCTATTGATACGGAAGTGTCAATTCTTGCTTCTCTTTCCGGAACACAGGCTGACGTTTTTGCGCCTATATCAACGATTACTCCCTCGGAATCATATCCGCAGACCATTCCTTTGACTAAATCACCCTTTTGAAATTTGTAATCGTACTGTGAAATCAACGACTCAAATTCGTCATCCGTGTAGGCTTTTGTGACCATTAGTTTTCTCCATTTAAATATCCTAGCATTTTACTATAAGTATAATATTAAAAATTTTAATGTATTTTGTCAATTAAAAATTTATCTAAGATTAAGAATCCTCAATGTTTTATGGGGATTTTTTTATAAATATTATGCATTTTAAAACATAGAATTTTGGAATTAAAAAAAATTGGTATTTCATATAGTCAACTGCCCCCGATAACTTATTGAACGGGTGCATAAAACAAGTTCAACTATCATATTATAACCTGGGCACCCAAGGACTCCGTTCAAAAGTTGACTAAATGTCAAGTTTTGAATGGAGGAAAAGTACATGGGGTCTACCTCTCAGAAACAATACTTAATTGTTTCTTCGGCAGAGTCGTAAAATGCTAGACTCGGCGCCACTCGCACTCCGTGTACCACTCCTAGCCTGAGATGTTGGCGAGTTTACGAGCCATACATATCAGGATGCCCTAGGGTACAAGCGAGGTCCCACTCGGACATTTAATAAAAATTAACAAATCGCATCAAAAGTATAAAGTTTAAAAAACAAATGCCGATAATAAAATTGTTATTTGTGATTGAAAAAACAGGGAGTTTGCATGGAACTTAATAACGAATACGATGAAAACCAGCTTAATCATATCAGGATGCAGCAGGATTTAATTGAACTTATAAGGGTAATAGACGATTGCATGGCCGAAATGGACAAGTTCTATTTCTATGCAATGAAAAGAAAAATGCTCGCAGGTTCAACAAATAATTAGTAATATGAAAAAAATATTGTTTTGGCTATAATCTTTGTATATTTACAAAGTTTGTCCGGGAAAAATTCGTGATAAGGAGCAAAGCGACGTGAACGAATTTTTGGAGCGGCACATTGTTCACATAGTGAAGCCATTTTTCAGGCTTCACCACAGTTCAGCCGAAAAAGAAGGCAAAGGTGAGCAGTGACGGCTCGAAGGCTCGAAGCGCCAACTGCGGCACCGGATTAGAAATAAGGGTGGATTATGTTAAAACAATATATTATCGATGTTACGGCAAAAGCAATCAAAACAGCGGCAAAAGAAGGTAAACTCAACTTTATGAAAGAGGATGACGCCTTTGTTTTGAATGCGGAAATTCCTAAAAACGAAGAGTTCGGCGATATAGCGATAAACGTCTCCTCGCTTGCAAGGCTGGCAAAAATGGCTCCGCCGGCTATTGCACAGGCAGTTGCGGAGGCAATAAATATTGAAGATTGCGAAATATCAACCGTAGCGGGATTCATAAACTTTAAACCCGGGAAATCTTTTCTCAACGCAATTGTAAAAGAGATTATGAACCAAAAATCCGATTACGGCTCAAACGACTATGGCGCCGGGCAAAAGGTTATATTAGAGTACGTTTCTGCCAACCCCACAGGCCCTTTTCACATAGGTCACGGGCGCTGGGCGGCTATGGGCAGTGCGCTGGCTAACCTCTTAAAGTTTGCAGGTTATGAAGTTTATCAGGAATTTTACATAAACGATGCCGGAAACCAGATTAAAAATCTCGGACGTTCTTTACACATAAGAGTTTTGCAGCAGCTTGGCGAAAAAGTTGACTTCCCTTCTGACGAAGCAGAAAAAAAATCTTACTACCCCGGTGACTACCTCATACCTGTTGCAAAAGAATTTGTCGAACAAAATCCGGATTTTGCAAAATCCTTAACAAAAGATTTAACGCCCGAACAGCTTGACGTTTTAAGCTCGTTTGCCAAAGCAAGAATGCTTGAGCTGCAAAAAGAACTGTTGAACAAATTCCACACGCATTTTGACAACTTTTATTCGGAAACGGATCTGCACAAATCCGGTAAAGTAGAAAAATGCGTCAACAAGCTGAAAGAGCTTAACATGCTTTACGAAAAAGACGGCGCTTTGTGGTTCAAATCTTCAAACTTCGGCGATGACCAGGACAGAGTGCTCAAAAAAACGGACGGCTCAAACACTTATTTGACGGCAGATATAGCTTATCACCACGACAAAATTCAAAGAGGATTTGACAAACTCATAAACATCTGGGGCGCAGACCACCACGGTTATGTAGCCAGAATGAAAGCCGCAATCGAGGCGCTGGGTGACAACCCCGACAAACTCGAGGTTCTGCTCGGACAGCTTGTTAACATCGTTTTAAACGGTGAAACCACAAGAATGGGCAAAAGAAAAAACATGGTTACGTTAGAAGACCTCATTGACGAGGTAGGTGTCGATGCTACAAGATACTGGATGATTATAAGAAGTATTGACACAACGCTTGATTTTGACATAGAGCTTGCAAAATCAAAAACCGATGACAACCCCGTGTTTTACGTGCAATACGCGCACGCCCGCGCCTGCTCAATCTTCAGAAACGCAAAAACACAACGCGTCAATGTAGAAACAAAAGAAACAATAGCCCCGCTTTTTGAAGAAGCAGAGCTTGACAAAGCAATACAAGAAGCCGACTTAAACCTTCTGTGGAGTGTTGAAGACGAAAAATCAACCGCTTCCGCCAGAAAATTGATACTCAAACTTGAAGAGTTCAAACCGCTGATACTTATGGCTGCAAAAAACAGGGCGCCGTATATGATTTGCAAATATCTGCAAGAGCTTTCCGGATGTTTCCACCAGTTTTACACATTTTCAAGGGTGTTAACGGACGACAAAAAACTTTCCGCAGCAAGACTTGCGCTTGTTAAATCGGTGTCAACAGTGATAAAAACCTGCCTCTGTCTGCTTGCAGTGGATGCACCTGAGAGAATGTAAATATTTAAAATATATTTTATGTCGGGAGTAGATAAACTTTATGTTTTTCTACTCCATTTTGATTAATTTTAGCGCCCATGCTTTATTTATGATACTTTTATAATATAATTATTGTACGGAATTATGCGTAAAGTTATTAAGGAAAATAAGGATATAAAAAATGGAAACAAAAATTGAAAAACTGGAACATAACATAGTTAAATTAGAGGTTGAAATCGACGCCGATACAGCAGAAAAAGAGTATAACAAAGCCTGCAAAAGATTGGCTCAAAGAGTAAATATTCCGGGATTTCGCAAAGGTAAAGCCCCGAGAGCCATTTTAGAAAAAAATATCGGCTCGGAAAATATTAAACGTGAAGCGCTTGAAGCTATTTTGCCTTCTGTATTTTCTAAAGCAATCACGGAAAATAATCTTGTCACTATCACAGAGCCTTATCTTGAATCTTACGAGTACGAATCTGGCAAACCGGCTAAAGTTGTTGCAAGACTTGAGCTTAAACCCGAAGTTAAATTTGAACAATACAAAGATATGGAAATTGAAGTCGAAGAATTTAAAACAGCTGATGACGCAATGGACAAAGAAATCGACGACTTAACAAAAAAATTCACGACTTACGAAAAAGTGGAAGGCAGACCCTCTACAGACAAAGACGTTGTTGTAATGGACTTTGAAGGTTCTGTTGACGGTGAGTTAATAGCCGGCGGCTCTGCCAAAAACTATATGCTTGACCTTGAAAACAGCAACTTTATCCCCGGTTTTGCGGAACAACTGGTTGGCAAAAACGCAGGCGATGAGTTTGTTATAGACGTTACCTTCCCTGAAGTTTACCACGATGAAAAATTGCAGGGCAAACCGGCACAGTTTAAAATTAACCTCCGTGAAATCAGACAAAAAGTCAGACCCGAGCTTAACGATGAGCTTGCCAAAAAAGTCGGCAACTTTAAATCTGTTGACGAGTTAAAAGCAGATATCCAAAAATATCTTGAAAGCAGCGCTAAAATCGAAAACGACAAAAGATGCGCAACAAAACTTTTTGAAACAATTCTTTCTAAAATGGAGGTTGATGTTCAGGATTCCATGATTGAAAGAGAAAAACAGGTGCTTGTTTCTGATTTCAAACAAAGACTTGCTCAATCAGGCGTAACCTGGGAACAGGTGCTTAAAAACGACGGTGCGGAAAAAGTCGACAGCGAGTTGAGAGAAGAAGCATTAAACCGTATCAAAAATTCTTTAATGATTTCAGAAATTGCCAAACTTGAAAATATTCAGGTAGGCCCTCAGGATCTTGAAGAAAAATTAGGCGAACTGGCTACGATGTATCAAACCGACAAATCTGCTATATTTAAAGAAATCAGCAAAAACCCGATGATGATACAATCACTGTCACAACAGGCATTGAGCCAGAAAGTAACAAAATTCCTGCTTGATAACAACAAAATTAAGTTCGTTGCAGGAGCAAATAAATAGTCTATAATGATATTATATGTAGTTAATAGAGAAGTAATCATAATTGAAAGGGCAAATTTATGAGTTTTGTACCAACAGTAGTAGAACAATCCAGCCGTGGAGAACGCGCATTTGATATTTTCTCGAGATTGCTCAGAGAAAGAATTATCTTTTTGGGAACACCGATTGATGACATGGTTGCAAACCTTGTTGTTGCACAGATGCTGCTTCTGGATTCCGAAAATCCCGAAAAAGATATCATGCTTTATATCAACTCACCCGGCGGCAGTGTTACGGCAGGTTTTGCTATTTACGATACAATGCAGCACATACGTTCTGATGTTTCTACTATCTGCTTGGGTCAGGCAGCATCAATGGGTGCATTTTTGCTCTCATCCGGTACAAAAGGCAAAAGACTTGCCCTGCCTCACTCCAGAGTATTGATTCACCAGCCTTTAGGCGGTGCTCAGGGTCAGGCTACGGATATCGAAATTCAGGCGGCAGAAATTTTGAGAATCAAAAAAGCTTTGAACGAAATTTTAGCCTCAAACACAGGCCAATCTATTAAAAAGATTGAAAAAGATACTGACCGTGATTACATCATGACTCCGGAAGAAGCTCTTGAATACGGTATGATTGACCGCGTAATCACTATGGATAAAACTCATAAAGCTGAGTAACAATCAGGAGATTTTGTAATGGTTAAGCATGACGACAGTCGTTTAAAATGTTCATTTTGCGGTAAAACTCAGGATCAGGTAAAAAAACTCATTGCCGGCCCTGAAGTATACATCTGTGATGAATGTGTTGAATTGTGTAACGAAATTTTGGACGAAGAATTCTTTGAAGCCAAAGAGAAATCCGAAAAAGAAGAAGTAAAAGAAACAGATATTTCTTCCGTACCGAAACCTCACGAGATAAAAGCATATCTTGATGAGCACATTGTAGGTCAGGATGACGCAAAGAAAGTGCTTTCTGTTGCCGTGTACAACCACTACAAACGTATTGCCCACAATTCGACGGAAAAAGATTCCACGGGCATTGAAATCCAGAAAAGCAACATTCTGCTTGTAGGGCCGACCGGTTCCGGTAAAACGCTGCTGGCGCAGACACTTGCAAAAATGCTTGATGTGCCATTTGCCGTTGCTGACGCAACTACCCTGACAGAAGCCGGCTATGTGGGTGATGATGTTGAAAACATTCTTCTTCGCCTTTATCAAAGCGCTGACTTTGATGCACAAAAGGCCGAAAGAGGTATTATCTACATAGATGAAATCGACAAAATTGCCCGCAAATCAGAAAATCCCAGCATTACAAGAGATGTTTCCGGTGAAGGGGTTCAGCAGGCGCTTTTAAAAATGATTGAAGGCACTGTTGCAAACGTACCTCCGCAGGGCGGAAGAAAACACCCGCATCAGGAGTTTATTCAAATTGACACTAAAAACATACTGTTTATCGTTGGCGGTGCTTTTGTGGGGCTTGATAAAATCGTTGAAAGAAGAGCCGGCGAGGGTACATCTCTGGGATTCGGGGCAAAGGCTCCTGCAACTGCGGCAGAAAAAGAAATTGCAGCACAGAAGATGCTTAAAAAACTACAGCCGGAAGATTTGCTTAAATTCGGTTTAATCCCCGAGTTTATAGGTCGTGTTCCTATCTATGCGGTACTTGACCAGCTTGATGAAGCTACTCTTAAGATGATTCTCACAGAACCTAAGAACGCTATCATCAAACAGTATCAGTGCTTGCTCAAAATGGATAATGTTGATTTGAAATTTGAACCTGAAGCTATCGAGCTTATTGCAAAAGAAGCAATAAAACGCAAGACGGGTGCAAGAGCTTTGCGCTCGATTGTGGAAGAGCTGATGCTCAACATTATGTACGAGGTTCCTTCGCAGGAAAATGTTCACGAGTTTACAGTTACGGCAGAAATGGTTAAAAAACGCGAGAATGTTGCAGAGTTGATTAAACTTCCTCAAAAGCATAATGACGACAACATCACTTCCGTTGAATCTCATGAAGAAATAGCTTAGTCATAAAATCCAAACATAAGTAAAAGGCCTGCTTAAAACACTAAAGCGGGTCTTTATTTCATATAGTCAACTGACCCCGATAACTTATTGAACGGGTGCATAAAACAAGTTCAACTATCATATTATAACCTGGGCACCCGCAACAAGTACATGGGGTCACTTCCGTAAAATGCTAGACTCGGCGCCACTCGCACTCCGTGTACCACTCCTACAAGCGAGGTCCCACTCGGACATTTTAACAGGAAATATCAGGACGCAGTTTTTTTGCCTCTTTCAAATACACATGTTTTATTTCCTGCTGAGATTTTTGTGTATTTACAACAACAAGCACCCTGATACATTTTTTCAGGCTGCCTTCTATATCAGCTTCGTTCATACACATCAGCGGCACCGTATCAACATCAAAATGCTGTCTTAAAAACTTTGCTGGATAAGCGCTTTTTAAATCTTTTGTCGTTGAAAAAATTATATGCGAAATGTCCTCGGCCGCAAGCGCATTAAGCTCTTTGATTTTTGAAAAAAGCTCAATCACAGCCTGCTCAATCTCTTGAGGAGTATCGTTTTCTACAGTTATAGCGCCTCTAATACCGCGTGAATACATGTTTTCAGCCTCCGATTTTCATGCCTGCTTTTAATTTTGCCCCGTTTGTCCATGCAAAGGCATCCATTTTGGGCTTGCCTTCGGGCTTAAGTTCCTGTATAAGCAGCGTGCCATGTCCTGCTTTAACGGCAATGCCGTCTTTTGTTATCTGAGCAATTGTGCCGTAATCTTCATTAACGGAATCGTTTTCAAGTACGGTTGTCTTCAATATTTTTACGTTTTTGCCTTCAACGGTTGTTGAGGCCACAGGCCATGTTGTCATGGAGCGCACGTGATTATGCAGCTGCAATGCAGTTTTTTGCCAGTCAAGTGCAGCATCTTCTTTTTTGAATTTTTTGGCAATCGTAACTCTTGTTTCATCCTGCTTTTGAGGCGTCAAAAGTTTGTTATAGAGCTGTTTTATAGTCGGATACATAATAAACGGTGCTTTATCGCTGATGATATGCATAAGCTGTGCGTCCGTCATGTCAGGTGTAATTTTTATTTTCTCCTGAAGACAGATGTCACCGGCATCAAGCGCGAGCACGGTAAGCATCGTTGTAATACCGGTTTCGGCTTTGCCGTCATAAATAGCGCGCTGAATCGGGTTTGCCCCTCTGTATTCGGGCAGAAGCGAGGCATGCAGATTGATTGTGGAAATTTTGGGAATATCAAGAATCTCCTGTGTCAAAAGCTGGCCGAAAGCAAAAGTTATAAAAAAGTCCGGCGCAAGCTCGCGGAGCTTTTGCTTCAGCGCATCATCGTTTTTGAGCGAATCCGTTTGCAAAACCTCTATATCATGCGCAAGAGCAAACTCCTTAACCGGCGGAGGAGTTATTTTGTTGCCCCTGCCGCAGGGTCGGTCAGGCTGGGTTACAACCGCCTGTATATTTACATCGTTAAAATTTAAAAGTTTTTGTAAGCAGTTAACCGCAATCTCAGGCGTAGCCATATAAACAATATTTATCACAGACTAGCCCTCCGGATTTTCGTCTTCAGGTTTGGCCTGGCCGTTGGCAAGTATAGTTTCGCCCGGGTTTGTAGGGATATTGGCAAGCTCCTGTTCAATTTCGGGCTCATTTAACAGTTTATCCTCTTCAACAGGTGACAGGCCTTTTTCCGTAAGTATTCTGTTTGCTTCAAAAGTGCTTCTGCAATGGTCAATAAACAGAATGCCGTCAAGGTGGTCAAATTCGTGCTGAATAGCTCTGGCCAGAAGGCTTCCGTCTTTTGCTTCAATGGTAAAAGGTTTGCCGTGAATATCCATAGCCTTAACCATTACGTTTGCATATCTTTTAACATCGGTATATGCATCGGGAAAGCTCAAGCAGCCTTCATAACTGCTGCATGCACCGCTTTTTTTGATTATTTTAGGGTTGATGAATACAATAGGGTGCAAAGGCTGGTTGCCTGTTGACACATCTATAACAAACACCCTCAAATTTTCGCCGATTTGCGGCGCGGCAAGCCCTACACCGTTTTTGGCATACATTGTATCTAAAAGGTCATGCACTAGTGTTTGTATTTTTTTTGAAATCTTAGAAACTTCCTTTGAGGGTCTTCTTAAAACCGCTTCCCCGTATTTTACAATTTTTTTTATCGACATTATTTATACCTCTTAAATTTTGCCTGAAACTAAACAGCGCGCTGTTCATCAAGTTCACGTCTTATATCTTCTACGGTAACATGTACGACCTCGGATTTTTCATCCTTCTGAAGATAAACATCTTTTATACCTGCCTGTACGATGAATCTTTTGCAAAGAATACAAATAAAATTGTGTCCGTATATGTACATTGTAGCATCTTTACATCTATCCTGACCGGCCTGAATAATTGCATTTTGCTCGGCATGGATACTGCGGCAGGTTTCGTATCTGGTGCCGGAGGGGATATTGTTTTCTATCCGGAAACATTTGCCCAATTCATAACATGAAACAACCTTTGACGGCGTACCGTTGTAACCTGTTGCCTTTATCTTTTTATCCTCGCCGACAATAACAGCTCCGACTTTTGCTCTAAAGCAGTTTGAGCGTGTTGCGCATGTTTTTGCTATTTCCAAAAAATATTCATTCCACGGTTTTATCATTGTTTTGATTCCTCTATTCTCAACTATTGATTCGGTTGCTTAACTGAATTTGACGGATACATAATCTTCCAGTATTGTCTTAAAATTTCCAGACGCCGTTCTTTCTTTTCTTTTTCTAGTTTTTCCTCTTCTGTCGGAAGAGGGCTTTCTCTGAGCTTTTTAGGAACATTGGGGCCGTCTGGCACATTCAGTG
The DNA here is from genome assembly GCA_944323685.1 of Candidatus Gastranaerophilales bacterium. Classification (GTDB taxonomy): domain Bacteria; phylum Cyanobacteriota; class Vampirovibrionia; order Gastranaerophilales; family Gastranaerophilaceae; genus Limenecus. Next base: position 27,228 of record CALUTJ010000018.1, on the reverse strand, counting down.
AATCCGAATTCAATCTTGGCGCAGAGTTAACTTTTCTCGTCTGTATTCTGTTCGGTTGTATTTTTTTGGGAACATTAACCGCAAATGCAGCAGTTGAGGTTATCAAAAAAATCCCCGACAAAGCGGCAATCGCCGCAACTAATAATAAATTTTTATTTTTCATAGAAAATACTCTTAATTCAATATATTCTGTTTGTATTGTACGACAAAATAAAGACTGAATAAACACTAACTACTGAGCAGGGAACATCTGCATAAGCTGATTCATCATCTGTTGCAATTCTGCCTGATCCATCCCCTGCAAAGCAGATTGCATTTGTGCAGGGTCAACATTCATACCAGCCTGAGGGGAACTGTATCCGACGGAAGGTGAAACCGGCACATTGGGCCCCTGTGCGGCAGGCAGTTTTCTGGGCTGAATCTTTTTAGGTTGAATCTTTTTAGGTTGAATTTTCTTGGCTGAAGGCCGTTTAGGTAATTTGTTTTGCACTGCGTACCCGCCGTAAGAGTCAGGCGCCATTTTTTTTTGCTCTCCGAGCATTGAATACAAATTGCGCACCATCTGCATAAGCTGCTCGATTGTCTGCTGGTCAACACCCGAACCGCTGACGGAAGGACAGGTTGTTGTAAAAGAATTTGAACCGTCTTCCGATATCCAGCCTATGACTTTACCGTTGCGGTCTTTAAAGTATAAAGTACCTACAACTACTATGCTCTGATTTTTATCCTTGTCAGATTCCGTGCCGAATCTGACATCATAACCGTTGCGTACAGATACGGAAGAATCCGCATAGGAATCCCTCTGCCAGAATTCCGTACGCATAGATTTTTTAGCTTTTTTGGTAATCATAGGTGCGGAGACCACTGCAATTATACACACGATTAAAAGTGTAATAAGTGCTTCTGCAAGCGAAAAAGCCGGTCTGATTTTCATTGGATTTCCTCTATATTCCTGACAATATACATATTTTATTGTTTTTTTTTGCGAAAGTAAAGGCTTTACAACATAATAAGAATAAAAAAACCAACAAATAGAGGAAAAAAAGTACTTGCCATAATTCAAGAAATCTATATAATAAAAAATGTACAACTTAAGAAAAGGGGTTTACCACTATGAACAAAGAAGAATTAGTACAAGAAGTATCTAAAAAAGCTAAAGTTACTCAAAAAGAAGCAGCTGAAGTTGTTAACGCTTTGATGGAAACAATCGAAAAAACAGTTGCTAAAGGTAAAAAAGTTACTCTGGTTGGCTTTGGTACTTTCGAAGCAAGAAAAAGAGCAGCAAGAACAGGCCGCAACCCTCAAACAGGTAAAGAAATCAAAATCGCAGCTAAAACAGTTCCTGCTTTCTCTGCCGGTAAAAAATTCAAAGAAGCTGTTGATTGCAAAGCTTGCAAAAAATAGTTTTTTAACTGTTTTAAAAACACCGGAGCTCAAACTCCGGTGTTTTTTTATGCATATACCGGAAAGCTGCAAAAAAGAACCTTCCCTTAAAAATAAAGGAAGGCTCTTTTTTATTTAAAGAATTTATTAACCGAAATATCTTTTTAACAGACCCTGGAATGCCTGACCGTGACGGGCTTCATCTTTACACATTTCATGAACAGTGTCATGAATAGCGTCAAGGTTAAGCTGTTTAGCTCTTGCAGCAATTGCTTTTTTAGCTGCGCAAGCGCCTGATTCAGCTTCAACACGCATTTCAAGATTCTTTTTAGTGGAGTTTGTAACAACTTCGCCCAGCAATTCCGCAAACTTAGCAGCGTGTTCAGCTTCTTCAAAAGCTATTCTTTTATAAGCTTCTGCAACTTCAGGATAACCTTCTCTGTCAGCCTGTCTGCTCATTGCCAGATACATGCCTACTTCGGTGCATTCGCCCATAAAGTGGTCTTTCAAACCTTGTTTTACTTCCGCATCAACATCAGCACCTACACCGATTCTGTGTTCATCAGCCCAGCCTATTGCACCGGCGCCATCTTCCACTTTATTAAATTTATCAGCAGTTGCACCGCATAAAGGACATTTTTCAGGTGCACTGTCACCTTCGTGAACATAACCGCATACAGAGCATACAAATTTTGCCATAATTTTCCTCTTTTCTTTTTATACCTTACTATTAACTACGGGATTTTCTTAAATCCTTATTAAGAATAATTCCTAATAAAATTATTATACAGGTTTAAATAATAAAAATCAAGTATTACTATTTTTATTCAGCAACACCTGACACTACACGCATTATACCACTTACATCGGTTAAAATTTCAGTGCGTTTAAATCCATAATTTGTCATTATATTTTTTATGTCGCATGCCTGCTTATCACCTGCCTCAAAAAGCAGGTAACCGCCTGTATTTAAGAAACTGCGCGCCCGTGAAGTTATTTTTTCATAAAACTCAAGCCCCTTTTCATCACTTGTAAACAAAGCCGTTTCCGGCTCGAACTCTCTGACTTCCGTTTGAAGATGAGGTTTTTCTCTCAAAGGGATATAAGGCGGGTTTGACACAATCAAATCGAACTTTTCTTCTTTACGGATTTTAGAAAACAGGTCGGATTTTCTAAATAGTGCTCTGTTCATCAAATCAAGATGCATTGCATTGTTAAGCGCAATTTTAAGAGCATCGTTTGAAATATCCACCCCCAGAGCCTGAGCACCCGTATTTTTTGCAATCATACACGCAATACAACCCGTGCCGGTGCCTATATCCAGCACCTGTTTAAAATCATTATCTTTTATTATTTCAACTGCTTTTCTCACCAGCAATTCCGTTTCCGGCCTGGGTATAAGAGTATTTATCGAAACTTCAAATTTATACCCCATAAAATACGAATACCCGAGAATCTGCGCAACGGGCTGCCTTGTTGAAATACGGGTTTGAACGACGTCATAAAGCTTTTGAATGTCTTTTGGTGAAGGCATTATACCTATAATCAAATCCTTAGGAGTAAGGCCGCAGATTATTTCTATTGCAAAATCAATTTCGGCCGAGGCTGTTTCCGTTGAAAAACCTGCCGTTGTATATGCTTTTATCAAGTCAGATTTTTTCAATTCCCGTATCGTGTTCATCTATAATTTTTCCTATCATGTTTTTTAAATCAAGACGCGACAAATTTTCAACGCTCTGTTGAGTAATATTATACTTTTTACAAAGCATATCATAATAATACAACTGTTTTTTAGTGGGCGGCTGTTTGGACATTTTAAATTCCGCTGCTTTTTTGCGCTGTTGTTTTGCCAGTTCTTTTTGTTTTTGCAAAAAAGGTTTTTGTGCTTCTTTTATTTGCAGTTGTTTTTTGTTTTCGTCTATGAGTTTTGTGAGTTCTTTTAAAAAGCTTTCTTTTTCAAATTCCTGTATAATCCATTCAAAGTGCGGGTTTTTCTGTTCATAATAATACATCTCATCTTCAATAAAAAGAGTGAGAATTTCTCCGGAATTTTTTTGAGAATGTTTTTTGACAAAACTTTTCATAAAACCGAACAACGCCGATTTTTGATTTTTGGTCAAATCCGCAAAAAGAGTATTTTTTAAGTAGTACATTATCTTAACAAGTCATTGATATCAAATTTTTTGGACAAATTATCGTTTTTAAACTGCATGAGTTTTTTTAAAATAGGATTTGTTGCCTTAGACACGGTTTTTACGGGGCTGATATCCTGTTGTTCATCTGCCCTGTTTTTGTTTTTTTGTGCCAGTTTCTCTTTAATATCTGATATGTTGTCCATTTTATTATTTTAACTCATTTTTTCGACTAATGCTATATATATAAAAACAAAAAACACCGTTTAATTGCGCTGACACAATTCGAGCGCTGCAAGAATTTTGTGATAAAATCTAAATGTGGATAAAGCGTTAACAACAATTGAATTTGACAAGGTTTTGAATATCCTCAGCGGTTTTGCATTGAGCAGCGCAGGCAAAAGGCGCTGTCTAAACGCACTGCCCGAAAATGATATAAAAAAAATTATACTTAATCAAAAGCTGACAACACAGGCTCAAAACGCTTACCGTTTGAGCGTAAACGCTGTCCCTACAGAAAATCTTCCCGATATAACAGAAACTCTCGGTATCTTAAAAAATAAAATTACGCTCTCGGTTGAAGATATTAAAAACGTAAACAGTGTTCTAATCTCAGCCGGAAAATTTTCTTCATTTCTGCATAAATACGCACAGACTGAACCGGATTTGTTTAACCTTGTACACGGACTTTATCCGCTTCCGGATATTCAGGCAAGAATAGAAGAAATTTTTGATACGGCTTTTAATATTAAAGAAACGGCCACTCCAGAACTAAAATCCCTGTTTCAGTCACAACGAGACACAACTGAAAACATAAAAAACACGGTTGCGGATTTAATGCGCAGTTCGGATTTTACTTCTTATCTGCAAGATTCCGTATACACCCTTCGCGACAACAGGATTGTGTTTCAGGTAAGGTCGGAAGCGAAAAACAAAGTACAGGGCATTGTGCACGATATTTCCCAATCAGGTCAGACTTATTTTATCGAGCCGAAGCAGATTGTAGGGTTAAACAACAAGCTGAGAGAAATTGAAATTTCGATAGAAGCGGAAATTCAAAGAATTTTAAAAGAGCTTTCATATCTTCTTTGCGAGCACTGCGGTGAAATAAAATCGTCTTTTGAAACCTTAACAGAGCTTGATTTTATATTTGCAAAAGCAAAATATTCTGCCAGCATAGATGCCTGCGAGCCTGAAATTGCGCAGGAGCCTGTCATTGAGCTGAAAGCGATGAAAAATCCTGTATTACTTTCCATACTTGATAAAGTTATAGAAAACGATTTTTCCATAGGCAATCCGTTTAAATCCGTTATAATCACGGGTTCAAACGCAGGCGGAAAAACGGTCGTATTAAAAACAGTAGCACTCGCGGTTGCAATGACGCGCGCAGGGCTGCATATACCATGTTTCAGCGCCAAAGTTTACCCTTTTAAAAAACTTTTTGCCGAAATCGGTGACGAACAAAGCATTGTGCAGAGTTTATCAACGTTTTCCTCACACATTAAAAACATTAAAGAAATTTTAGACAACGCAGACTCTGAAACCTTTATACTGGTAGACGAAATAGCAGCGGGCACCGACCCTAAAGAGGGTGCAAGCCTTGCTAAAGCGTTAATGGAAACTTTTGTTGAAAAAGGTGCACTCTCTCTTATCACAACGCATTTTAACGAGTTAAAATCACTGCCTTTTAACAATCCGTTGTTTCAAAACGCTTCCGTTGATTTTGACGCGCAGACGCTGAAACCCACATACAAACTGAGAATAGGTATCCCCGGTGTATCCAACGCGTTTGCGATTGCGCAAAATTTTGGCATAAGCCCTGATATCATTGAAAAAGCAAAACAAAATTATGAGCAGGAAGAAAGAACGGACGAATCAAAAATATTAACCGAGCTGCAAGAAAAATACTCGCAGCTTGAAACACTCACACAGGAAGCTCAAACCCTGAAAGCCGAATCCGAAGCAAAACACAAAGAATACACAGAACTTTTGGAAAATTTGAACGCGCAAAAGAGAAAAACGCTAAAGGACTACAAACGCCGCTATGAGGACAATTTGCAGGAGGCAAAAGGCCAGATAAAAAAGGTGCTTGAAAACCTCAACCACCACAAAACAAAAGAAAACGCCATAAACTCATACAAAAAGCTTTCTCAAAAAGGTTCTAAAGCAGCGCAAGCTCTGGCTAAAGAGTTTGAAGAGGTTGATGTAAAATACGAAGAGCTTAAAACCGAAGATATAAAAATCGGCGCAAAAGCCATTATAAGAGGCTTAGACCAGGACGTTGTCATAGAATCACTTCCCGACAAAAACGGAAACCTTCAGGTGCTTGTGGGGCAGCTTAAATCTACAATTAACGTGAAAAAACTGGCTAAAAACCTCAAACGCCAGAAAGATATCATAAAAAAGAAAATAATTATCAGCTCTTCCAAAGTGTCGATACAGCGCACAAATATGTCACCCAAAATTGATTTACGAGGTTACAGGACAGACGATGCGCTTACGGAGCTGGATTTGTTCTTAGACAAAGCAAGTATGGTCAATCTTCCGTATGTGGAGATTGTTCACGGACACGGTACCGGCCAGTTAAGAACAGCTATCAGAGATTACTTAAGCGATTCGCCTTACGTTGCAAAATTCCGTCAGGGAGATGATACTGAAGGCGGCAACGGGGTCACTATTGTAGATTTAAACTAAAATTACAACCCTGTTTTTTGATTCAATTTTAATTCGTCTATAAGAGACAACACCGAGTAAAGTTCTTCAAAAAGTTCCACAAAGGTTTTGCCTGTAGTTTTTTTAGAAATACTGCCCATTGCAAAAAGGTCTTTATTTACACCGATAACAAGAATCAATTTATTCCGGAAAAACTCAGCCCTTATATACTCAGCCTTGAATGCCGTTTTTATATTTAAAAATCTTTCCATAAAAGCCGTAGTCAAAAGATATCTTGCTTCTATCTGGTCTGTGGAATAAATATTATATAGCGCACTGAATTTAACATCTTCCAGATTTACGGGCTGCATGCCTGTTTTCTTTTTAAATATCAGTTTTTTAGCTGAACCGGCCTTTTCATACACGCAGGTGCTGCCGCTGAAGTTTTTAGGCATATCAAATTCCGCAACAAGAAATCTTGAAGAAGATGTATAAATGCAATAACCAATCACAAATACAACCGGTAACAGGAGAGTAATAAGCAAGAAAATGAAAAATAAAATTACTGACAACTCTTTATTAAACGTTGCCAAAATACTGACGATAGCAAAGTTTATCGCAAAAACAACCGTAAAGTAGATAGAAAAAGACACAGAGGCAACCACGGTCAGCACAACGATGCTCACCATATCTATTGCCCTGAAACCGGTTCTGACCTCAAGCAGTTTTAAATTTACTCCGCCGTATTCGCCGCTTATTATGTCATCAAATGCCATGTAATGTGTAACAGGGAAAATTCTTAAAGTTCTGAACTCCTTCAGTACTTTCTTAAAGTCAGACGGAATGTATTTTTCCCACTTAAAATTGCCGAAAATCGACAAAAACGAAGGCATTAATTTATTTTTAAGGGTGATTTCATAATCGGAAACCACCTGAACATTTTTTTTGCCCGGGTTGGACAGCACTACAACTAATGCGCCGCCTACGATACAAACACAGCCGGCAATCAGACAAATTTTAAACGCATTAAAAAGTATCAGCAAAACAAACCCCAATAAAATAGCATTACTTGCATAAAGGTTTATCTTTGCATTGCCGCGTTTTGCCTCATAATCGGGAAGCAAAGGCGCTGCCTGTTTATAAAAAAACTGCTGAAATTCCTCAAGCAGCATTCTTTTAGATTTGTTTAAATAATTTAAACCGCTCATAATATATGAATTATAGCGGCATTCTTTTATATTAAAATCATCAGTTTATATTATTAAATTAAATCAGCGGGGCTGAATCTTTTATTTCTGTTTAAAAATCTTACTAATAATGCTCTCATAAATTTACTCTCTTAATTTCTCTTACATATATATAAAGTATATATCGGCATGAAAATTGCTTTTTTATGCGGGCATGGTGTTAATATTAGTTTACAATCACAGAAAAATCAATATACACAAGCATTTTAAGAATTTTTAGCAAAATAAGAAAAAAGTGTTTACAAAAAATATTGTCTTGTTATAATAATTCTACAAGGTCAGTTAAGACCGCTGAGATATTCCTCGGTAGCTCAATGGCAGAGCATTCGGCTGTTAACCGAAGGGTTGTAGGTTCGAGTCCCACCCGAGGAGCCATTAAAAAAAAGAAGGCATTGAGCCTTCTTTTTTTGTGCCAAGATTTATGAAAGGGACTCTCACCGACTCGGATTGCACAGCAATCCTCGCAGGTTCTTCCCTCCATTGGCTTTAGATTATTCTTCATTTTTTATACATACAACACGCAAAACGATATTCAATCGTTTTGCTGCTACGCCAACGGAGTCCTTCACCCGAGGAGCCATTTTAAAAAAGATGATTTAGGTCATCTTTTTTTATGCTTTTTAGTTATCGGATTATTTGCAGTTTAAAGTTCTTGCACTACGTTAAGATTTGCTTACGCAAATCCCACTTCGTCGAACTTTTACACAGGGCGTGCTGGGTCACTTCGTGACACGGCGCACTTGCCAAAATCCTCTCTCACCGACTCGGATTGCGCAGCAATCCTCGCAGGTTCTTCCCTCCATTGGCTTTAGATTATTCTTCATTTTTTATACATACAACACGCAAAACGATATTCAATCGTTTTGCTGCTACGCCAACGGAGTCCTTCACCCGAGGAGACAAATACGAAAGATGACCTAATATATTAATCGGTAAACAGGGGGCAATGCTCTTGTTTGCAAGTATAATAGCGGACAACGGCGTTATGTGGACAAGCAAGTATTTGCAAAATAAACAACAGATTGAAGCTGCATCCGTTATTGATGAACTTGATTTGATTGAAATTGATTACAGTTATAGCGACAAAGTTGTTGATATATCATCGTTAGACATTGAAAAATAGACACCACAAAGCAGGTTATAGTAAAATAAGCCTACAGGGTTAAAAGGTACCTTTTCTAATTGAATCCAACCTACAATTATAACGTAGTCTTCGGGTTGGTTCCCGCTAGAAAGGGGGCTGATATGGAAAACATCAATCTAACTCTAATACTAGTGTTATTGATTCTATTCATATTGAAAAACGGCTCTCACCTAAATAGATAAGAGCCGCAGTCTTCTCAATGTATCAGGCAGTCTGGTAAACTGCCACCCTGTATTTACATTATTTACTACAACCTCACGCTTGTCAAGTCTAAGACAGTATAGTACAAAATAAATATCCTAATAGCTGCATCAGATTTTAAAATGGGAGGGTGGATATCAAATTTTTGTGTATTTTCGTTATTAAAACCTTTCTTTTAAGTCCGGATACAATCCTATAAGTGATTTTGCGATAAATATCTTTATAGTTGTTTTTACTACATTTTGAGAGCACATTAATTTTGCGGAGATTTCTTCAAGGCTACAACCGCTTTTTACCAGAGCAAAAAATTCTTTTTCTCTTTCTGTCAGTTTTGTTCCTCCCTTAAGCTCGCATGATAATGGGTCGGTTAATTCAATATCATATTTTGCAGGTAAACTTTCAATTTCGTTGTATGATAGACCGATTATTTCCCTGATTTCAGTCTCTGATTTTTTCTTAATCATCTCTAAGGCTGTTTTAATGTCTATATGCTGTAAAAACAACCAGTCTTTGAAATATTTAGCATAATAATCGTTGACTTCTTTTGACATGTTTATAATTCTCACCCTAACTATTATTTTGAATTGACAGTCTTACAATTAAATCTTATTTTCATCTAATTTTTAATATTAATTTTTGATACTTTATAAATTGATAGTATTCTATCTTTTAAGGAGTCAATTGCATCTAATATGGCATTTTGTATCTCTTCATTTGATTTGTTTTTTATGTCTATTGTAATTATTTCCCCCTCTACTGTACATTTTTTAAAATCAAACGTTGTACAAATAGATAGCGTTAACTCTTTATTATATTCAAGAAAGAAAAATGGGAAAAGATAAGAAAGGTTATTAGATTCAGGAATATCAATTTCGTCTGGCACGAAGCGAACACCACAGCTAATTTTATTTTTGTCTATGTAGTTTATTAAAGGCTCCTTTTCTAACATCTTTAATTTTATTGTTTTACAACCAACTACACTTTTCATTATTTCAAAAATATCGTTTAAAAATTCTTTTTGATATTCTTCAAAAATATCAAATACCTCTTTGTAGGTATCGTAAATTATTCGATATTGTTTTTTTATTTCTTTATCAATCATAGTATAATTCTCCTTGATAATTTCCGTATATTGTTTAATTGTCTCACCTGTGTAGTTATACTGACCTAAATTTTGTTGCATTTCCGACAAAATATAAAATATATCTCTGTAGGTAATCGGTTTATATCCTTGCAATTTTTTATCTAATTGTTCATCTGTAGGTACATTTAAATCTAAAAATATATAAATTTTTCTGGAATAATTCCGAAACTTTGAATATTTTTCTATAAAAGTTTTATAAGCTTGACACTGACCAGTGTGTTCTTCTGTACCGTATTTATTTTCAATCACACATACAAACTCAGGGGTTTGGACAGAATAGATAAGAATATCTATACGACGTGTCGTATCCTCGACATTAGCAGGATATTCAGTTTCTATTCTGATATCAGAGGTATTAATATCTTCTACATTTTCGTTTAGTGCTACTTGAAAGAACTGTTTAAAAAAAGTATCTCCCAAGTTATGACTTCCTTTCGGATTTAACAGCCAAGCTAAGAAATTTGAATGGCGAATTTCGTATTTATCCAGCTTTAAAATTTTGAAAATATTAAATTTTTCATTTTCATTTTTTCTTAATTCTGAAATAGTCTGTTGTAATTTTTTTACTCTCTTATCTTGAAAGAATTGCTGCAATAATTCTTTTTCTTTAATACCGGTATTTTGCATAACTGCTTCTTTCTATTCTTTCACTAATAATTTAATACATTTCTATACAAAAACTTGTCCAATAAAATTTACTATAGACCATCAGCAGACAACAGTATGTATGCGATTATAGCATAACTGAGCCATAATTTATTAATTACAGTCCCGAAATATGAATGTAGCCCTTAGCTAATACTAAGTTTTTTATAAAATTGTACCCGAATGGGTACAAATAATATGTTATAATGAAAATATGATAAAAGTTTGTTATAATATAAATACACGAAAATTCCCCAACAGATTCGGCAATATGTATGATTTTTTTGTTTTTAATAAAATGTAATGTTTTATTGTGTATTTGACAATAAAAATATTTTTTTTTATTCTTATTTTAGACCCGCTGAGGATATTTATCCAAGGCCGCAAGATGGGGGCTTTTTTAAAGCCCCCTCTGCATTATTAGAGGAATGTAATGAAAAAAAATAATATCGCTGTATTCATAGATGGATTCAATTACTATCATGCAATTTGTCAACACATGAAAGATGTTTTATACACTTATCATTTGAAATGGCTTGATTATGACAAGGTTGTCAAGAATGTTATCATAAAAAAGCATAGTTATGACGAATTAAAAATCAACTTTTATACAGCAATTAATAATTATAAGTTGGATTCAGAAGGACGACCACACAAGAGTATTGCAAACCATAAAGCATATACCGGTGCTTTAAAAGCTAGAGGTATAGAAGTAATAGAAGGGAAATTCAAACCTCGAAGTGAAAAACTAAACTGTTATATTGATTGTGATAAATGCAACCAAATGTTTTTTATTCATAAATTCAATATTAGTTTGCCGAATAAGGTTAAATGCTACTGTGGAGAAGAAATTAATACAGAAAATATAAATATTTCAAAAAGGTTGAAGAAAAAAAAACAGATGTAAAAATAGCTGTTGACCTGATAAATACGGCTAGAGATGGGCATTACAACAGAATATATCTATTTAGCACAGACAGTGACTTTATACCCGCTGCTGAATATATAAAAGAAAACTGCCCAGATGTAGAATTATATGTTGTTGCACCTTCTGACAAAAGAGTCAAAAAATTTGTTGAAAACGGACAAATTAAAGAAAAGTCAGAATTCAGGTATGGAACAAAAGAGTTTGAGAAAATAGGCGTAAAAGTTTTAAGAATAAAACTATCAAAGTTTAGAGAATGTCTTTTACCCGACACAATAAATGGTTATAAAAACCCATGGTTATAACAGTTTATTTTATCAGGAATTAACAAATAAAACATTAAGAGATTTGAAGAAAATGTATAAACTGGGTGTTTTACATAAAGTCGAAGAGGGTAAAACAACGAAACATTCTGTATGAATAACAGAATAGAATTTTTTCAAGCTCCATAATGACCAATAAACTAATTTTGCAATCATATTGCATCGTCTAAATATTTCATATAGTCAACTGACCCCGATAACTTATTGAGCGGGTGCATAAAACAAGTTCAACTATAATATTATAACCCTAGCACCCGCAACAAGTACATGGGGTCACTTCCGTAAAATGCTAGACTCAGCGCCACTCGCTACCTTCATAAATATGCCACCGGCATATTTACTCGGCAGAGTGTGTACCACTTCTACAAGCGAGGTCCCACTCAGACATTTACATATTTTACAAGTTTTACATGTGACACCAAAAAGATAACTTCAAATTGTCTAAACAATAAAATATTATTGATATTTCTTATTACAAAACCAAGCCCTATTTAAAAGCAAGTTAACAGAACTAATCAGTCAAACAAGAAACATCTATTGCGTATTTAGCTTGGGATTAATTTTAACAATTTCATCATTTTTTATAAAATGACTGCGTTTTATTGCAATATCAAAAGCCTTGTGCGCCGGATTTTTTCATTTTTCTTCTTTACGATAACCCGAAAATATGCTATTTTAATTTTGTTTTTAATACATTATCGGGTATTAATAATGAAGTATGTTCGCTGGTATGATAAAGATCCTGACCTGAGCAGTCTTATGTCTTTTCTGGAATCCTTAAACGAAGAGGTCAGAGATGAGATTGCACAGGATTTAATTCAAATTATATTATCAGAGATAAAAACAAACACAGACGGAGAAATCTCTCATCTTAGTGATAACAAAATTACCGAGTACAAGCGCTGGTATGACAAAAATCTGTCCCTGCATTCAGCGGTGGAAATAATAAAAAATTTGAATACTGAACAAAGACAGGAGATTATTTCTTTGATAATGGAATCAATCGTCCAGATTTTGACGGAATACAACTATGACAAATCAAAAGAAGAAGAATAAGACAGTACTTGTGACGGGTGCATCTAAAGGGATAGGCAAAGCAATAGCAAAACAGTTTTGTGAAGACGGGTATAATGTTTTTATTTGTGCACGCAGCAACGAACTTTTAAAACAAACGGCACAACAGATTGGCGCGGCAGGATATTTTGCGCTGGATTTAACCTGTGCGCAAAATTGTAAAAAGCTTGTTGAAGATATAGTCAATGCCACGGGCAGTCTTGATATTCTTGTTAATAATGCGGGGGATTACGTATATTCTCCTATAGAAAAAACAGAAGAAAATGACATAGACAGGCTGATTAATCTAAATGTAAAAGCGCCGTTTTTGTTGTGCAAATACGCGGCAAAATATATGAAGGAAAACAAGCAGGGAAGGATTATAAACATTGGCTCAATAAGCGGGGTAGTGGGCGAAGCTAACGCCTCTTTGTATTCTATGACAAAATCCTGTTTTCAGGGCTTTAGCAAAGCACTCGGGCTGGAACTTGCACAGTACAACATAACAGTTAACACGGTCAACCCCGGCTGGGTGCAAACAGAACTTGCTCAAGACGCTGTTGAACAGAGCGATTTTAGCTATCAGGAAGAAATCGATATGATTCCTCAAAAAAGGTTCATTCAGCCGGAGGAAATTGCTAAGTTTGTAAAATATTTAGCCTCAGAAGACGCAAAAGGCATGACAGCACAGAGTATTAGTCTGTGTGCGGGTTTGAGCGCAGGTTAGTTTTATACTAAAGTTGTATGTCAATAGCTGATAAATCCTCCATAAAGATGATTATGTAGCTTCCTTATAATGGTAATTTAGTAAGGTATTCTAATTTAAACACGAGTTATGAGTATCAATTAAATAAGGAAGGCAAAGTAAAAGATGAAAATCACCAACACAAATTTTTCACTATTCAGCAAGCCTCTTTCTAAAGAAGAAAGACAGGAAGTTCACTCAAATCCTTTTGGAATTAATTTCAAAGGTAACGTATTAACATCAGATGTATTTGAATCATCTAAAGCAAAAGAAACAACAAATACAGCAAGCACAAATCCGTTTGCAGCAGTAAGCGGTAAATCAAAAATGGTTGCAAGTGCTTTTGTAGGCGGCATCAATTCATTTAATGAAGCCTTCCGTTCAAGAATCAATTCTATCATTTCTTTTGGAAGACAGATTAAAGATTCTATAGCAAATTCATGGGAAAAAGCTAAAAATACAGAAATCTCTCTTGATTTCAGAACATTAGCAGATTCAATATCTTCTAAATTCAACAACCAGTACAGTGTAAACAATCTGTTAAAACAGCCGGTGGATGACTTATCCGCAATGTTTAAAACTTGTGAAGCAGATTACAAAACAGAAATTGCGAAAGCGTAGGTGAAGAATGAAAACTATAAATAAAATTGACAACATCATCGAAGCTTTATCAAGACACGAAGACCCTAAGTCTGTAGCTGTTCTTGAAGAAATCGGCACAAATTCAGAAATTGATGAAATCAGAGAAAAAACAGCTCACGCTCTTATCAAAAAGAACACTCCTGATTCTTTAAAAGTAGTTGTTGCATCAAGCGGCAAAGGCATTAACGATTTGAGCGCAAGAGTTGCAATGAGCTCTATCAACGAAATTCTTTCATTAAACGACAAAACAGAAGTTTTGAAAATTTTGGAAGAAACAATGAATAACGAAGAACAAAAGCAGGATATCAAAGATACCGCTCGTTCCGTAAAAGCTTTAATAACTTACTCCATGTAATTATCAAACACAATAAAAAGCCCGGCTTAAAAAGTCGGGCTTTTTTATTTTATAAAAAATAATTTTATGCCATAAACGTTCTGGATTGAGTAGCTTCAACTTTTGGAGGCTCACCTGCCGCATTTTGAGGCGCATCAGGATTTTGAGGATTTGCATTCGGGTCATTTTCGTTATTTTTGGGGGACATAAAAGGCAAACCGCTGCCAAACACCGCAATAACTTCGTCCTGAAACATTGCAAACAAACCTGCAATCTGGTCTTCAGTTATATTCAAATCATCGGTATTGAGTGTCGAAAAATCAAGCTCCTGCTCCTGACCATCTTCTTCGGAAACTCCGAATTTTTCTTTGTCAAAAAGCGTTTCGCTTCTGGCAGTGTTGAAATTTGATGCTGACTTTAATTCTTCTTGCAATCCCAAACTTAATCTGTTTACCTGCATAAAAAATCTCCTTCTGGCTTTTTATGACTTTGTATAGTCCCTGTTTTTTTTGAAAGATTATGACTTCCAAAATAGTTATCGGCCTTTTTGATGTCAAACTTGATAGTTTTTGCTAAATTGTTTACATTAGTTAATATTTTATCTAATCTAGTGTCGCAGTTGCCGCCTCGAGGCTTCGAGCCGTCACAGCTCACCTTTGCCTTCTTTTTCGGCTGAACTGTGGTGAAGCCTGAAAAATGGCTTCACTATGTGAACAATGTGACAGTCCAAAAATTCGTTCGCATCGCTTTGCTCTTTATCACGAATTTTTCCAGGACAAATTTAGTTAACTATTTGAAATAAAAAAATTGTTGTAATGATAACATGTTGTTATTATGATAACATTATGCTAATATTTATATTGAGGATTCTTCGAGGAGAATGGAATGAAGTATAAAAAGACACTGGCTGCTGTTATCGCGTTTAGTATTGCGGGCATGAATTTCTTACCGCTGCCGGCACTGGCCAAAGATAAAAAGAATAAAGTTATAAAATCACAAATATCTCAAACACAAATAGATTACGTTAACATGCCGTGGTGGGAAACATTTAACGACGAGCACTTAAATGATTATCTCGACAGAGCAATACGTAATAACTATGATTTAAAAATAGCAACGCTGCGTATAGAACAATACAGACAGCTTGAAAAAATGCAATTGTCCTCGGAACTGCCGACAGTTTCGGGCGGGTTTGCTCCTGCGGGGTTGAAATTACCCGGACAAACAAATACCTCTGGTATGTGGGCTTTCCCTTTAATGGTTCATTACGAAGCCGACATCTTTTTAAAGAACAGAGATAAAACACGTGCGGCAAAAAAAGATTGGGAAAAAGCCAAAATTGAAGAAAGAGCTGCTTTTATAACAATAGCTTCCGCTGTCGGGACTACGTATTTCAATATAATCAGAGCAGACAAGCTTATTGAGCTGCAAAAAGATATTATAAAAGACAGAAAACAAATTTATGATTTGATGTCGGAAAGAAATAAAGCAGGTTTGACATCAACGGCAGATGTTGTCAGGGCAAACAAGGCCTATGTTTCGGCACAGGCTGATTTGCTGGATTTGGAAAAATCGCGTTCAACCCTGCTCAATGCGCTGGCTGTTTTGATAGGGGAAAGCCCTGCTAACAGCGAATCTTTACCAAGAGCAAGCTATGAAGATTCTTATTTAGTAAAAGTACCCGATTCAATTTCTTCAGAAATTATTGACCAGCGTCCGGATTATCTCGCTGCGGAAATTTCCGTTGAAAAAGCCGGTATCGACACAAGAGCGGCAAAGAAAGAATTTCTGCCGAGTATTAATTTGATTGGCTTGATTTCTTTCAGCTCCTCGGCGTTGAATACAGCTTTCAACTGGAGCAATGTGCTTGGATTTTTAGGAGCAAGCGCAATGTTTGATTTATTTACGGGCGGAAGAAAAGTTACAAACCTGAAACTGAAAAAAAATCAGTATGAACAGGTTTTGCAAAACTACTACAAGACCAACCTGACAGCAATACAGGAGGTTAACGACTCTCTGGTTTCTTTAAAACAGGACGATGAGAAGTACAAAACAAACCTTGACGTTTACAAATTAGAGCAGGAGGATTTTAAATACTCTACGCACAAATACGATGAGGGCTTGATTTCTTATCTGGATTTGCTGCAAAGACGGGAAAATCTCCTGACAATAAACAAACTTGTTGTTTCAAACAAGCTGGATTGTAATATCGATTACATCGGCCTGTACAAAGCAACGGGAGCAAAACTTCAGTAACCTGATTATTCATAATAACCACACACTTCTTATATAAGAACTTTATACCGCAAACACGAACCTCCCAATGTTCCATGCGGTATTTTTTTACGCACGGCTGCAAACCCCGCATCCGTGAGAATCTATCCCGCCGCTGAAGGCGAGATTATATTTTGCGGCAGTTTCATCGATTGCCGCTAACCTGTCAAAATGTTTTTTGCCCGTGTACGATTGATAGTACTTTTCATAGGCATATGCTCTGTCTTTGCCGTAAAATTTGTACATTTTCCACAGTTCGTCAAAGAAGGTTTGCAAGTTTGAGTTTATGTAATTTGTGTTTATTCTTGCGGGGTGTGCAATACTTAGCGTTGCAAAATCAAGCGTGTTAACAAACTCAAGCGTTTTTGAAAACTCGCTGAATGCTTCTATGGGTCTGTCCTTTGCAGGGTGAGCTTCTTCGCAAATCTTTTTTGCTTTTAGCAGTGAGTTTTCCAAACTTTCGGGAATTTCAGGAAGCCTTATGCCAAAACGGCATCCCGTGATTGAGTTGAGGTATTTTTCAAGCGCGTCTTTATAAATGTAAAAATACCTCTCGTTATTAAACATACTTTTGTATTTAAAGACCGGTTTTTCGTAGCTTAAAAGGCTTTTGTCAACGGATTCACTATCTAAAAGCGCTGTTATAACAGGATTTTTGTCAACATAATAAGCAAATAAAGTTCTTGCAAAAATATATTTTTTAAGCGGGTGGCTCACCTCGTCCTGACCTTTTGTAATCATCGGGTGAATTTTGGCAGCCTCTTCAAGGGTTAAGTCAAGGCCAAGCTCTTTTAAATCCCCGCAAAGCGCCTGTGTTAATCTGTTTAAAGTGAGGGTTGCAAGTTCAAATTTAAGCCGCATTTTGTTTTCTAAAAAATCCGTTAAAGTTTTTTCAAACGGATTTATGCAATACAAAAGCGTGTGTATATCAAGGGTTTTAAGCTGATTTGAAAATTCCGTGCCCACAGTTGAAATCTCAACACCTGCGGCAAACTTGAGGTTTTTAAATTCTTTTTTGTTCTCTGTGATTATACGCAGAGCCTTTTGAGCGTTTTCTGCTGCATCGTGGTCTGTTATCGCAAGCAAAAAGCCGAACTTGCCAGCTTTTGCATTGTTATCGGCAATTGTTTTTGCCGCGTTGAGTATCTGCTCTATGTTCGCAACACCGTCAGATACGTTAGTGTGCACGTGCAGGTTTGCGCAAAACGTGCGGTCGTTGAGATTCGACAGGTCAAAATTGTCAATCTTATCAATGCTCTGACGTTTTCCGGGAGAATAATTCCGCTCATTAAACCGTGCAAGCAGAAGTTTAAATTCGTTTTCTCCTACAACGGAATCTAAAAGCGATAAATCGTCAATGTTTAGAGCCTTAGCCAGTGTTTTTTTGTAATCGATATCGTACATAACAAGATGATATCATAAATTGTCCGAGAAAAATTCGTGATAAGGAGCAAAGCGGCGTGAACGAATTTTTGGAGTGTCACCTTGTTCACATAGTGAAGCCATTTTTCAGGCTTCACCACAGTTCAGCCGAAAAAGAAGGCAAAGGTGAGCAGTTACGGCTCGAAGGCTCGAGGCGGCAACTGCGGCACTAGATTAGATAACCGGCTATTGTATAAGAACTAAATCTCCCCTCTTTACCTGTTTTGCCAGTTTTTTGATTACTTCATTATCCATTCTTATGCAGCCAAGAGAGGCATATTGTCCTATACTTGAGGGGTTATTGTTGCCGTGGATAAATTCACCGGTTCTTGATTTTTCTCCGGTTTCTGGGTCAAGTATTTCGAGGATAATAGCACGCGGGCCGTAATCCCACGGTTTTCTGTGCCTTTTTGTTGAAGGCGGAGCCGACTTGTAAGGATATGATTCAACGTGGCTGACAATTCTCAACCCTTTATCTGTCGGGTATCTCTTTTTTCCGCTTGCAACAAGGTAGGCGCTTTTTGGTTCTCCTTTATCGTCATATTTGTACAAAACATTTTTGGACAAGTCAACAACAATTGCGGCTAAACTGTCTTTTCCGCAAACTTTGATTTTAGGGCTGGGGGCGTTTAGCAGCACGCCTTTATAGCTTGTGCCCTGAGGCGGAATAACCATGGAATCTTTATTAATCTCAAAAACATCATCAGATGTATTTTTAAAAGCTTCGACAGAGAGTTTGAGTGTATCTTTGCGGCTTTCAAACGTGTCAGCGCTTAAAGCGGCAGGGGCATCTTTAGTTATTGTATATTTTTTATCAGGCTTTATTGCAGGCGTAACCGCTGCAAGTGCAACCGCAGCAACAGTCAGGCCGGTGTATTTGTTTATAAATTTATTGTTAATCTTCATACTTTAAATATAAATCATAAAACAAGATTTTTTTGCCATTTGATGTGATAATTTATTTTCTATTGTAAAATTTTATGACTGATTTTTAAATTTTTCGACAAAAAATTTTATTTTAACGCTTTAGAATATTTGCTCCGGAGAAATTTCATATAGTCAACTGACCCCGATAACTTATTGAGCGGGTGCATAAAACAAGTTCAACTATTGTATTATAACCCGAGCACCCGCAACAAGTACATGGGGTCTACCTCTCAGAAACAATACTTAATTGTTTCTTCGGCAGAGTCGTAAAATGCTAGACTCGGCGCCACCCGCACTCCGTGTACCACTACTACAAACGAGGTCCCACTCAGACATTTTATGCGCATTAACAATATAACAACAAGAATTTATACAACAGGCAACACAAGCCTCAAAAGAAGCGAGCCTGTCAAAAAAACTCACGGGGGTGAAGAACAAACACAGGCCGCCGTGCCATACGGGTATTCTTACATCTCTTTTAAGAAAAAGAAAATTGACACGGCAGCAGAAACTCAAAAACTGCTCAAACAGTTTGATGATTTGCTCGAGTCTGACCTTGATATAGAACAACTTCTGCGTCTTTATGAAAGGCAGATTATGACCCAGATGCAGGCCAAAGACAGACGATTGCAGCAAATACTACAGGAAGCTGAAGAAATTGCCGATTCAATGTATATAAGCAATACTCAAAAACACGAAAAATTGGTTGCGCTGAAAAAAGAGTTCAACACTTTAGAAAAAAATTACAGCAAAATAAAACCATTTGCAGCTCCAAAACCGCTTGACCCCAGAGTCGACAATGCTTTGATTAGAAAATTTCAAACAGCAATAAACGAAGATAATTTTAATCTGGACAAAGTTTTTAAAGAGTATTACAAAGACCTGAATACCATAAAAACTCTCGAGGATTTGCATAAAAAATACCCGAAAATAGATATCCCCTCTGACCCTGCTTATGTTGCCGCAGACAAAATTCAAGAGGTTTTAACCCGTGATTTTTACGAGCAGCTCAACAGATTAATGCGCAAAAAAGACGAGCAAAAAATTTATGATTTTCTTACGTCAAAGATAAGAGATACCCTGCCGAAAAACGACCCTGATTCAAAACATATCTACGCAATGGTGTCGATTCCGGCAGCAGGCTCTATCCTTGATAAATACGAAAAATTGAGAGAAACAAATTCTTTTTCTACGGTACCTCAATTCAGAAAAAATACTACTGTCAAACTGAGCGAAAACGACAAAAAACTTTTATCGGTTGATTACGATGATTTTGTACTGTCCGTACTTAGACAGCAGTACCTTGAAAACAAAAAGCCCTCTGAAATCACCTACACATACAAAGATGTTACAATACCGGTTTCGACTTTAAAAGAAAGTTATTACAAGTTCGAAAAAATTCCCGAGCGCGTTAAATCAATAATTTCTACAGCCAGGAAGATACAGGAGGCCAAAAGAGATTACGAAAACTTTGATAACGACCAATTGCGCGGGTGTTTGACACAACACGCCGAGCTTGATGCGGGCGATAATGAATTGATACTGGAACGTATTATTGCATTTGATTCCTGTCATTTTACAAAAGAAGACAAAAAATCGCTGATTGCACTGCTGCGTGTTTTAGATTCCGTACACGACGGCGATATTTCCGAGACCGACGCGGTTAAAATTATCAAGAAAGAAAATATAAGACCCGCTGAAACAGAACGACTTAATGAGATTGAAAAACAAAAAATTCTGGATTCAATCAAACGCAAGCAAAAAATAAACACCGAGCTTAACTATATAAAAAGCGAATTTGATAATGCAATGAATATTCTTTATCAAAATGATTTAGGCTCAACAGCCGCAGTTTGCGCAAAATACCGCCCCAAAAACTTTGATGTCAAACAAAATTTAAAGTCTAAATCTATTATTGAGCTTATAACTCAAGAGCCTTTTAATCCGGCAAAAATAAAAAATACCGTAAAAAATTGGGATACCTACTACTATTACAAAGATAATGAACGTGATAACCCGTATTTTATAAAGGCTAAAGAGTTTGCGAAAAAACAGGACGGAAGCATAGACCTCAATAAAGCCGGCATGTATTTAAACTGCGCGGCAATAGCCGCAAACGGAGCACAAAATATAGAATCCGCCGAAAAGAAATCTTTTATTCAGGAAATAATAGACCGCTCGTCTTCTCTGGACACTGCTATCGAGTATTTATGCAAATATGAGGAATATGAAGAACTGCCGGCAGATACAAAATCTCATCTCTGTGATTTTGTTGATATGTTCAACAGGAAAGATAACGTCGAAAAATTTATACTTAAATATATAATCGAGAATGATTACATAAATTCAGACACGGTTTCTCCCGCCAAAATTAACGACAACGACACTGTTGATGTGACAATAGCGGCTAATGCAAAAAAACAAATACTTGAAAAATACAAATATCCCCGCTGTCTGGATTTTATGTATGATTTTGAAAAATTTATGACAACCCTTGCCACAGACAAAGGTTCCTCGGGTATAAAAAAGATAACCCGAGGCAACAAGACTATGGATTACAAAATGGAATTAAAGCTTGTAAACCACGACGACAGACTGCTTGCTTCTAAAAAAGATTATTATTTTGACGAGTTTCTGGCTAAAGGTTTCCATTGATATTGCCTGCTGAAAAATCCAGCCTGTGCCCGCCGGACTCTTGATTCGTACTTCCCTTATTCAAACTCGAGTATAAAAGCAAAGCCCGCTACAAAACATTAACAGCCCTGCCGGTTTTACGTATTTCCGTCAGAATGTATGCGCTTAATCAAGTTGCCTTCACTGTCGTAATAGCTTGTTTCTTTGTAGTGAGAACTTGTATCTGTGTCAGTTTGGTTTATTATCCTGTCAATTGCTTCCAGTTGTTCGTTAAAGTTTTGTATTTCTTTTTTGATTAAGTTTTGGAGATTTTTGTCGGAGTAATAGCAAACTGTTATTGTGCCGTCTTTTTCAAGGTAGTGTAAAGAGAGGTAATCTCTTTGACCTTCCGTAGTTGAATAAGTAATTTTTCGCTCGTTAAAATACGGCTCAATGCTTGATTTATCTTCGTAAACACAGCAAAGTTCTTTAAAATCACCGTCAAAGTAATATTCCTGCTTAAAATACTGTTCAAGGGCAATTTCTTGCTTAAAAATATCTTTCATTGATTGGTATGTAACAATCAACTCCTCCTGCTTTTGAGGAGTTCTAAAAGTAATGCTTGTAATCCTTTCACCGTTAGGGCCGATTGACTCACTTGTAGTTTGTATTTGAGAGGTTTCGTTTATTTCCATATTTTTAAAATCCGTTTGCAATAAACTCAAAAACACCTTTTGTCTTTTCCCACAGCGCGTCTTTTGCTTTTGAGTTCTCAACATGCTCCGGAAGCTCAAGAGTGATTGTCGGGAGGTCTTTTTCTATACCGCAATATGAACCAAAGCTTCCCGGGGTGGGATAGCCGATTGATTCTTCCGTTTTAAAACCTGTTATTTGTGATATTTTTTGTGCAATATCTTTTGCGGGTCCGTCATAGTTTACGATTGCATATGGCTCATGCAGGGTAATGACCAAATCCGGTTTGTATTTTTCAAGAATATAAATCAAAAAACGCGTTTCATCCTCGCTTGCGGGGGCATCGCCGCCGAAGTATTCATTTTTTTCCGTTTTTTCCCAATTTTTTGAGGGAAAGTTTCTGTTTAAATCGACCCCGTTTGCGTTCGTTCTTGCGCCTGCGGATTTTCCGTCAGGGTTGAGGCAGGGGATAAAAAGCAGCCTGTTTTTTGTTTCACTGCGTTCTGACAGGTATCTTGTTATAAGGTATTCCCCGTCAGGTTCGTCACCGTGGACAACTCCTATAACGAGTACGGTTTTGTCAAAATTGTCTTTTGGCGCTCTTTTTAAGAGCAAAATTTCGTTTTTGTTTTTTGTATTAATTTTTACTTCCAAATCAGCGAATATCATTGCTGCTCCAGTCTTTGCCAGTCTTTTGCCGTTTTTTCAAGCACTTTTTTTATGTCGTCATCACCGAGCAGAATCTGCTGTACGGTCGTATTTAACAGAGTAAGAATCTCTTTATGGTTGTTTTTAAACCTTGCGTTTTTTTGCAAATTACCGAGCTGGCGCGCGCTAAGCACCCTTGCTTTTGCAATAACATCGCCGGAATCGTATGTTGAAAAATACCCATCCTTTAATGCGTAGTTATTTACCGGCAAAATAGTTGTTAACTTTGCCAGCTCAATCTGATTCTGTTTGTTTGTCAAAAACAGTGCGAATCTAAGCGCTCCGTCTTTGTGTTTTGCCCGCAGCGGAATAATCAAATTCATAACGGAGACATCGTACTTGCCGTTGTCACCAACAAACTGCTCTGCGATATCTGTTTGTTTAAATACCTGAGGCGCATTCTCTTTTACTATATTCAAAAAATTTGAACCGGACTGGATAAAAGCAAGCTGACCTGACATATATTTTTCAAGCGCTTCCTGATGATTCTGGGTTATGGATTCTCTCGGGATTAAATCATTCCGGTAAAGCTGCCTGTAGCTTTCAAATATTTCAACTGCTCTTGGCGAAGTAAGCGTTTCAGGACTATTTATTGCAGACTTGTTTAATATTTTTAACAGTGTGTCGTTTTCGGTCAGAGTAGGCATTGTGACAAACGCGCCCGATTTTTCTTTTATCTGCACAGCGATTGCATTAAGCTCGTCATAAGTTTTTGGTATGCGTTTAACGCCTGATTTTTTCAGAATGTCTTTATTGTAAAAAGTCAAAGATGACGTTGCGTAAAACGGAACCGCGTAGCATTTTCCGTCCGTCATAAGCGATTGGGTGATTTGACTGTTATAGTCTTTAAGTTTAGCGCAATCAATATATTCAAGCGCCTGTTTTTGAGCCAGTATGCTGGAAAAATCCGGCGTAAGGTTTACAAGGTCAGGCGGGTTTGAACTTAAAATAGAAGCAAGTGTGCGTTTTTCACCTTCAGAGTATGGAACATCAATCCATTTGATTTTAATATCGGGATTTTGCTTTTCAAATTCCGCAATAAGAGGCTTCATATACCCGTCAAATGTCCCCATCTGAAGCGACCAGAACACAACCTCATTATCGTTTGAGTTTTGAGGTCTTGTAAAAATGTAAACAAAGCTTACGAGTATTATACAGGCAAAAGATATTGCAACAGTCAGTTTAAAGTAATTCTTGTTCATAATAAGTATTATATAATGTTTGACATAAGCGCCGCAAATTCTTAACATGATTAATTGAGGGAGCAGCAATGACAAAAACTATTTTTGAAAAATCAATAAACGGAATGACGGGAGTATCGTTGAGCGAAGAAGAAATCACGCCTGATTTTTTGCCGCGGCAATTTTTAAGAACTGATACGCCCGAACTGCCGCAGGTTAGCGAAATAGAAGCAATGAGACATTTTAAAGAGCTTTCCGACAAAAATTTTTGCGTGGAATCAGGCTTGTATCCCTTAGGCTCTTGTACGATGAAATATAACCCAAAAGTCAACGAGTATCTTGCTTCGTCAGAGGGTTTTACAAACCTTCATCCTATGCAGTGCGATGACGATGCTCAGGGGGCGCTTGAGCTTATGTACAAACTGCAAGAGGCACTAAAAAAAATTACGGGAATGGACGCAATGACCCTGCACGGCTCTGCGGGAGCACACGGCGAGCTTTGCGGAATGATGATTGTAAAGCACTATTTTAAGGTGAACAATCTTCCCGAACGCAAAAAAGTAATAATCCCCGATTCCGCCCACGGCACCAACCCTGCATCGGCAGGCATGTGCGGGTTTGAGGTGGTTAAAGTCAACAGTAACGAAAAAGGGCAGGTCGATGTAGAACACTTAAAGGCTTTGTTTGACGGGAATAAAGGCAAAATTGCCGCCGTTATGATGACAAACCCCAACACCCTCGGACTATTTGAAGAAAAAATCTCTGATATCGCAGCTATTGCGCATGAGAACGGGGCGCTTTTGTATTATGACGGGGCAAACTTAAACGCGATTATGGGCATAACCACTCCGAGAAAAATGGGCTTTGATATTGTACATTTGAATCTGCACAAAACTTTTGCGACTCCCCACGGCGGAGGCGGCCCCGGAGCCGGCCCCGTAGGTGTTGTGGAAAGTTTGAAAGAATTTTTACCCGTACCCGTAATTGATTTTAACGGCGAAAAATATATCCGAAAATACGACCTTAAAAACACCATAGGCAAAATCAAAGAGTTTCAGGGCAATTTCGGTGTGCTTGTCAAGGCTTATACCTACATTTTGATGAAGGGTGATGCATTGAAACAGGCTTCTCAAGACGCTGTGCTGAACGCGAATTACCTTAAAGAAAAATTGAAAAAGTATTATGACCTGCCCTATGATTGCACCTGTATGCACGAGTTTGTGCTGTCCGGCGACAGGCAGAAGGCTAAAGGCGTTCATACCCTTGAAATTGCAAAAAGGCTTATGGATTACAGGTTCCACCCGCCAACGGTGTATTTTCCGCTTATCGTATCCGAGGCGATGATGATAGAGCCTACGGAAACCGAAAGCAAAGACAGGCTGGACGATTTTGCGCAGGCAATGATAGAAATTGCGCAGGAGGTTGAGCAAAATCCGCAAAATATTCTGTCCGCTCCCCACAATGCCCCTGTCAAAAGGGTTGACGAAACAAATGCGGCAAGACACCTTGATTTAAAAAAAGAGGATAAAGAATGCACGAATACTACTTTAAAATAAGAAAAGACGATATTGAATTTGAGTTTTCAACAACCGACAAAACAGCGTTCGAGCAGCAGCTTGCGGATTGGATAAACGGGCTTGTTAACGGAGCTCATGTTAAAGAGCCACAAAGCAGCGAAATTTTTCAAAGCAAAGAAGCCGAACAAAGTGCACCCCGCAGCGGTTTTAAGGAGATTAAGGCGCTTGCTTCAATTAATTCCATGACTGCGCCGTCTTTTGATTTCAGCGATACAAAGGAAGAACGCGTTGCCGAGGTGAATTTTGAACGTGCACTGGAAGAATCAATGCAGCACCCCAAAACAGAAGTTGTTGAAAAACAAGACACAGGCACTGATTTTTTAGAATTTTACAACAGATACAATCCTCAAAATGATATTGATAAACTTGTTGTTGCTGGATTGTATATCCTGAATATCGAGCACGAAGAAAGATTCACGATTAAACAAATTAACGCAAAACTCGTTCCCTCAACAGGCAGCGCAATAGACCACTCAACAGTTGATGAGGCAATAAAACAGAACCTGCTCAGAATCGTACCCGATTTGACTGAAACAAACGAATACACTGAATATACGCTGACTGATGAAGGTGAAAATTACTTTATTGTTTAGCTTTCATAAAAGATAATATGTTTTTGTAAGGAGAGTTTAAACGCTGCCGGTTTTGCGCTTCTTTTTGCTTATCCTGTTGTACGCAATGTCTTAAGAATTTGTTCAAAAAATGAGGGACGCAGAACCCCAAAACCGCCATATTGGAAATTAAAGACACCCAGTAAAGCGCCGCCCCGACATTGCGTGTGCGTTTTATAATTTCCGGCGAAACATTTTTGAGGCTGTTTATTTTTTTGAACCGTCTAACAGGCAGTGTAAAACTTTTAAAGAATGCTATTTTTTGGCCTTTGTATTTGTCTGTATTCATAATTTTTGTGCCCAAAAACGTGTCCGACAACCGGCCTAAGATGTTGTTTATCAAAAAATCACCGCCGAAAAACATAACAAAAGTTGCGCCTTCTCTTGCTGTTCTATCCCTTAACTCGTATTTGTCACGTGATGAGGGCAGTTTTGCAAGAAACCCCGTAAAAGCCCATTTCATCGCGTTAACGGTTTTTGACATGCTCACCCCCGAGGTGTAGTTAAAATTTTGTGCATTGTTTTTTATTATATTTGCCGTTTTGGCGCTCAGCCCTTTTGTTACAAGCCTTGAAAGAATGCTCATGTACGGTAAGGAAGCAAGCAACCGAAAACAAGAGATAGACCGCCAGCACTACACTATTCCGAACCA
>CALUTJ010000017.1 GCA_944323685.1 Candidatus Gastranaerophilales bacterium | reverse complement strand
AGTCAAAAACGATATTTACAGGGTTGGAATAATCGTGTTACTGAATTAAAAAACTTTTCAGATAAAACATTTTCTTCAACTTCGACAAACAGTGATTCGACTGAAACAAATAGCAGTCGTTTATTTAAACTTGGTATTGAACAAAATGTCTATAAAATTGATACACGAACCCCCAGTCAAAGACTCGATGATGAAATCAGAGAAAAATATAAACGCATGAAAAACCAAAGACTTCAAAGAGTGTTTGGTAAATCAAGCGGTTTATCAGGTAAAGGTCGCTGGGTAACTATTAACGGCAATCATGTATTTATAGAGGATTAGTTTCTACTAAAAGAGCAGGTGTTTTTTATACCTGCTCTTTTGGCGTTTACCGCAAGTTCAATAAAAGTATTATAAAAAAACAGCACCCTGTCGGGTGCTTATTTTTTATGGAGCGAGAGACGAGGCTGTCTTGGATTTGCTTCACGCTCACAGAGTTTCGCCTTTTGTGCTTCGCACAAGCCGGCTTTATCTGTTCGCTCCTCGGATTCGCTCACTTTGTTCACTCCATCCGTCCGCAAATCCGCTCGAACTCGCGACCCCTTCCTTGGCAACGGCTTTAGAACACTTTTTTTATTTCGATTGATTTCTATTTTTCTTTATTTTTTGGTACTTTTATGCTTCATGTAAATTAATCAAAATCAATAAAATTTGACGGGGGTCGTCAAAATATAGTCGAAGGTATGCATGAATAATTTTTTAGATATCGATACACTTGCTTTAAAAATAAAAAAATACAATAGAAAAATAGAAACTCTTAGTGATGATATTTTTTCCGATTTTGTAGAAAATTCAAACTTGGATATATCTAAATTTGATAGTGTTTTTGAAGAATTTTCTGATTTTATTCTTTCAAATAATTTACTCAAGGGAGAAATGACAAGAAGAATCGAAATTTGTGAGAAGTTTTTTGAAACAAAAGAATTTGAAATACATCGAAAAAACATAGAAGATTACTATACAGATATTTCACGTATTACAGGCATTAATATTATGTGGGTGAGAATTGATAAACTCAACATAGTTGAATTATTGACAAAAATTCTTTATAAAGAGTTTGGAAACTTCAAAAAATCTCATAAATTATTGCAAAAGACTTTAATTAAAAAATTCTTCAAGGGTACACAACTTCTTCAAAACCTTGCTAATATATCAGGTATTTTGAATTCAATATACGGAAAAAAGATTTCGAAAAGAGCATATCAGAATTGTAAGTTCAGTCTTTTATATTTGGAAGATTTAACCTATGGTTGTTTTTGTTTTTATGTATTTAAGAGGTTTATTTTTTCAACATCAGAGTGGTCGGGTTTAAAGAAAATTTTTATATCAACCGCAATAAAAGAAATCTGTGAAAATTTAACTAAATTTTTGGAATATAAAAGCGAAGAATATAAACCACAAAAAATTACTTTTGAAGAACTTTGTCGAAGTTCATCTCTTACCAAACGAGAAAGAGAAACGTTGCAATTGTCTTTACAAGACCTTTCAAATGAAGAAATTGCAAAAGAAATGGCGATTACTGTCAAATCTGTCGAAAATTACAAAAATAGACTAGCACCTAAAATTAAGGCTGTTTTGAATATTGAAGAACAAGTAAGATTCAAAGATGTTGTAAAAGCTTTAAAAACGCGTATTGTAATTAATTAAAAATTTTTGGGGTGCAAATTGAGGTGTAAACTCTCTTCTTGTGAATTTCCTTTGCTGCTTTAATAAGGAAAATTAGACAAGGAGGTTAAATGACAAATTCAGATTTTTTAAGTGTCGCAGAGGCGGCAGAATATCTAAAAATAAAGACGAATACTCTTTATACCTGGATAAGCAAAAAGGTTTTACCAACGCAAATTTACAGAAAATTAGGCAGGAGAACCATTTTTTTAAAGACAGAACTTGATAAATGGGTTGTTAAGGGCTGTAGATTTGTGTAAACAACAAAAAAACGATATAAAAAACACTATTGATATTAGGGTATAAAGTACTGCGCCGCTTTATATATCTATTCTAATCAATCATTCAAAAAACAATCAAAGAATAAGGTAAGATAAGGAGAAAAATAATGATTACTCTGGATAGAGTTCGTTTACTGGTGCCTGAAAATAAGGTCCCAGAGGTAAATGAAAATGACTTTGACACTTTCAGTAATAAAATCACTGTAAAAAAAGAAATTTTAAAAAATATAGTCGGTGTGCGTGAAATCACATATATAAACAATTCATTCCTTTTAGATGTTAGCGGAAAAATCACCGCTGACAAGGGAAATTTAGGTTTAATCCATAAAAATAATGTAAAAGAGGTTTTTGAAAAGATAGACGACACGGGAATTTTAAGGTTTAACAGTTCACCTGTTGAAGCTTCTCAGGTTCTTTACCTTGACGTGACAAAAGATGTTGAGGTTGAAAATCCTCTTGAAACCCTTACAGCAATTGAACTTTTAGCCACTCAAAGAAAACACAAAAATAAAATTTTAGATTACAAAAATTCGGGTCTCATAATTAAGCCTCATGCAAAAAGCGTGTCAGACAGCTTGGCTATATACCTGAAATACAAAGAAATAATCCAAAACAAGTCACCGAAAAACCGGCTATATATTGAAAAAATAGGTATTGAAACGATTGAAAAGATTAAAAAGACTGTTCGTTTGGAGCGTCATTTAGGAACTTTTAAAGATATAAGAAAGGCTTTCAAAACTAACAGTAAAAAAATTAGATTGAAAGAAATTCTTCACTCAAAAAAAAATCCTGTTAAAGACAAATTTTGTGAAATAACCTCAAGCAATGAGTATGACTGGTTTACAGTTGGGAAAGAGGTATTCTGATGAAAATCCAAAAATTTTTGAAAAAAGTTGGAATGAGGGCTATTTTGACCAATTTTGACGATGATGTTAAGGTCATCAGAAAAATGTTAAAAATCGAGTGCGAATTTTCCTCGCCCAGTACCCTTAATACCGTAATAGCCACATTTAAAGAGGAACTGAAAGAAAAAATATCTGAAAATAGAAACTTTTTCAGATATCAAAAAATAGTACAGGATTTAATAAAAAAGATTGGAGAATAAAAATGAACATGCCAAAAACACCTATTATCATTGAAAAAATCACAAATTTTCTGTTGACATTACAGCCAAGTCTGTATCCAAAAGCAGCATTGTTATTAACGATTGTCAAATTTATGCAGGCTCTAAGCTATAAACGTTTAAGGTTTAACACCTGCTTTGGGACAAGAATAACAAACATTTTCGCACTTGTTTTTCTCCCGAGCGGTGGGGGAAAAGACCTCGCCTGCAAAAATCTTGAAAATTTTATTCTTAACACAGTTTTTGAAGAGTTCAGCGAAAAATCAAAAGCTGAATATAAAAAGGACTACGACAAGCTACAGCAGATGTACATGGGCAAAAAAATACCAAAATCAGAGCTGAACAAAATATTTCCCATCGCATTGGAGTCACAAAACGCAACACCTGAAGGTCTTAAGAAAATTGCAGATTTTCTGAATACCAAAGACTTCGGCGGTATATTTCTGTTTGTTTCTGAATTAGCATATATTTTTTCAGGCAGTAAAGGGGTTGAGCTTTTGTATTATCTTTTAGGATGTTACGACGGAAAAATTGCAGGGAAGTCTATTAAGGCTGACAATCAAGGTGAAGCCGTTAAAAACATCTCAATCAGTTTTTTAGGTTTCTCTGACCCGGAACGTTTTTTCAACAACACAAACGTCAATTTCAATGCATTGTTAGCGACGGGACTTGCAAGAAGAACTTTTCTAATTTTTCAACCAACACTACCCAAAAATCAGTTTTTCAAAGCTGAAAGAAATTTAATAAAACACGCACAAGACAAGGCTAAAAGGCTTTCAAAGGAAGTCAAAGATATTATCGACAAGTTACCGTACGAGGGAATTTTTAATGTTACCAATACTGCTTACGATAACATTTTTGTTCAATACAAACAGGACTGTTTACAAAAATCAGAAAAAATGGAAAATTCTCACCTGCAAAAAGAGATTAAAGACAGACCTTTAAAGGCGTTAAATATAGCTTCCCTCTATGCGGTTTTAAATCATCCGACAGAAAATATTGTTACAGAAACAGACTTAAAACAGGCTATTGAAACAGTTGAGTATTTAAGCACAGACCTTGAAAAATTTATTAATTACACGCCTCAAAAATACGACACGTATCAACAGTTCTTTGAGTTTCTGAAACGGAATAAAAATAAAGCTTTTGCCAAAACAGAACTCATCACAAAATATTATTCAGAAACAGGTTTTAGTCGAAAAATATTAAGAAAGGACTTTGACGAAATTGTATCAGTAGTCAAAGAAATAGCTGATATGAACGGTTTTACAGTCACATCAAATTTTTTCCATAATAACATAGGACAGAAAATAACATTAAAGGATAAGGTTCAACCTGTTGAAAACTGTAAAATTTCTCATATTTCCCCTGTTGATAACACTGAAAATGCTTGTGTGAGTTGAAATTTCATAAATTTTCGATATTTCACACAGTTTAAAAAGATTTTTCTTGAAAATCTCCTCCCCGTCTAAAACGACAGGGTTTCTTTATACGCGGTTTTAACAAACGAAAATGTCAGAGGGTATAGTTACCCTGTACACAGAGCATAAAACTCTTCATAACTCGCTTGTTATCGATGTTTATGACTGTTTTTATATTAAAATAAAGGAGGAAATCAAGTGGATAATTCACAACAGGTTGTAAATATACAAAATCAGATAGATCAAGAACAAACCCGTCACCGTAATCGCATGCAAGCACTAAGGAAAAGTCTTGAAAACGCAAGGCAGGCGAACGAAACAGTTTCACTATACAGAAAAATGTACGAAAAATTTGATAAGCAAGGTATGACAATAAGCCAAATCATCCGTTGTCTTGATATTCTTATGAGTGAGTATAGGCATTAGTATTGTTGTTTGGGTATTGACCAAACAAACTCGCCTTTTGTATTTATATATCCTTCACGAGTATCAGAAACAATGTAGGCTAGGTCATGTACAAGATATGCGAATCCATAGCTTGAATAATCTACACTTTGATTTGAAAAGCTTTGTGCATACTCAAGAGTTGGTTTAATAATATATTCTCCTTTTTTATTTATGTAACCGAACTTTCCGTTCAATTTTACAAGAGCTACACCATTAGCAAAATTAGGATTCCAATAATCATAGCCCGCAGGAGGTACATCATAGATAGGCGGTGTTATTTCTATTCCATCATAATGTATGTATCCATATTTTGTTGCATCTTGATTATAGTATATTTTGACATCTTCAAAATATTTGCGATCTTTGTTAATGCTAACATAATATGTATCAGGTAATCGTTCTCCTCTTATATTTATATCATATGTTTCTGCGATTTCTTCTGCTATTTCATCGTTATCCATTTGTTCAGCCACTACAATTCGAGCTCTGCCTCTATAAAAAAACGGAATAGCTTTACCTTCTAATGGATGATACATAAATATATCTGGTTTAACGGTTGTGATATATGAACCAGTTGAGTCGAAAATTGAATATCTGACTATAATTGGAATGTTTGGGAAATCTTCATATCCAGTATGAATACTTTTTATTACTTTGCCAAGAAAAATATAACCTTCGTTAAATTCTCCGATTACCCCGTATTCTTTATTATCAATTTCAAATATAGGTGTTCCGTGTTTATTTATAAAGACAACCTTATCTTTTTTCATTTTATATACAGGATAAAGTTTACTTTCTTTTATTTGTTTATACACTGGCTCTTTTTTATTTTCTTCATATGTAGAAGAATTATTTATATATGCAAAGGCACCCGTACAACAGAATATAAGTGTAACTAAAATAATACAGATGTAGCTTTTAGAACTAAAAAAATTTTTATGTATATCTTTTGGGATCATATTATTATTTCCTTTACATAATTTAATTATCATATGGATTAATTACTCTCTCATACTTTCACAAACCTGTTTTTGTTGTTCATAATAACCGCTGTTTTTTAAATTTTCTTTTTTCCATTTCACCCGTTCGAGATGTTGTTTGTATGCAGTATTTTGGTCATACCCCATAGTTCGGTAATAACATTTTTCAATATCTGAGCCAATATCAGAAATTGTTAGACCTTTTTGTACTCGTTGAAATATAATGTAACAGGGTCTAATATTCCCGCATATATGGTCACATGCCTGTTTAGATTTTTGAGCGGAAAAATCATCATAAGAAAGAATAACCTTTAACAATTTTAATTCATCAAAGCATGCCTGTTTTTGGGATTTTGGTTCTATTGTTTTTTGAGGTCGAGTATGTTCCTGATATTCTGTGTTGTAATTTCTCAAAGGCATATTCAAGCCCTCTATCTCAACTTCATAGTAAGCAAATACAGCCTTTTGAAGCAGTAGAGTTATAAATAACAGGATAAGTATTTTTTTCATTTATCAACCTTTTTATTAGGGAAACAACAAAAACAAATAATATTTTATACGTTTTACTATTTTATTATACATATAACGCATAATAAAACATCATATTTATACAGTAGACTATATTCTTGTGTAACAGTTTGTCCGATAGCATGAGAGAAAAGGAGCAGTTATGTCATCGGGCAACAAAGTATTCGGAAAACGTATAAAAGAACTCAGGGAGAGGAAAAAACTTACACAGGAAAAACTAGCTGAAAAAGTAGGACTGGATTTACAAACAATAAGTCGTATAGAAACAGGATATTACTTCACGAGTTTTGAAAACCTTGAAAAACTGGCAAACGCTCTTGATGTCACAATGGCTGATTTATTTAACTTCGGACACTTAAAGACAAAAGAAGAATTGATAAAAGAAATCAACACAGAACTTTCAACCTCATCAGAAAAAGATGTTCAAAGAATACACAAGCTTATTTTCGGGTATTTGAAGTAAAAAATAAGCCCTGTAAAAACACAGGGCTTATTCTTCATTAGTAACAAATTCTTTTTTTTATGTTTTTGTTACCTTCTGAAGAAACAGATGTGCAGTAATGTGGATAATCATCACCTTTTGTACAATTATTTTCCCATTGTAGCGGTTGAAGATTCCCTAGATAATCAGAACCGCCTTGACTTTCAGGGACTATATGATCTATTTCCCAGCCATAGTCTGAATCTCTATTTCCGTATTGGTTATAGTTTATCCAAGCCCCTGATTTGTCTTTGCGCCATACATTAGGGTCTGCCACATAAACTACATTACCTTTTTTCCATACTGCATCAATTGTTTCTGAATTAAAATATTTGGACATAATTTTATTTTCTCCTTTTGTTTTGTTGTACAAAATTGAACAAGACAAATAAGCCTTGAGAGTCGTTACTAGGCATACTTCTCCTATTCATTTCTCCCATGACTCTCTCTAATTGTGTGTTTTCATTACCTATCCTCCGTGTTCTTTATCTATGAGAGCACGGACAAAACAATTGACTTAAATAGTTCCGGTGTGGTAAATTAGTGTTGAAGATATAATTTACGCTGGTAGGACAATTGTTTTGCCAGCCCTTTTTCTATATATAATCGTAA
Source organism: Candidatus Gastranaerophilales bacterium (assembly GCA_944323685.1). Taxonomy (GTDB): domain Bacteria; phylum Cyanobacteriota; class Vampirovibrionia; order Gastranaerophilales; family Gastranaerophilaceae; genus Limenecus. The sequence goes on along the minus strand of CALUTJ010000017.1, from coordinate 55,587 downwards.
TTGCATGACTTTTTAAAAGTCAAGTCTCTTAACAAAAATTAACAAAAAATATTGTTTTTTATTTCTTTTCTATGTCAGCATAATATAATGATTTATACATTAAGCTGCATAAAAAAAATTAATGCCAGCATGTGTAAATTTACTCACGGACATATAAATATTTATAATTAATGTATTGTTGAGGTATATCTTTCTATGAAAAAATATAATGCAACTTTAGGGTTTTCTAATATGGTTAATTCTTCTTTGGAATCAATGAATTCTATATTAAATATTTCAGAGCATAAATTTATCAGTCGCAGATTAGCTAATGATGATGTCAAGCCATTAAAAATAAATAAAAAATTAATTGCAAAATTGGGTATTGAAACAGCTTGCATATATTCTGAATTATTATCTATACAGATTGAATCTTTAAAATCTGGAAATTATGAATTAATAAATAATAAGCCTTATTTTAATTTGTCTATTGAGCATTTATTAAATAATTTTGGATTATCTGCTCATAAACAACGTTCGGTATTAACTAATCTTCAAAATTATGGATTGATTCAAGTTTATTACGATTCTAATAATGTTAGAATGATATACGTTGAAGATGATTATCAAAAAATATCAGATTTATTGAATCCACCTGAAGAAATTTATAATTATTGGCAAAAAAATATTAGTATAGGTTTATCTAATTTAAAAGAATATATTGCTAAAAATTTTATAAATGTTCAAAATTTAAATATTGCGTCTAATAATGATGATTTCGAAGAGTTTCTTAAGTCTCAGCTGATAACAACCAATTCTAGTTTTGAAAGAAAAATTTTCCAATTATTTATTGATGATGAGGTGAAAGAAGAATTTGCTTCATATAACAAAATTTTGAAATAATATTTAAATTTAAACCGTTCGTTTACATTGTATGAATTCCTACAGTAAAAACGAGTGAGTTTTAGTGTATGGATTTATATAATAAAAATAAGATTTATACGTATTTATAGGATAATATATATTTTTCGTTTACAGGCAGTTAATTTTTTAATTGCCTTGTTTTTACACGTCAAAAAAAATGAAAGGACAGCCTATGACCGTTTATGCTTATCTTCGTGTCAGTACTTTAGAGCAGGACACAGAAAAGAACAAGCTTGAGATTTTGAAGTTCGCTAATGACAGACGGTTAGGGAATGTTGAGTTTATTGAGGAGAAAATTACTGGCAAATTACATTTCCGTAAGCGTGAATTGGGGGTGTTGATTGAGAAAATAGGCGTGGGTGATGTATTGATTGTACCCGAGTTATCGAGGCTTGCGAGGTCAATTACACAGATTTTGGAAATATTGAACTTATCGAAAGAAAAAGATTTTGTTTTGTATTCATTGAAAGAAAATTTTGCAAGTAATGACAAAAGTATAACTGCTGTCATTACTTCAACAATATTTGCGCTTGTCGCCCAGCTTGAGAGGGATTTAATTAGCTTAAGAACGAAAGAAGCTTTACAGGCGAAGAAAGCAAGCGGTGTGAAGTTGGGTCGTCCAAAGGGTAAGAAAGGAAAGTCAAAGCTTGATGTACACAGGGAGAAGATACTGTATTTAGTGAGGTTGAACGTACCTAAAACAGTTATTGCGAGGGAGTGTGATACTACGGTAGGTAATTTGTACAGTTATCTTAAAAATAAAACATAGTAATAAGGCGATGAAAGTTTCTTCACCGCCCTATTATTGTTAACTAAAATCAGGAAATATAAACATGATTCCCGTTTATTGTGACCCACCGACCATTACCTGATGAATTATTTTGAGAAGCATTACTTTTTCTAAAAACAGGATATCGTCTTTTTCTTTCTTCTTGCATTTGGCGATATCTGGATTTTATATCATCAGAAAACTTTTGGGTAGGTGTTCTATATTTTCTTGAATCTGACGGATGTGTAATAAGTTCTCCTTTTCTCATTCTTTTCATAATCTTATCAGCAATAATGTCGTCCATTTTACCTGAATTAATATGTTTAATAACTTCAATAGGATTGTATTCTCTTCTTATCTCTTTAGAAATTTCTCTTCCGACCTCGTTATTCCACAAGTCCATATTCTTTTCACCTTCTGGTTGATGATTATTCTTGTCCCCCTGCCATTCATGTATATCACCAGCAAGCTTACTTAATCCAACAGTTGATTTTAATGCCAGATCTGCTTGCATAAAAGTATGTTTAAAAGCGTCAGCTTCGTTATTCCAGGCATCGTGTGCTCCTGTACCTATTTCAAATCCATATATCTTCTGATATTTTTTTGTTTTCGCATAAATTTCATTGTTATATTCTTTAAAATTGTATTTTGTGTTACTCATTTTTTTATCCCTTTCTGTTTTATGCTAAAATTTTTTTATGAAAAAAATTAAGCAATATTTTTCACTAAATTTATTGTCGTTATCAGGTTACATTCTTGCCATATGTTTTTTATTAATAATTTTTTATTTTTATCCTCAAGCTTTAAAAGAAAGTCTAAAAAACGGTCCGACAGATAATTTTGAAATTACAGTCGGTCTTTTTTTGTGGCTTATAAACATCATTAAATATTTTTTAACAATTGAAGCAACACTTTTGGTTTTAACATTTATAGAATCAAAAATTTATAAGTGTAACCAAGTTTTATATGACAAATTTTTTAATAATATACCCGATAAAATTAAAGAAATTCATACAATATTATTCTATACAGGAATAGTCTTTGCTTTAATTCCTGTTATTCTGTTAATACTTTTTATTTTGAATATTATTGTTGAATTTATTTTCCTTTATTAAATTAGGTGGGCTGTGACAGCGTAAAGGCATTTTGTTTTCTCCTTAAATTTTTGTACGACAATAACGCTAATTGATGATTCAATTAGCGTGCAAGATTAATTAAGATTTAAATTAATCAGTTAGATAAGGGTAACGTTTTAAATCTTTTTCATAATCTTTTATTATAGATTTTATAGAATCATTTAATACAAAATTAGGGTATTTCTTATCAAAGTTTTTATAAAAATTTATTATTTTTACAAGTTCGTCTTTTGATATTACATAAACCGAATCCCAAAAGATTCTTTTTGTATCTTGTTTTGACAAAAACTTTAATAATTCACACCAATCCGCATTTAAATAAGAACAGAAATTTTTGTATAAGTATTTATTATTTTCGGTTATATAAAACTCTCCATTAAAATCCACTCTTAATCCTTTGTCGGCGTAGTCTTTTGTATATTTTCTTGCTTGCCAGTAATATGAGTTTCTATATAGTTTTACCGGTTCCTTTAGTTTAATTCTTATATTCTGTTTTTCTACAGCTTCATAATAAAAATCCCTGAATTTCAAAAACTCAGTTTCTGCTTCTTTTGTGCCTTTTTTGTCTTTAAATTCATTTTGATAAGCTTTTGTTGCTTCTCTGATTGCATTTATATCAGACAGATTGTATTTTGAATAATCTAGAGCAAAAGTACTGTTTGACAGCAGAAAAAATATAAGAAATGTAGAAAACAGTTTTTTCATAGATTTAATTGTACCCTATTTTTTATTATTTACATAACAATTCACCTCCTAAAAATTTTTATGCGAAAAAAGACAACGATAAGTAATACGTTGCCTAAAAATAAACACAGCTATGCCTAAATTTTGATAACGTGGGCGTGCTCCAATTTGAACAAACCTGTTAAAAAGCATTACCTGCCAAATATATTATGTACTATTTTTTCTGAATAATCAACATTTGTGATAATTAAATGGTCTTAAATGCTTACGCTTTTGGAATTAATCGTTTACTGTGTTTAAATATTCTTGAAGTTTCAAAGCTCTTTGTTTAACTATATCAACTTTTAAACCTTTATTTACATTCAAATACATTGTACCCTGCTTATTTTCAAGCATTTTGTCGATAGAACGAAATTCATCAATTTTGTATTTTTCCCAAGAATTTTGAGAATTAATTAAACTTTTATAGCTTTCTTTGTCCAAAACAGATTTTAACTCTGACAAAGTCTTTTTTATTTCCTTTTCCCATTCTTTTTGAGCAATTATACTACATTGATTCATCACCTGTGTATCAGAAGTTTTTGATATACAGTCTTGTTCTGCTTTATCAATAGGGTGCAGAGTTGTCTGTGCGGTTGAGTAACAGCAGGATAAAAATATTAAAGATATGAATATTAGAAACAGTTTTTTCATAAACATATTTTACCTTAAATACTTTTGTAGACATAACAAACCAAAATAGCACTATTACCTGAATCTTTATGGGTTAAAGAGTTTTGGTTTCATCGGTGATATTCCTTTCCTGTCGGGTGAATATATCTTTAAAGGTATAAAAATAGGATAAGAGCGATGAAAGACAAACGGGTTAACATACCAAAGGAATTTAACAGGTTATTACATGAGGTTGATACCTCAAAATCAGTGTCAGAAATTTTTAATGATTTTTTGACGTTATCAATTTACTCAATAGCCCAACCTTTTTACAGGTCACAAATTATTGAAGAAAAATATTTAAACACGGCTAAAAAATATTCCAGAAAACAGCTTGATTACTTTGCTGCAATGAACGCTTACACTTTGATTTCACTTGATCTGGGAATGAAAGATTTTTTAGGTGAAATGTTTAATATGAACGGTCTTGGAGAACACAGAAAAGGTCAATTTTTCACACCATACCATGCCAGTAAACTAATGGGGAGACTACACTGCATAAATCTAAAGGTAGATATTGAAAACAAAGATTTTATCACAATGTGTGAACCGTGTTGTGGTAGTGGCGGTATAATTATTGCCTTTGCGGATTGTATGAAAGAGGAAGGAATAAATTTTCAACAGAAATTATATGTAGAGGCAATGGATATTGAAGAAATATGTTATAAAATGGCTTATTTACAGCTGTCTTTGTTAGGAATAGCCGCAAAAGTCCAACTTGGAGACAGTTTATCACTGAAGGTAAAAGAAACATTATACACACCGATGTTTTTTATCAATGGGTTTTACAGACGACTCAAAGAATTTAAAGAAATTGAAGAAGTACAAAGTGGTGAACCTGTACAATTAAGGCTAATTGATGAGGAAATCAGAATTTAAGATAAACAAGAGCAGTTTTGAATTAAACAAACTCATTACAACAAGCAGAATGTTTTCAAAGATAAACCTGATGATGTCTTCAAGATTGGTGTTAAGGTGTATTGTTGACTTTTGGAATCCGAATTTAGGTTATGCGTATCCGACACAAAAGACGATTGCTGATTGTACGGGTTTAAGTGAAGTATCAGTATTTCAAGCTGTAAAGGAGTTAGAAACTAAAAATATATTAAAAAAAGAAAAAATAAATAAAAGAATACATTACAAATTTACTTTAACCTGCTTAGGGTATCTAAACCTTGTCCCCAAAGTTACTTATGGAAGTTCCCAAACCTGCTTAGGGAATATTCCCGAAGTATCTTATGATAATAATATATTAATAAATAAAGAAAATACTTCTTCTTCAAATTCTTCTGAACCTGAATTAACCGAAGATGAATGGAAAAGAATAACTATAAAAAATTTAGGTAATAACCCTCTGTTTCAAAGGTTGGTGGAAGAATTAAAAACTAACACAGATGAATAAAAATGGTCCATAAAATATGTAAAAATCTGTAAATTTTAAATTTTACTCATAGATTTGTATGGAAATAAATTAATTTTTATTATTTTGGTTTGATTTCAATAAATCTATATGGGTGAAAGTGTTGCGTGCGTTGACTTTAAGCTTCTTACGACGTGATAATTAATCAAAAGGAGCAGATAAAAATGTCAGTCTATAAACATAAAAACGGTCGCTGGTATTATAAATTTGTTATTAAAGGTCAACAGTATCACAAAGCAATTCCTGAAGCTGTTGATAAAAAAACTGCCGAAATGGCGGAAGTTAGAATAAAATCAGACCTGTTACAGGGTAAATATGACCTTGTTGAAAATAAAGGTACACAGCCTTTTTCTGTGATTGTTGATATGTTTATAGAATACGCAAAAAACAATAGAACAGGCTGGAAAAATGATATGTCAGAGGTGAATATTTTAAAAAATTTCTTTAAAAATACGCCGTTAAAAGATATAACACCGAAGAAAATAGAACAGTACAGAAAATTTAGAAAAGATGAAAACGGTGTAAAACCTGCGACTATTAATAGAGAAGTCGGGATTTTAAGAAGAATGTTTGCTCTTGCGATTAAAGAAAATATGGTCAAAGAAAATCCCTGTTTAGCAGTCAATTTGACACCTTTAAAAGTAGATAACATAAAAGAGCGATTTTTAACAAAAAAAGAAGAAGAAAGATTACTTGAAAACTGTACTGGTGATTTTACTTATCTCAGACCGATTATTAAATGTGCCTTACTTACAGGTATGAGACGGGGTGAGATTATGGAGTTACGGTGGAGCTTGAATGTAGATTTAAAAAACAGGTGTATCAATCTTTTAAAAACTAAAAATAATAAAATTCGTAAGATACCTATATGTAATGAGCTAATGGCAATTTTTAAGGAACTCAAACAAAACGCCATATCTGATTATGTTTTCACCAATCCTATTACTCAAACAGGTTATAAATATCTGTCTAAAGCCTTTCGTAATGTATGTAAAAAAGCTGAAATTAAGAATTTGACTTTTCATGGATTACGACACACCAGTGCCACAAGAATGGTTGCAGCTGGTATTGACCTTGTAGTTGTAAAAGAAATTTTAGGACACGCTGATTTAAAAACTACTCAACGATATGCTCATCCTGTACCTGAAAGGAAATTAAAAGCAATTGAAGCACTTGAAAATTACAGTGATTAATTACGTTGATTTTTATTTATATAGATAAATCTATACAGAATTGTAATCCTGATGTAGTCGTCGAAATATAGTCGAAGGAAAAAATAAGCATTAAAAAAGAGGGCTGAACCCCTCTGTTTAATGGAGCGAGAGACGAGGCTCGAACTCGCGACCCCTTCCTTGGCAAGGAAGTGTTCTACCACTGAACTACTCTCGCATTCGGTAATTATTATTATACATGGCAAATTTTATTTTTCAACTATTTTATTTTGTTTTTTACAAATTCAATCTCATCGCCTTTTTTGACAATGGTTCCGTTTAGTTTCTTCTTCAATAACTCGTCTAAAATCTCGCCTATTTCTCTGCCGTTTTCTATCCCCATTGCTTTGATTTCATCGCCGTTTAGTTCTACACGTATTAAAGATAAATTTTCGAGATATTTCAGTGCTTCTTTGCGCTGCGTCAAAAGGTAATATACAAGAATCGATTCTGTTGTTCTTTTTACAAAAAACTTATAAATATCATAATTTGAATTCATCATGCTTAAATGATTGTTCATCAAATATTCGATATCGGTAAAAATTTTCTTTTCACTTCTTGTAAAACAAAACTGCTCAATAATTTTATCATCGGTCAAAACAGTTCCCAGATAAACAAGCCAAACATAATACGGATTGTACTTGTCAATCAGTGTTTTTATCTCAAGCCCTTTTATCTCCGGTTTTTGACCGTATACTAATTTATAGTTTTCATTAACCAGAAACATATCATAAATTTTGGCACTGTTTAGTGAAAAACACTGCTTTAATTCAGATTTTATACGCGTCCATGAGATATCATCATGCATTTGAGTATTTATGTACTTTGCCTGCAATTCTTTCGTGTGGTCATCTCTATGAAAATTAAACCTTGCTGCAAATTTTAGCGCTCTCAAAATTCTTGACGGATCTTCGTTAAAACTGTTGTCATGCAAAACTCTTAATTTTTTGTTGCTCAAATCTTTGAGGCCGCCAACGTAATCTATAACCTCGCCGTAATTTTTCTTGTTTAAAGACATAGCCAGCGAATTTATCGTAAAATCTCTTCTGTACACATCTTCTTCCAGAGAACAGCCTATTTTGACGACAACAGGCAGCTGCCCTCTGTGGGGATAGAATTCCTGTCTTGTCGAGGCAAAATCTATTTCTACATCACCGTCAAATAAAGCTTTTGCTGTTTTTAGTTCGTTTTGTACCTGCAAAATTTTGCAGTAATCCTTTTGGGCAAGAAGATGACAAAATTTTACGGCATCACCCTCAACCGTAACATCGATATCAACGGATTTTCGCTTTAAGATTAAATCCCTTACTATGCCGCCTATCAAATAGATTTTAAAGTTGTGTTCGTCTGCTGTTTGGGAACACAACTTAAGTGCATCTAATATATCGTCAGAAAGCTGTGCTTTCATTTGTTTTTCTATATTCAAAAGCATAATCTATTGATTTTTTACGTAAATATTACCGAATAATTTTACAAAAGAATTGCGCTCTTTTTCAAGTTCTTCAATTCTTTTAACAAGAATCTTATTATCGGCTAAAAGTTCTTCTGTTTTTCCGACCAGTATTTGATTGTCTTTTTTGTATTCGCCAAGCTGTAGCGCATCTTCAATAAAGTCAGTCTGCTTTATATAATCTGCAACATCGCTTGTTATTTTTCTTGCAATTGATTCGGCAAGTACGGCAAGAGTCTGGTTAGAAATATCAAGGGTAACGTTTTTCAGTTCGTTTTCCACTTCCCGATTAACTTCATTTATTACCGCTACCGGAAGTTCTTGCGGCTCATTAAGGTCATTTGTTGTTTTAGTATCTTCTTCGTGATGAATAATTTCGCCTTCTTGTATATCTTTCTCCTGCTGTTCAAACGATTCTTGCGCTAATGGTTCTTGCGGTATTTCAACCGTCATTTCAACAGGTTTGATATCATCTTTGTTCATTATGTTTATTTCATGTTTAGGTTCTTTTTGCTTTATACCGCTGCGGATTTTCTCCACAGCCATTTCATCGAAAAATTCTACCCCGTTTGCGTCCTCATAAATCGGTTCGATTTTCCAATTTTTTATAAACGCCTCCAGTATAAAATTGTCTATAAACAAATCTTCGCTGTTTAAGATTTCAATAATTTTTTCTTTATTAAACATAAAAGACCTCAACAACCCTACCTTATATAAATGATAATATACTTTAGCCAAAAAGGAAACTTTTTTTTTAATCCGTCGTCATGGAAAACAACACGAGAGATTTATAATTTTTTGATTGAGGAATTTGGACATGTTAAATAATCCGGCAAATAATTTTTCTGTCGAAAATTTTGCTGCGCAAGATTATGAAAAAGAGCTGCTTAACAAAGCTCAAGAACAAAATATACAAGATAATGCCTTTGATTTAGAAAATGAAAACGTAGAAACTTTCAGCACAATCGTAAAAAAGAATGACATTTTACAAAATTATTTAAAAGACATAGGGCGCATAAAACTTTTAAAAACCGAAGACGAGAGGAAACTCGGCAGGCAAATCAAAGAGGGGAATGCAAAAGAGGCTGAGCTTGCTAAGAAAAAGCTGATACAGGCAAATTTGAGGCTTGTGGTAAGTATTGCTAAAAAATATATAGGACAGGGTGTCTTGTTTATGGATCTTGTGCAGGAAGGTTCAATGGGACTTATTAAAGCGGCGGAAAAGTTTGATTACAAACGTGGCTTTAAATTCAGCACCTATGCAACATGGTGGATAAAACAGTCTATAGTAAGAGCGATATCAAATCATTCAAGAACAATAAGAATCCCCGTTCACATGACAGACAAAATAAGGCTTTATAAAAAAGTATATGTAACTCTTAACAGCAGGCTCGGAAGAGAGCCAACGGATTCAGAAATGAGCGAAAAGCTCGGAATATCAGAAAAAAAATTAGAAAACATTAAAAACGCTATTTTTAAAGATCCGGTAAGTCTTGATACCCCGATTGCCGAAGATCTGGTACTTGAGGATTACGTTGCCGATGACAGCTACCGCACACCCGATGCAACAGCACAATCATTATTTCTTTACAAAGACGTTATGTCCATGCTGAATTTTTTAAACCGGAGGGAAAAAGCTATATTAATAAACCGGTTCGGCCTTGACGGCAACAGCAAATTAACTCTGGAAGAAATCGGAAAAATAATGGGTTTTTCTAAAGAACGTATTCGTCAGATAGAAAATATTGCACTGCAAAAACTTAAAGCAAGACAGGAAATATCCCATATGAAAGAGTATTTAAACTGACAACAATTTTCAAAGGGCACTGAGAATTTGTCCGCAAGGGCAAATCTCCGGTTCTTCTTTGGACATCTTAAACTCCTTAGTGACGCTATTTTAGCAAAATCCATTTTCGGGTTTTGCTTTTTTTTAATATAACTTAATAAAACAGACTAAAACTTAAAGATACAGCTCTCAGATGCCGATAACTTCTAAGTGAAGTTAACTTAACAGGGAAATAATGTCTGATTATTCGGTAATAATATCTAAAATAATATCCTCGATGGGTCTTAGCGGACAAGAGGCCGAAAGAGCCAGAATAAAACTAAATCAACTCACTGATAAAGAGTTGAGTATGATTATTGCCAATATACAGGAGTACAACCAGACAGATGTGGGAAGTTTTCAATTTTTAAACCCCGGTATGCAAAAATTTAAAGACAATATTTTTTCTTCACAAGCCGGTAATAATACTTCTTTAATATCATTTTCCGACAAGTCCGAACCTGAAATCCAGAAAGAATACTCGAATAAGCAGAAACAAGAATTAAATGATTTTTTGGGGAATTTTATTTATAATTCCGCTCTTGAAGGCTATGAAATAATAGCAGATTACAATGATTCTGTCGGGTGGGCGGATATCCCCGCCAGAGTGGCCAGCGGTGCCAATATTTTCGCCGGTAATAAAGGACGTATTGAATTGGAAAGGGAAATGTTCCAAGAACAATTAGCCGCCCAAAAATTGAAATTTTCTACAAAAAATCTTAGTGCATTTGAGAAAGAGATTGAAAAAAATACGGGGTTCCTTATTCGTATGAAAATATTGAAAACTTAAAAAAGTCTTCGGATGAATATATAAGAGTAACAGCCTATCATGAAAAAACAGAAAACCTTAAAGCCGGTTTTGAGGAAGTCAAAAGGATAATGAAAATTGAACAGTCACGAGAAATGACAAAACAAATTTCCCCGCAAGCAGCAGGCTCATTGAAAGAACTTGAGACATCTTCTGATGAAAAGTTTGCAGAGGTAATGTTTCAATTTTGCAATTTTGACTCGGAACTGTTTGCACAATATATGGACAGCCTTTCTGTTTCTTGCGGAAGTAAAAAAGAAATACGTGAAAAACTTCCTCAGATTATGGATGAATTGATTGCAAAATGCGAAGCACAGGAAAAAGAAGCTCTGGGGGATAAAACATACTCACAATACAAACTGGAATATGAAACAGCATGTAAAAAGGTAATGGGAACCCAAAATTATCAAAAAACAGCCGCCGATTTTGTTGAAAACGCAAAAACTCAATCGGCATATGTTGAGCTTGGTTTAACCGTAGCTACAACGATGTTATTCCTCGGCACAACAGTCATAAAGAAAGGAGTGGGGAAAGGAGCGGGAAAAGCAATAGGATATATAGGCAAAACATTCGGGCCGGATTTAATGCACGTAGGTTTTTCCGCAGCAAGTACAGCAACAAGCGAAAAAGGTTTTACCGCGGAATCAATTGAAGAATTAAAATCTCAAGGGAAAGATGCCGTTATTTACGGAGCCTTCGGTTCATATGTCGCAGGCCCTTTAGGTTCAACCGTAGAAAGATATTTATCAAAGACACCTGGCAGATTATCTAATATCGTCAGCCAGACAATGGGGGCAGCTGCTGAAACTTCTGCGGATACATTGTTTGAAAATCTAATAAGTGATTCTTCTTTTTTGGAATCGTTAGAACAAAATAGCATAATGGATTTAAGCCCGAAAGTTAAAACAAAATTAGGCAGGTTGTTTGTCTCAAAAACAGGTAACGGCCATTTTTCAATTAAAAACAGTTTTGGCAAAGAAATCTTTCTTGCTGCTGATGAAAAGTCTTTAGCAGGATTTCTGGTATCTGAAATAAGTGAAAACATGGCATAATATAAAGCTTTTGATTCTATTACAGGTTTTGTATATTTTGCATTATCTAATCTAGTGCCGCAGTTGCCGCCTCGAGCCTTCGAGCCGTCACTGCTCATCTTTGCCTTCTTTTTCGGCTGAACTGTGGTGAAGCCTGAAAAATGGCTTCACTATGTGAACAATGTGACACTCCAAAAATTTGTTCACATCGCTTTGCTCCTTATCACGAATTTTTCTCGGACAACTTTAGCAGGTAATATCTTTTTAATACATATGCGGGGTAAAATTGTATTAAACTGCATTATCCGAAAGTAAAATCTAATCTTTAAAATTTCATCCTGAATTTACAAACTTTACATATTGAAATAATCAAAATATAGAGGTATAATAATTGAGCCGAAGAAAGTATTACGGGAATGAGAAAGGAGATTCAAATGCGCGTCAGCTTAGCTACAAACAACATGTCATGCCAACCTTTAAGAAGTTTTGGAAAAGCAGCTGAACAGCCTCAGAAAAATACCCCGTCTAATCCTGCATTCGCAGCCGGTAATACTGTTTCAAGAAAAGAATATGATGATTTAAACGCTAAATATGAAAAGCTCAATGCCAAATATGATTTAGCCTGCCGCATGGCTTGTGCTCAGGCTGAACAATACAATCAGCTGGCTGCAAAATACAAAGCCGTTGCTAAGTAGTATTTTTTAACTTTTAGTTTAAGCTCACATCTTTTAAATGTTCTATTTTAGGATTTTCATCACCTAAAACAGATATTATGTCTATGCGGTATTTTTTAAACTCTTCCTCTGTTGTTTGTAAATAAGCCAGACATGCCTTAAAAATATGCTCCAGTTTTCTTCGATTAACCGCCTCAAAAGGATGCCCGAAATTTTGTGTTGTTCTTGATTTCACCTCGATAAAAACAAGACAATCTTTATCTTTTGCTATTATGTCTATTTCTGCAACTCTTGAATATCTGAAATTGCGCTCAATTATTTTATATCCTTTTTTGCGCAAGTACCGGCAGGCAGTGTCTTCGCCTTGTTGTCCGATGATTTTGTTATTGCGAGAGTCAGTCATAAATATGCTCCATTTCTTCTATAAGTTTGAGCATTTTTTCTTTCATTGTACGGGGATACAAAATCTCACAATTGCCATAATATCTGATAAGTCTTTTAAGTATTAAATCTTTATCTTCGAGGCTGTTTGATACGATGATAAAATTATCGCCGCGTTCAATTATTGTTTCACCTTCTTTTAATTTATAAGATGCGGCAAGACGATTTTTTAGCTTAAAAGTCACTGAACCTGAAATATTTACAGTGGAAATTTGAGGCAGCTGATGTGCTTCAACAATATTACTCAATAAAAATTCTTTGTATGAATTTGTTTCATAATGATAACCTATCAAAAAAGCTTTTTGGTTTTTATAAATAATTTTTACAGGCGCAATACTGTAACATTCGATTTGGTTCAATAATGTATTTTTATACTTTAAACTTAATTTTAATTTTTCCTTGCAGTACTTTTCAAACTTTTTAATGCTTTCATCGCATAAAGCCCTTCCGTTTGTCTTAGAAGCTGCGGCTTCTATTTGTTTTAGCTTTATTATATTATCGGTTTTTTGCGAAAAATTTCTTTCAATAATTTGCAGAGCTTCTTCAAGATTGTGTTTTAAATCTATACTTTGAATTTGAGGAAGCGAATTTTTTATCATTTCTATCATGGATAGTTCAGACTCGTTAAAGTCTATGTTATCAATACCGCGCAGAATATAATACTTCGATTTTTCTTTTATTACGGGGATATTTAACAGTCTTAAAGTATTTATATATTTGTTAACCAGCTCTTTGCGGTAGCTGTTTTCAGAAGTTTCTTCAGCAATTGAGAGCAATTCGTCAACCGATAAAGGTTTTTGTATCAATACTTTTAACACCTGAAGCAGTCTGTAACCTGCATTATTTATCTTATTATCCTGCATCTTTGTACCCTGCTTTTATATCTTTAAGTATCCTTAAAAATTCTTCCCGAACAGATTGAGGAGACATCAACCTGCATTCCGTACCAAAAGCCAAAATCCTTTGATAAAAATAAAATTTATTTCTCACACGGGCTTTTACAAGCAATTCTGATTCAGTTGTTTTAATAATTTCTTCATCATCATTGCAAATAAAAGTCTGGGCGCTATACCCTTTCAGCAAATATTCAACCTCTATAATTTGTTTTGAATTTTTGTAGTCATCTGCGCTCAAAGCGTTATATACAGGGGTCAGTATTTTCTTAATTTTGTCTATCCTTAAATAACCAAAATCATCATATTTTAAATTGTGTCCCCACACATACAGCTTTTGGTTTTCAAAAGTTATTTTTTCCGGAGAAAAATCAAGCTCTTCTTCTCCGTTTTCAGGTGACAAATACAAAAACTTAGCTTTTTTACGGGTTTTTATAAAAATTATTATTTCATTAAGTATGTCAATATTAATCTTGTTAAAGGGATGATTGTTTTTAAGTATATCCGCAGAAATTTCATCTCCGGCCAGCTTTGCCAACTTTGCATATAAATTGTTCAAATGCAAGACCTGCTGCCAGCTGCCATCCGAAATGACTCCTTCGCGAAAAGTTTGCAAAGCGTCTATGTGTTTTTTATCAAGCAAAATATGAAAAGGATGTGATTTTAATACATATTTGTGATCTGTCTTTAAAGAAGGTCTGCTTATGATACAACCGGCTTTTCTTAAAGTGTTGATTGTATTTGTTATCGTGTCTTTAGAAAAATCTTTGTTAATAATCGGATGCTGTTCAAAAATTGCAAGCAGCTCATCTCTGGAAAGCGGCTGTTGTATCAATTGCATAAGCAAAAACAGAGCTCTGTAACCTGTTTTTGTTATATTTTTCTTTTCCTGAAGCGCCTGATTATAGACAAAATCCATTCTTGTTATTCTTTATTTTTTAGAAAACTTAATTTCGGAATCTGTAGTTTCTTTCGCAACATCATTGATATGAATTTTATTGACGATGCTTGCGCGTTTTTTACGGAAGAGCATGTCCGTAAAGGCTTCAATTCTGGTTATAAAACCGGCTTCGCCTGTTTGTTCGTCAACAGAAAGATTTAAAATAGGTTTGTTAAATTTTCTTGCAGCTCTGGAAATTCTTTCAATCATTATAGAGTCCGGCCCGCAGCCAAAAGCATTGATTGTAATAATACCGTCAATGTTGTTATCCTGAAGATAATGACCGGCAGCCCCAGTCATTTCATACTCGTTTGCCCAGTATAATTTAGAATCCATCGCACAGATGCCTTCTTTTAACTGTTCAATCGAAAGCTGTTCTGCGGTAAACGACTTTACGTCAAGTTTTTCAAGCTTGTCAAAAATTTTCATGGAAATACGATCGTCAAATAAATTGTAGCTGTGCGCAAGAACCGCCACACTTATCGGATAAGATTTCTGGTTGTTAACAATTACAACCTGACCTTTTTTGGCATAATTCAAAGCTTTTTCAAAAGGAATACCGGAATTAAGCATGATTTTGAAATTGTTTAAAACTTTCCAGCCTTCTTTAGACGCTTCTTTTATCCTTTTTTCATCGGTAATACCAAACGGAGCAACAGCTTCTTTTAAGAAAGAGTAAAGACCGCGGTTTTTCTCTGATTTGTCCAGGGTTGCGTCAATGATAGTGAATTTTCTTTTAACAACATTTTTTATCAAATCAGGCAGCCCTCTGATTTTTGAGCAGTTGTATATTTTATGGTCAATAGATTGAATAGAAGGTATAAATATTTTGTCTATGCCTTTGTCCAAAAGATTCAAAATGTGTCCGACATATACTTTAATAGGCAGGCAGGTTTCCGATACAACAAGTGCCGAACCGTCAGACATGGTCTGTTTTGTTGTTTTGTCGGACAGTACAACCTTTATACCGAGCCCTTCAAAAAATCCGTACCAAAACGGAAAGTAATTGTAGTATGACATGGCTCTGGGAATACCTATTTGCATTGCTTCGGACATCTAATTTTCCTTCTGTGACTTATCCTATACAGAATTATTATAAATCAAAAAAAATTTTTGTTTGAATTGCTCTTTTTTATAAAATTATAAAAAAATTTTTATCCCCCTTAAAACACTACACCGATAGCAGTTTAAGACGTGTTCGGCTACTGCTACATTTTTAACATTACTTAATAAATGGACAAAAAATAAGTGTAAAGGGTACACATATTTGTAAATATATGTTAATATGTTCGTTACAAAATAGCAATTTTTAAATATGTTTTGCATTAAAAATTCATGTGTGAAGGCTTTGGCAGGATTAAATGAAGTTACAATCACTAAATTATACTAGACAACAAAACGTTAATACGGAGCATGGAAATTCCAGAAGGAAAAACCCTTCTTTTGGAAATCTTGCCGTTGGTTTTGCTACGTTTATTGAAAATAACGGTTTTTTGGGAGAGTTCCTCAGTATTGATACTTTCGGTATGATGGCACCGAGAACAGGACAGGGATATTTAAGAAACCGTGAAGAATTAGGTCACTTGAACTATAAAGCCGGAAGAGAAGAGCTGGTCAGAGAATTACTCTCAGGCCCCGCGTTTTTCTATGTACCGCTTGCAGTTATGACTGCCGTAGGTCTTGCGAGAGGTAAAGTCGCCAAAGTACAGGCAAGCGTACTTGACAGCTTTAAGCCGATTATGCAAAAAACAACTGCTTCTATCAAAGACAGTGCAGCGGTTAAAAAAGATTTTGTTAAAAACTTAACAGCAGAAGCTTTTAAAGGTTTTGATAAAGAAAAAGGCCTTGTTGATGAGCTTTCTGATTTGATGTTAAAAAATATTGAAAAAGCCGAACCTGCTAAAAAAATCAGAGCCAAAGCTACTGAAGTTATAACAAAACTCAACAAAGCAAACGGAAAATATCTTGATAATGCAGCCACTATCAAGGCAGGCGGAAAAGAACATGACGTAAATTCTTTGTTCAAAGATATGCGCAATTATCTTGATGATTTCACTAAAAAAGCAGAAAAAACCACGGAAGAAAAAGAAACATTTATTGATAAATTCCATAAAAAAGCAAAACAACTGCGCTATGCAACAAATATCCTTGCAGTCGGCGCTTTATCAGCTTTCTTATGTATAATACCAAAGCTCTATCAAACCGGTGATAAATTCCCGGGTGTTGACGGGCTTAACACAGGCGAGGATAAATCCGCAGCAAATGCCGGTGCTTCCACCAAACAAGACGAAAAAAACGAAGTAAAGGGGGCTGCGTAGATGAGAATTAACGGTTATACATCGGCAGCACCTCGTGCTGATTACAAACAAAATACAAACAACCAGCCGTCTTTTGGCAACAGATTTGCAAGCCGTGCTTTTGAAACTTTAGGCAAAGCTTGTGATATTGAACCTAACGGCTCATTGACAAGGGCAATGTTCTTTACTGTTGCAACATTGTTCATGCTCGGCGGAAGATTTTTTGAATCAAGAAGCAATGATGAAAAAAGAGAAGTTGTTACGCGTGACGTACCTGCGGTTGCTCTTTCCGTTGCAGGCGCCCCGCTGATAAACAAAGCTGTTGCTTACGCAGTAACTAAAAAATCAGGTGTTCCTATTTTAACAATGGGCAACCCGAATGATCCGATAATTTCAATCGGTAAAGATAAAAACGGAAAACCTAAATTTGCTTTAGGCAAACAGGGCAAAGTTTTCAGCTCTTCATTTGCTTCTCAAAAACAAATTATAGACTGGTATTCAGGCCTTGAGAATATGGATGATGCACTGGTTAATTTTTCTGAAACAGTCAACAAACACGGCGGTAAACTAGACAAAGTATTCAAAAAATTAGGTTTAACAGATTTGTTAACGGCTGTTACGGATAAAAAAGACAACAAAGGTATTTTAGACGCTATAAAAGAAGGCAAGGCAAACGGTTCCGAGGCATTTAAAAACTTAGAACAGGCATTGAAAGCTGTTCCTAACGACAACAACCTTCTTAAATTTGCTAAAAAAGCCCATGCCTACGTAAAACTCGGCGGCATTGCATTTATGGCGGCTACTTTAGGATATTTCCTCCCTCACTTGAATATCATCACGACTAAGAAGAAATATCAGAAAAAATTAGATGAAGGCAAAATTTCGCAGCAGGATTTTGATATAAGAATGCAAAGAACCTCTCCTGTATTTAGAGTTTCATCTGGTGTATTAAGTTTCCACAGATCATCTGCCCAAAAGACATTCAAAAATCTTTTGAGCATGGTTGAAGCTTCTGAAATTTCGCAACCGCAGGCTAAGTAAATCGCATTTGTTGTATTTCGATATTTTCAATATCGCACAGCTCATTTGCAATATCTGTGCCGGTTTTATCGTTAATAATTTCTAACAGTATGAGTCCTTTGGGGGAACACCGGCCGTTGATTTCTTCGTGCAGGCCTATCCTTGTTTTTATTATGCAGCCGTATTTTGTCAAAATTTCCTGCACCGCAACAGCGGTTTCCAAACGGTTATTTATTTTTATGCCGATAATAGTGGTCATAGTCAGTCCTTTGTTTATGTAATATTGTTTATGTATAAATTTTGAATAAAAAAAATGCCGCTTACATTGTCTGTAAGCAGCATTTTTTATAAACTATGTTAACTAATTTTCTTCTTCAATAGCGGCATCATAAGCTTCAAGCTGTTTTTTCTTCAAATTGTGAACCACCGCATCTACCAGCAAGTCATAAGATTTCATTTTTGTAATTTCCGGTGTAAACTCACGGATTAAAGAAGCTCTAACTATTTCTTCCAATTTGTCATTTGCAGTTTGTGTATCATTATCAGAGCAAATCATATCAATGTATTTTGCATTGACTTTGTAGTCTTGCATCTGTGAAAACATAAGCCATTTTAGTCTTGGTTTAATTGACTTAATGTGTTTTACAATTTTTAAATTTTTTAAATTAAACATAACTATTAGCCCTATTAATTAATAATTCTTTAATTTTGACACATCACACAAATATAAAGTTTGCTCAAAAATTAAATTTACTTTTTTCAAGCATGCTCTTAACAATTTGTTACCAAGGTTAATATGCTCAAAATTTAATCTAGTATCGCAGTTGCCGCCTCGAGCCTTCGAGCCGTCACTGCTCACCTTTTCAATGTGTCACTCCAAAAATTCGTTCACGTCGCTTTGCTCCTTATCTCGAATTTTTCTCGGACAATATCTTTATAGTATTGTCGTTTTTTTTGCGGTTTTTGTCAATGTTAATCTAATCCGCTGCCGCGGTTGTGCGTGTTTGCTTTGTCAAAAAAGTCATTCTTGTTATTTCTCTCTCAAAAGATTTCACAGGATTGTCTTGTCCGGCAGAGTCTTATCACAAAATTTCACAGACATTGTAAAAACCGGCTTAAAATAAGCCGGTTTGAGATTTTAGAATATTCAGTTTTTATTAAAAGCTTGGGTTATTCCCAGCAGAGTTTATTTTTGAATTTTTTCTCCTTCCTTCTTGGTTTGATACATTTCTTTTCATTGAACATTAGCTTTATCCCTTCGAGTTCTTCTTGAAGTTCTTCTAAAGCCAAGTCTGCGTCCATTTCCAGGTACATGTTCTTTGAAATCACGAATACGCCTCCAGTTATGTAATAAACTATGAACCTTAAAATTTTCATCCCTTCGGTTCATATTTTGTATTACGGCATTTTTTTTCAAAACTTTAGTAAAAATATGTAAAGGTTTATAAAATTGTTTCTTTTCTTTACAAAACATAATACAATATAAAAGGAGGAGATTTATCGTGGATAAACCTGAAGTAATTTTTGATATAAACGGATTCTTAAAAAAAGCTGTAGCAGAACAGGTTTCTGACGTACATTTGCGTATAGATGAGGTGCCTGTTGTAAGAAAAGACGGCAAAATTGTTAAAACAAATTACCCTGTCATAAATGAGAAAGATATCTCTCATGTATTGAACATAGTTTTGCCTAAATATCTGAGAACAAAGGTTCAATCGGCATTTGACCTTGATTTTTCTTACGAGATTAAGGGTATTTCGAGATTCAGAATCAACCTTGCCCGCCAGATGGGTAATACATCACTTGTTTTCAGAATTATTCCATATGAAATACCGACATTCCAACAGTTGAAATTGCCGCCGGCATTAAATATGTTTTCAAAATTTAACAGCGGTATTGTCCTTGTTACAGGGCCTACAGGAAGCGGTAAATCAACAACCATTGCCTCTTTGATTGACTTGATTAACAAAAACGAGCGCAAACATATTATTACAATCGAAGACCCTATCGAATTTATTTATTCAAATAAAAATTGTATTATCACTCAAAGACAGGTAGAAATTGATACTCTCTCTTTCCCTGACGGTGTAAAATATGCGCTAAGACAAGATCCGGATGTTATACTCATCGGTGAAATAAGAGATTTGGAAACTCTCTCCAGTGCGATGAAAGCCGCAGAAACAGGCCACCTTGTTATTGCTTCTTTGCACACAAACGATGCAATCCAAACCGTTAACAGAATTGTCGGCATGTTTGAACTAAAAGACCGTGACGGGGTCAGAAAACAGCTTGCAGAAACACTTAAAGCCTGCGTTGCACAAAAACTTATCCCCCTCAAAAGCGGGCATGGACGTATTCCGGCATGTGAAATCATGGTCGTTACACCGACTATTAAAGACTTTATTATTAAAGATGAGCTTGAACAAATCTACGACCTTGTCAAAAAAGGTTCTTATAACGACATGATTACGATGAACATGTCTTTGTTCCAGCTTATAAAAGAAGATTTAATCTCAAAAGACATAGCCATAGAAGCTAGTGACAACAAAGTTGAGATTGAACAAATGCTGAGAGGAGCTTACCACGGAACCGTGGATAAATTTGATATACAGTTCTAATTTTTGATAACGGTTTTTAGCGTGCCATGCAAAACTTTACAACAAATGCAATAAACTTAAAGTCTTACAACCTGTCAGAAACAGACAAGATTGTTGTCATGTATTCAAAAGACCGGGGGATTATAAGAGGTGTTGCAAAAGGTGCAAAAAAAACCACCAGCAAACTCGGCGGCAGAATGGATTTGCTTATAGCAAACAGATTAATGCTCCATAAGGGCAAAAATCTTGATACAATCTGTCAGGCGGAAGCAATAAACACCTTTAAAAATACCCGCAATGATATGGATAAACTCTTTTATTCCATATACTGTAGCGAAATTGTACACAGTTTCGGTATAGAAAATGACCCGAACAGTGAAGAAATATACGAGCTTTTGTACAAAACATTAGATGCCGTGTCAAAAGCAAAAGACAAAGTTTCGCTTCTGCTTGCCGTTTTAAAATTTCAACTGAAAATAACCCATATTGCAGGATATTCTCTGGAATTGGAAACCTGCGCCTGCTGCGGCGGTATGCTTGATAAAGAAAATATATGGTTTTCTGCTGAAAATGGCGGAACAATTTGTGAAGAATGCAAAAAACATTCCGTAAAATCAGTTAAATTGCATTATAAGCTGAGAGATTTTTTAAACACGCTTTTGCAGATGGATTTTGATGCAAAAACAAAGTATGACGAACTTGCAACAGAAAAAATATGCGATTTTTGCTTTAAATTGATGAGCAAACACGTAGAACAGTTTGCACCCAAAAAGATAAAATCAACGCAAATGCTTGAAGTTATAAAATAAGGATAAATAATTATGGAGTTGAATAAATATATTGAACATACGCTTTTAAAACAAGATGCGGCAAAAGATGAGTTGTTAAAACTTTTTGAAGAAGCAAAAAAATACAACTTTAAAGGAGTGTGTGTTAACCCTGTAAATGTTGAAACTGCTAAAAAGTATCTTAAAGATACTGATGTAAAAGTAGTTACGGTTGTAGGATTTCCGCTGGGAGCAAATATTTCTGAGGTAAAAGCTTTTGAAACTCAAAGAGCAATTCAAGACGGCGCAGATGAAATCGATATGGTTATAAATGTATCAAAGCTTAAAGACAAAGATTATGACTTTGTGAAAAAAGATATTGAAGCGGTTAAAAAGGCCTGCGGCGATACTGCATTAAAAGTTATTCTGGAAACCGATTTGCTTACCGGAGATGAAATTAAAAAAGCATGTGAGCTTTGTGTGGAAGCAAAAGCTGATTTTGTAAAAACTTCAACGGGTTTTGTAAAAAACGGCATCGGAGCTAAAGTCGAAGACGTAAAACTTATGGCAGAAACCGTAAAGCCATACGGGCTGGGGGTTAAAGCTTCAGGCGGAATAAGAGATAAACAAAAAGCAGTTGCTCTTGTAGAAGCCGGAGCAGACAGACTCGGTACAAGTTCGGGCGTTGCAATCGTATCATAAGTTTATCTTGCGTAAATATCTTCTTTTTTTACAGAATTGTCAGAGGGTATATAGTTTTTTAGATATTCAACCGCCTGCTGAGGCGTATCTGCCACAAAATAAAGATTTTGCGCGTTACGGTTTGCAAATTTTTGCTCAATAATTTCGTCAAAAAAGTCTAAAAGTCTGTTATAAAATCCGCTGGTATTCAATATGACAACTGCTTTTTGATTGTAGCCAAGCTGTTTTTGTACAATCATTTCGCTTAATTCTTCAAGAGTACCAAACCCGCCAGGCAGCGCAATCAAGGCATCAGATAATTCGTCCATTTTGGCTTTTCTGCTGCGCATACAAGGGGTCAGAAAAAATTCATCACAATAACCGGAATAAACGTCCATTTCATGCAATTTCTCCGGCATTACACCGATAATTCTGCCGCCGTTTTTCTTAACATTCTCAGCACAAGCCCACATCAGCCCCAGACAGCTCCCGCCGTATACCATATCCATATCGGCTTGACCTATAAGTTTACCGAGTTCTCTTGCCGCTGTATAATATGTTTCGTCCAAATAATTG
Source organism: Candidatus Gastranaerophilales bacterium (assembly GCA_944323685.1). Lineage (GTDB taxonomy): Bacteria > Cyanobacteriota > Vampirovibrionia > Gastranaerophilales > Gastranaerophilaceae > Limenecus. The sequence continues at coordinate 32,753 of CALUTJ010000017.1, read as the reverse complement.
CAGGAAGATGCAAATACGCATACTGTGTTTATCATCTGTTAAAAACCCTTAAATAATTTCTTATTAAAATAATCATAGCATATAATTATCTTATGCTTGAAAAAACCAGAACAAATATTTATTATGTTACGGCGGCACTGCTGCTTGCGGCAGGTATATTGCTGCGGATACTGTTTTACACATACGGCCGTCCTTTTTGGAATGACGAATCAGCGCTTGCAATAAACCTTACTGACAAAAGCTTTTGGGAACTGTTCCTTCCTCTTGTTCATGAACAGGTCACTCCGCCATTGTATGCCGTTTTGTGCAAGTTTTTCGGCTTGTTTATTGAAAAAAAAGAATACGCATACAGGCTGCCTGCATTAATTTGCGGCATTGCATCATTACCGCTGTTTTGGGCTTTTGCAGAAAAAGTACTAAACAATAAAATAGGCAAAATCTTTGCAATTGCACTTTTTGCTCTTAATTACCAGCTGATATACTATTCTCAGGAGTTAAAACAGTATTCTTGCGACGTTTTACTGTTTTTGGGGATTTTGATTTCATATTTTTATATTGACAGAAAAAAATTCGACAGAAAATCATTTGTGATTATCGGTCTGTTCTATGCCGTTTCAATGTGGTTTTCTTATACGTCATTGTTTGCAATATTTGTTGTATTTGTATTGTGCTTTATAAGAAAACAAAATGCCCTCGCCGTCTTTGGCATACCTGCAATATCCTTTGGTGTTTTTTTATTTTACATCAAAAATTATGCAACAGACGGAGCCTTACACAATTTTTGGGACAACGGATTTATCGCATTAAATTTTTCTAACTTACAGCAGCTTATATTTAACAACATTATCTTTTATTTTCCGGATTTCAGCTGGAGAATTTTTGTTGTGCTGATATTTGGTGCAGGGGTGATTTATACATTAAAATTTATAAAATACAGCGAGAATATTATTCTTTTTACTCCGGTTATTATTGCGGTTTTGCTGTCTTATCTGCATACTTACCCGCTTTATACAAGGACAGCTCTGTATCTTTTGCCGGTTGTGTTTTTGATTATGGCAAAGACCTTTGAACCCAGCTTTTTCTATAAAAAAGAAGGCAAAATTATTGCGGGAATTTTTATATTATTTTTTACCGCATACACTTTCAAAACCGATTTTACTCAAATTTTGCAAAAAAAATACTACAGAGAAACCACGCCACAGCTTTTGGAATTGTATAAAAAAGAAGCCCAAAACTCCGGTATTCTTGTTATACCGCATTTGACGGCAATAAATTATGAATATTACGCTAAAAAGGCTCTGCTGCCTGTCTGGAATGCAATTGTTATAAACCCGGAACTTTACGAATACGACAGAGTCAAAAAGGTTTATGACACACTGCCCTCCGGCTCTTATTACGTATTATTTACACATTCGGGCGACAAAAAACTTGAGTTCGAGAGTCTAAAAAAATATGCTATGACACAAAAAAATCCCGAAATATTTGCAGATGAGTTTGACAACGCACTGATAAGGTTTGAAAAATAAACTTGCCTATTGCAATAAAACAAGTATAGAATAATATAAGCAGTAACGCAGGCAATTTGTTTAAAAAATGAGATTTTTAAAAAGACTTTTTAAAAAAACAGTACCTAAAGTTATCACAGGCATATTTGTGCTGTTGTTTCTGCTGTCAGGATTTGTTTTTTGGGGCTGGTACGAAAAACAGGTGAACAAATGCATCGGAATGTATTATGTACATCAGGGGGACAAAGCCTATAAAGCACACAAACTAGAAAAGGCAATACGACTCTACAAAAAAGGGCTTGAAAAATATCCGGAACACTCACAGGCACGCTGTAACCTCGGGAATATTTACGTAAAATACGAAGATTACTTTGCAGCAGCCGAGCAATACGAAACAGCCTTAAAATATGACCCTAAATTTATGGTATGCCGCATAAATCTCGGTATAATTTCAGCCGAAAAACTTGCGGATTTCGACAAAGCAATACGTGAATATCAAATAGCCTACGATACCAAACGTGTAACTTTTCATATACCTCTGATTTTTGACAGCGTTAAAAGTACAAGAGAAAATCGAACAATTGCTCTGTACAATATGGGGGTTGCATATAGAGGCAAGTCTATCCTTACCGGAGAAAAAACCCATGCGGCAAACGACTATCTTGAAAAAGCTGCCGAGTGCTACAAAAAAGCCTTAAAACGCAAGAAAAAAAGCTATAACATACTTTATAACTACGCTTTGACCAATCATCTTCTCGGCAATTACAAAGAGGCCGGTTTAAGCTACTGTAAAGCAATAGAAACCGAACCGCTGGCTTTTGATGCACATTACAACCTGGCATTGCTTTTAAGAAAGCTTAAACGCCCGAAAGAAGCACAGGAAGAGCTGGAAAAAGCACTCTTGATTGTAAATACGGAACAAAACCCTCATATTGCAAGGTATATCTTTGATGTGTACGCAGAATCCGTAGAAAAATCCACAGCTCAAAAAGAATACAAGACAACACAAAGAGCCACCGCGCCGGAAACGCAGGTTAAAGAAGGTATGAGGACTCCTCATATAGTTTCTGATGAAATCGAGAACGAAGACGACCCGCTGGGGGTTACGCACATTACCTATGTCAACGGCAAAGTCGTTACTGATTCTGAAGAAGCGGATAAGTATATGAAAAAAACATTCAGCAAGTGTACGTCTAAAAAATTGTTCGAAGACTTTGAAGAAGAGGATTTGTTATACAATGGCAGATACGATAAAAGCTTCTAAAGACAGTTTTGACGAATTGCAGTTTTTGCGCGAAATTTCTCTTACACTCGCTTGCAGTGAGGATTCACAACTGCTTTTAAATAATTTGCAAGCTGTATTTGAAAAATATCTGAGTGTAAGTAATTTTCGGATTTTTATTAAAGATGAATCCTCAAATACGCTTAAGGATTTTGTTAAAAACTGGATAACAGTAGGCAAAAACCCGCAGCAAGAGCTTGTTGAAAACATTTTTCAAAGACTTAAAAACATTAATGATACGGGTTTTGTTCTAAATAACAAACTTATTAAATACACGGACAAAAAAGACAAATTGTTTTTGCAAAATATTAAAACAGAACAAAATCTTTTGTATTTCCCTGTTTATAACGAAAAAAATATTATAGGTGTTATTGAAATTAACTTTAACAAACTGACAAAAGACATCGATTTAAAACGTTTTTTGACAGCGCTAAGAATTGCGGCTTCTCAGATTAATACGACAATAGTTAATAAAATACTCAATCAAAAATTATGCGTACAGATAAAATTCCAAAAGGTGATGCGAAGCATCGCAAAACTGATAGAAAATCAGTTTGAGCTTAACTATATTTTGCCCATAATCGGGGAGTTAATTGACGGTTTTGTACAGGAACATTTGATTTATATATTTACAAAAGACGAAAATGACAATTTCAAACTCTTCTGGCCTTTAGATTGTCAGGATTCTGCCATACTGTCGTTATTGCCTAAAATCAATAAGAAAAAAACTTATGTAATTTCAAAAGACGGAAAAACAGGACTTTTTGCTTTAAAAAATGAGGACAAAATCACGGGTGTAGTTGCTGCAAGCAGCAACATAGACAAATTATCCAAAACAGATATAGATTATCTCTTGCAACTGAGCCTTCAAGCTTCAGTTACAACACAAAGGGCAAACTCGTACGCTCAGGTTTTAAAATATGCCACGCTTGATGCTTTAACAGGATTAAATAACAGACGTCAGTTTGAAGTCCGTCTTAAGCAGGAAGTATCTAACGCACTAAGAAACAAAAAACCATTATGCTGCATTATGCTTGATATAGACTATTTTAAACACGTAAACGATACGTGGGGGCACAGCGCAGGTGATTGTGTTCTTAAAAGTGTTGCAAAGATTATTTCTCAAGAACTTCGTGAATACGATATTGCTTCCCGCTACGGAGGAGAAGAATTCTGTATTTTGCTGCCTGACACAAAAATAAAAGAAGCTGCTTTTGTAGCCCAGAGACTTAGAAAAGCGGTTGAAAAATCAGATATAAATATTTCTGACGAAGGGCTTGCCGGTGAAGTTTTAAACGTAACAATAAGTGTCGGTGTTAGTGAATTTGATGAAAACTTTGACACACCTCAACGACTGCATCAGTGTGCCGATATCGCACTGTACGAAGCCAAACGCAGGGGCAGAAACCGTGTTGTCGTGTATGATGAAAGCTTAGAATAGAATTAAAATTGCAGATATAAAAAACGACCCGTACATAAAAGTTACGGGTCGTTTTTATTTAGATAAACAGATATTACTGAACTTTTGTTCCGTCAAGCATTTGTTTGATTCCGTCTACAGAACTCAAAATACCTGTAGCTTCGTAAGGCATATAAACAACTTTGTTGTTTTCGCCTTCTACCATTTGTTTAAGAGTATCCAGATATCTTACGGCAATAAGGTATTTATCAGGCTGTCCGTGATTTTGAATAGCTTCTATTGTTTTGTTGATAGCTGTTGCTTCAGCTTCTGCCTGTTTTACCCTTGCAGCTGCCTGACCTTCTGCGATAAGTCTTGCGGCCTCTTTTTCACCTTCCGCTTCAAGAATTGCGGATTGTTTTTGACCTTCGGCTTTATTGATTGCGGCTGTTTTTTCACCTTCTGCTTTTAAAATGGCAGCCTGTTTTAAACCTTCTGCTTCATAGATAGCAGCACGTTTTTCTCTTTCAGCTTTAACCTGTTTTTCCATAGAAGCTTGAACATCAGCAGGAGGAGTGATTTCCTGCAATTCTATTCTGTTAACTTTTACGCCCCATTTGTTTGAAGCTTCGTCAAGAGTTTCTCTCAATTTTGCGTTGATTGTGTCGCGGGAAGAAAGTGTTTCATCAAGCACCATATCCCCGATTACGTTTCTCATTGTAGTGAGTGTAAGCTTTTCTATTGCTTCCGGAAGGTTCTGGATACGGTAAACAACACTTTTGGCATCCATAATCTGGAAATAAATCAAAGCATTGATTGAAATTGATACGTTATCTTTTGTGATTACGTTTTGTCTGGGGATATCCATAACGGATTCACGAAGGTCGATAATTGTTTTTTCCGAGTAATAAGAGTATGCTCTTCCGTCAATAGTTTTTTGAGTATCTTTCCACTGGATTTTTCTGGGGTATTCAAAAAACGGGATAATCAGGTGGAAACCTGCATATAATACTTTTTCAAAAGCACCGAGACGTTCAATAATCATTGCCTCTTCCTGCTGAATGATTTTAATACCTGCCAGAAAATAGCATACAACCAGTACCAGCAGTACAATTAACAAAATTGATAACATTTTCTCTCCTTTTCTTTGTTATAATCGATAAAATTTTCCTTAAAACTTAAAAAATAAACTAATCCTCATCGTTTCCGTCAACATACATGAGCATATTCTCTGTTTTAATAATTTTAACGTTTTCACCTTCGTTAAAAACATCATCAGCGTTAACGGATACTGCCGGCCATTCTTCATCAAAAATGTAAATTCTTCCGCCGTCTTTTGTTACTGTTTTGATAACTTTTGCGGTTTTGCCAATATACATATTTTCTGTTTCATTTTCAGCGGCATTTTTACGCTGAATAAGCACCGGCCTGAGCCAGATTAAAAATATTACGCTGAAAACGGCAAAAATTATAACCTGTACAACAGGCATAAGCCCAAAAGCCGCACATATTGCCGCGATAAAACAGGCAAGAGCAAGATTAAAAAAGAACAAAACAGGTGTAAACATTTCTATAATAAAAAACACTACACCGGCTATACACCACAGCTGCCAGGCATTAAATACTTCCATCAGAACCTCATAAAACATTTTAATAACTTATTCAATTATAAAGTCTTTTCCCAAACCCCGCAATATCAATCCCCCTTATGGCGTAGAATAAACCGGGGGATTGATAAAATTTTTACAATTGTTTTTAGTAACCGCCCTCTGTTATACAGTAATGACCTTCTTCAAGGTCGTATTTGTCATGTACTCTGCATACATTGCAAAGGCAGCCTTTGTCTTCTTCAATGCATCTGCTCTTTGTGTAAGCACAAAACAGGTTTTCAAGGCCGTCAACATTTTCTATGCCTTTTATCATATCGACAAAATTGTGCGGAACTTCTTTGATTTTGCAAGAAGTTGTATAAGAAGGGCACTTTAGACAATTACACATTTCTAAATTTTCTTTTGTTTTTTCTACCTGACTCATTTTAATCTCCTTTTTCATTCCGGATTTTTTTCGTTTTTCATCATATCTTCTACTTCGTGGGCACCCTGTGCGTAGTATTTTGCTTCGTCAGGGGCGAGAGTAATCAGCAGTTTAAAGAGTTCACCCGCGTGTTCTTTTTCTTCATTTGCAATATCTGTCAAAACTTCTTTAACAAGTTCGTTATCTGTGGATTCTTTAATTTGTTCATACAGCTGAATAGCTTCGTATTCCGCAGCAATATTAAAGCGGATACCCCGTATTAATTCGTCTTTCGTGAGTTTTTTGCTGCAATGTTGAACATTGCAGGAATTATTGAACTGTGGCATGACAATATCTCCGTTTGAGTACAGTAACGCCATTTTAGAAAAGAATTTTACGCATTAAATTGCCCGACAGAACAATAACACTGTCGGGCTAAAATATGTTTTATAATGCTTATGCAGTCTGTAAACAGATTTCTTACGGTCTTAATCTGTCCATCAATCTCGGGAACGGGATTGTTTCTCTTACGTGGTGCAATCCGCAAATCCATGCGACCGTTCTTTCTATACCGAGGCCAAAGCCGGCATGTTTGCAGCTGCCGTATCTTCTTACATCGAGATACCAGTTGAACACTTCTTCCGGCAAGCCCTGTTCTTTAATTTTGGCTTTCAATTTTTCAATATCTTCTTCTCTTTGACCGCCGCCGATAATTTCGCCGTATCCTTCAGGAGCAATCATATCAACACAGGCTGCTTTGTCGCCTTCCTGTTTCATATAAAAAGCTTTAATTGCCATAGGATAGTGGTGAATCATAACAGGTTTGTCAAATTCTTCTGAGATAAGAGTTTCTTCATCCCCGCCAAAATCAGCACCCCACTCTGTATCATTGCCTTTTTTCTTGAGGATTTCAATGGCCTCGTCATAAGAAATTCTCGGGAACGGACGTTTGATATTTTCGAGTTTTGAAATATCTCTTTCAAGAACTTCCAAATCTTCTCTGTTGTGCTTTACAACCTCTTGAACAATGTATTCAACAAATTCTTCGGCCAAATCCATATCATCATAAATATCAAAGAACGCAACTTCAGGTTCAACCATCCAGAATTCTGTTAAGTGACGTCTTGTTTTTGATTTTTCTGCACGGAAAGTAGGGCCGAAGCAGTAAGCCTTGCCTACAGCCATTGCAGCAGCTTCCATATAAAGTTGTCCGCTTTGTGTAAGGTATGCGTTTTCATCAAAGTAATCAACTTTAAACAGGTTTGTTGTACCTTCACAGGCGTTGGGCGTAAATATCGGCGCGTCAACAAGAGTAAAACCTTTATTATCAAAGAAATCACGTACGGATTTGATAATTCTGTGACGGATTCTCAAGATAGCTTTTTGTCTTAAAGAACGCAGCCACAGATGTCTGTGTTCCATTAAAAAGTGGGTGCCGTGTTCTTTAGGTGTAATCGGATAGTCGACAGATTCGCCGATTACTTTGACATCTGTTGCATCGATTTCATAACCGATTCTTGAACGGTCATGTTTTTTTACGGTTCCTGTTACTTCAACACTTGATTCCTGAGTAATTTTATCGGAAAGCTCAAAAACTTCATCGGAAACATTGCCTTTAAACACAACTGCCTGAATTTCTCCCGTACCGTCACGCAGCTGCAAAAAATGGAGTTTGCCGCTGGAACGCTTGTTATAAAGCCACGCTTGCAGTGTAATTGTCTGTCCTTCGTACTTTGCAATGTCTTCGATGTAAATTTTCATATAACTTCCTCTCAATTCTATTGGATTTAGTTTTATTATAACATTAACGAAAAAATTGGTTGCACATTAACTTTGATTATTAAATCTTTTTTGTATAGAATTATTACTATAAATTATTTAAGAATTGAGGATATGAAATGCCAGAGAAAGAATTTGAGTTTAAAGACACACTGAATTTGCCGAGAACAACACTTGCAATGCGCGCTAACGCACCTGTAAGAGAACTGGAAATTCAGGATTTTTGGGATATAGAAAAAATTTATGAAAAAAACCTTGCTCAAAGGGATATTGAAAACAAATTTGTTTTACACGACGGGCCGCCGTATTTGAGCTCGCCTAAAATCCACATCGGTACGGCTTTAAACAAAATTCTTAAAGACATTGTCACAAAATATAAAGCACAAAGCGGATATTATGCACCGTATGTCCCCGGTTATGACGGACACGGACTACCTATTGAAAATGCCGTGCTCAAAAATATCAAAGACAAAAGCGATATCACAAAATTTCAACTCAGACAAATGTGCAGAGAATTCGCCATGAATAACCTTAAAGGTCAGGAAGAAGACTTTCGCCGTCTTGGTGTCTGGGGCAACTGGGATAACCCGTATGTTACTATTTCTCCCGAAATTGAAGCCGAACAGGTAAGAATTTTCGGAGAAATGTACGAAAAAGGCTATATAGAAAAAGGCCTAAAACCTGTATACTGGTGTCCTAAATGCGAAACAGCTCTTGCAGAAGCAGAAGTTGAATACGCTGATCATACCTCAACAGCTATTTATGTAAAATTTGAATTTGAAGAAAAAGCGCAAAATAAAATCAGAGAAATTTCCGGAATACAATCGCAAGACCCTATATATGCGGTAATCTGGACAACTACTCCATGGACAATTCCTTCAAACCTTGCTATATGTCTTAACTCAAGATTTGAATACTCACTTGTCAATTATTTCGGTGATATTTTTGTTATTGCTTCAGACCTTGTTGACGCGTTTATTAAAGACAACGAATTTGAAGAAAAAGACATAAAAATCCTCGGCTCAATAAAAGGCAGCGACCTTGAAAACATGAGGACAATCCATCCGCTTTATGAAAGATATTCTCCAATACTGCTGGGTGACCACGTTACGTTAGACGCAGGTACCGGTTGTGTACACACTGCTCCGGGGCACGGTCTTGAAGACTGGGAAGTCTGCCAGAAATACAATATCGGAGTCCTTTCACCTCTTGACGCAAAAGGTTATTGGACGGATGAAGTTCCTGACATGCAGGGTGTATATTATGAAGAAGGTAACGATATAGTTATCCAAAAACTTGATAAAGCAGGAGCATTGCTTTCTCACAAACAAATCACTCACAGCTATCCTCACTGCTGGAGATGCAAACACCCTGTTATATACAGAGCAACTCCGCAATGGTTTGTAAAAGTCGACAGATTCAGAGATAAAGCTCTTAGCGAAATCCACAATGTAGAATGGATTCCGGCATCAGGAGAACAGAGAATCGCCAATATGGTAGAGTCCCGTTCTGACTGGTGTATCTCAAGACAGAGAATCTGGGGGGTACCGATTCCTGTATTCTACTGCAAAGACTGCGGAGAACCCATAGTAACAAAAGCCACAATAGAAAAACTGGCAAAATTGTTTGAAGAAAATTCTTCCGACATATGGCTTAAAGAAGGTACAAAATACCTCATGCCGACAGCGTTTAAATGTCCAAACTGCGGCAGCAGAAACTTCACCAAAGAAAAAGACATTATGGATGTCTGGTTTGACTCGGGTATTACGCACCGTGCAGTTGTTGAAAAACGTTCAAAAGAACTCGGACATCTGCCCGTAGAACTTTATCTGGAAGGTTCCGACCAGCACAGAGGCTGGTTCCAGTCATCACTTTTGACAGCTGTTGCCACAAGCGGCAAAGCTCCGTATCAAACCGTTTTAACTCACGGTTTTGTACTTGACGGTGAAGGCAGAAAGATGAGTAAATCTTTAGGCAACACAATTGCTCCGCAGGATATTATTAAAGTATTCGGCGCTGATGTACTCAGACTCTGGGCAGCTTCAGTTGATTACAGAAACGATGTAAGAATCGGCGAAACAGCTATCAGACAGATGGTTGAAATCTTTAAAAAGATGAGAAATACTTCAAGATTCTTACTCGGCAACCTATATGATTTTGACCCTGAGGCTGATTACGTCTATTACAAAGATTTAAAAGCAATAGACAAATTTGCTTTGCATAAATTGAATATTTTAATCAAAAACGTAACGGAAGCTTTTGAAAAGTATGAATTTTACAAATACTTCCAGCACCTGCAAAACTTTGCAGCTGCGGATTTAAGCTCCTTCTATCTTGATATTGTAAAAGACAGATTATATACAGCAGGTAAAAAATCGTTATCAAGACGCGCCTGCCAGACTGTTTTGTATGAAATATCACAGGCTTTGACAAGAATGCTTGCTCCAGTAATGCCGCATCAGGCCGAAGACATCTGGCAAAACATGCCTGAAAGCCAAAGAAACGGCATCAAAAGCGTACTTTTAACGGATTGGCCAAATACAAACGTAAAATGGGTAAATGCCAAGTTAGAAGAAGAGTTTACCAAAATATTAAAACTCAGAGAAATCGTAACAAAAGCAATCGAACCGTTGAGAGCAGATAAAGTTATAGGAAGTTCTCTTGAGGTTGCAGTATATGTTCAAGGCGGAGATAAAGAACTTCTTGGCAAATACGCACCCGAACTTGCTAATATCTTTATCACTTCACAGGCAGAACTTGCTGACAGCGCACCTGAAAAAGTGCTCAATAAACTTGAAGAAGACGGTTACACCATCTATGTAACCCATGCTCACGGAGAAAAATGCGACAGATGCTGGAAATACAGAAAACTCATCAACATCGGCCCTCAGGGCAGCATTTGTCCGGATTGTATAAGTGCAATAAACGGTGAAGACTAATTCCAAAATACATATAAAAAGGTGAAGCTTAAGCTTCACCTTTTTTATGCATTAACCAGAGCTTTTACTTCTTTACGTTTAATCTTTCTTGTAGTGGTTTTGGGCAAAGACTCCCGTCTTATGACAATATTAACAGGCCTTTTATACGGAGCAAGCCGTAAAGACAAAATTTTTACTTCCTGTCTTATTATTGCTTGAAGCTGCTCATCGGAATATTTGTCAAGCAATGTTTCTTTCGGAACAATTACGGCAACGATTTCTTCGCATCCTTCTTTTGTTCCTGATTTTTTAGAAGAACCGAGCACACATACCTCTGCAAATTTGTCGCTTTTTTCCAGCACGGATTCCACCTCTTCTGGGAAAACTTTTTTTCCGCCGGATAAAACAATCATGTTTTTAATTCTGCCTGTTATATGGATATGTCCGTCCTCGTCAATGTCCGCTATATCACCGGTATGCAGCCACCCGTCAGGAGTAAAGGCTTCTTCTGTTAAATCAGGACGGTTGTAATATCCTTTCATTACAGAGGCACCTTTTATTAACAGTTCACCGGAGTTAGAGTCAATTTTGGCCCTGACACTGTTTAGCGGTCTTCCAACAGAGGCAATGTCCCTGCATTTATCATAATTAACGCTGACAACAGGGCTGGTTTCCGTTAACCCGTACCCCTGAAAAACTCTTATCCCTATTCTTTCAAAAAATTCACCCACGGCAACATCGAGCGGGGCCCCGCCTGAAATACATCCGTAAAATTTTCCGCCGAATTTTTTGTGCACCTTATAAAACATCAATTTTCTTATACTGTATGAAGGGATAAATTTTGTTGATGCATACATTATTTTAAACAGGATTTGTGCATATTTAGGTGATGCTTTGATTTCTGACTCAATACCGGTTTTTAAAAGTTTTAAAAATGCGGGCACAACAATCATGAAATTAATATTTTTTTCCTGCATAACGGTAAGTATATCTTTAGGCTTGAGACTTTTTGTATAGTATATTGAAAGCCCCCAGCTCAAAATCATTGAAAAGCCTACAGTAAGCTCAAACAGATGATTCATCGGCAAAATCGAAAGCAGAGAGGTTATCTGCTTGTTGCCAAAAAATTTTTTATACAAATCGGATAAATCGCTCAGCTGGGTCAGCATATTGTTAAAACTTATTTCGACCCCTTTAGGTGAACCTGTAGTACCTGATGTATAAATGATTAAAGCTGTGGATTTTGAACTTCGTTGACGCCATTTTGCCTCATATTCGCAGGGCAGATTGTTTACAGACAAGACATTATTATCTGCTTCATCGAGGCAAATAATATATTTTAGAGAATCAATTTCGTCTGCAAGCTCTTTTGCTGTTTGCAAAAACTGTCCAGAGGCAATAATAACAGCCGGTTTGCAGTCATCCAATATTGATTTGAGTTCGTATTTTGTAAGTTTTATGTCAAGGGGAACCGTTATCATGCCGGAAAGTACTGACGCAAAAACCCCTGCCCCGAACTCCGGACGGGATTCCGATAATAAGGCAAGGCGGTCGCCTTTTTTGACACCTATGTTTTTAATAAGATAACAGGCAATTTTGCGTGACAACAACCCTGTATCTTTATAAGTAAATTCGCTCCAGCCTTTATTCGTTTTTATTCCGAGTGCAACACGGTTTTCATAATTTTGTGTTTTATTTTGCAAAAACAAAAGAATATTTCTGTAAATTTTGTCCGAATTTTCTGAGACAGCCGACTCTGTTTTTTTCATTTAATTTCCCCGACCCGATAACTAAAAGATGCATTACAGTTTATTATAGATTATTATTTTATTTTTTTCCAATAATTAACAATAATTGACCATATGGTCGAGTACAAAAAAATTATTTATAATAAAATATAATCAGGGGAGTATATAACTATCAGGAATAAATTATGAAAAAGACGTTAGTATTGTTGATAATAGGTATGCTTGTATTTTCAATGGCGGCAAAAGATTCTCAGGCTGCAAGAAAGTCAAAAAAATCAGCTGCTTCTATCACTCAAGATGATATAAATGCTATGACAACAACAATTGACAATTTAACACGCAAAGTTTATTCCAACTCTTTATTTTCGCCGGAAGATAACGCCAAAATGATTGAAGTTAAAATAAAACTTGATAACCAGATGCTGGTTTCACCTGATTTAACCCTTGCACCTTTATATTACAAAGCCGGCAATTTGTATCTCTCACGCGAATACAAAAAAGAGGCAATTGAATGTTATCAAACAATTTTAGAAAATTTCCCCGACACGGCTCTTGCTCCTAAAGCGACTCAGGCTTTAAAAAATCTCGGGGTAGAAATAGTTAACCCCGCAGCACAAGAAGAAACAGAAGAAGAGGGTATGACAACAGGTCAGGCGGCTGATATAAGTGCTGAAATTACGGAATCAGCACCCGCACAAAGCAGTGAAACCCCTGTCGCCACTGCTGAATAAAAGATTAAAACAAAAAACGGCTTTTAAATAAAGCCGTTTTTTAATTTATTATACGGATTCTGTTTTTAATAGCTGCTCGTATAATTTAATCTGCTCATCAGTTAAATCTTTAGGAACAGCCAGATTTATCTTTACGTTCAAGTTGCCGTATCCGCCTGACTTTTTAGGCAAGCCGAGTCCTTTTAATCTCAAGACTGCCCCGCAGGAAGTTCTCGGCGGAATTTTTATATTTATATTCCCGTGAAGGGTTTGAATTTCTTTTTTTGTTCCTATAACAGCCTGTGCAGGTGTAACTTCTATGGTTTTTGTTAAATCACAGCCGTTTATGGTATAGTCTTTATCCGCAAATTTTACCACAAGGAATAAATCACCCTTCATTCCGTTGGAAGCAGACTTGCCCTCGCCTTTGAGTCTTATTTTTTGACCTTCTTTAACTTCCGGAGGTATTTTTACATTCAACGTTTTTGAAAAAGTAACAAACCCCGTGCCGTGGCACTGGCTGCACATTGAGCCTACACCCGAACAGTTTGTGCATTTTTCAAGATTATTTATTCTTACGCTGACAGGTTTCTGGTTAAAGATGTCTTTAGCGCTGACTCTAATCTCCTGAGTGATATTCAAATCAACAGATGCCTTCTGGGGTTGTTTAGCAGAAGCTCTGCCGGCACGGGAGCTGAAGCCGCCTAAATCTTCATAAAAAGAATTTGTACCGCCTCTTGAACGCGAAGACGCAGAGCTGAATCCGCCGCCGAATAAACTGTTAAAGAAATCGGAGAAACCGCCTAAATCTTCAAAGTTTATACCCGAGCTGCTGTAACTGTAGCCGCCGTTTCCGCCAAAACCAAAGTTTTCAAACCCCGGAGGAGGTGTATAGTTTGCCCCTGCCTGCCAGTTTGAACCAAGGCTGTCATAACGGGCTCTTTTATCTTTATCGGACAAAACTTCAAAAGCTTCGTTAATATCTTTAAATTTAGCAGAAGCTTCCGGAGTTTTGTTTACGTCAGGGTGATATTTTTTTGCCAGTTTTCTGTAGGCAGATTTTATTTCAGACTGTGTGGCATCCCGTTTTACACCTAATATTTCATAGTAATCTTTATATTCCATGTTGCGTTAACATCTCCGTTATGCAAATTGTTTTTCTCATACATTCTCATGATAATACAAAATATGCTCTAATTAGTTGATTTTAATTATTTATTAATAAAGTTATGCTAAAAATGGCCGATAATATAATTGTAGACTACGTTATTTTTTTAATAAGCTTATGAAAAATTTCCTTACAAAATTTTCAATAGTTGTAATTATTGCCTGTCTGCTGTCCGGCGGGACAGGTGTTGAAGCTAAACTATGGGGGAAAAAGCCGGAGCCTAAACCGGCAGCTAACAACATACAAAAAGAAAAACCAAAAACTGAAACAAAAACGGAGGACGCAGAAGAAAAATTTTCAACAGCCGTCCCCATACCTGAAGGAATATTGTCTCAGTCATCTTTCCGTATCAGTGCTATTGACCCGATATCCGGAGTTGCAAAAAACGGCGGCTTTTATCCGGGGGGCAGAGGTGCAAACCAGCTTGTTATATATACGCACAGAGTAGGCCCCCGAACAGGTACTAATGAGTTCGGCGCAGAGGCAATTGTTTTAAACGGAACAGTTGTAAGAATAAGCGGTGCTGACTCAATTATTCCAAAAGGCGGTTTTGTAATCAGCGGCCACGGCAAAGCAAAAACCTGGATGAATTTAAACCTTACTGTCGGTACAAAAATTTATGTCGATTACAGACACAAAATGATTAACGCATATTTAACTAATGACAGTTTTATATTTGCAACAAAAGAAAAAATTAAAGAAATTGACCAGATGATGCGTTATTACAAAGATAACGACATCTACTACGACGATTCGGTTGCTCACAGCTACATAACAAAAGCTCTGGACAATCTTAAACGCGCTAACAGACATCCTGATGACACCCAAAAATATTCATCGATGGCTATTAATGCGGCTAACAAAGCAATGCAATACGCACTGCCTTACTACAAAAACGAGTTTAAAGGAGTCTGGCTCAGACCGACTGAAAAAACTCCCGCAGAAATAGGAAAAACTCTGGATAAAGTAAAAAAATACGGAATTGAAACCGTATTTTTAGAAACTTATTATCAGGGCAAAACAATATTCCCCTCAGAAACCCTTGCAAAATACGGCGTCCAACCGCAAAGACCAGAGTTTATAGGTTTTGACCCGCTTGGTATCTGGATAGAAGAAGCCCATAAAAGAGGATTAAAAATATATGTATGGTTCCAAACATACTACGCAGGGCCAGAAAACCCTATGAATAATCCAATGAACGTAATTTCTGTTTACCCGAAATGGGCAAACAGAACAAAAATGAAGTACGATTCGCCCACACCTGTAGCCTCTTTATCCGAGCACAACGGCTATTTTATCGACCCCGCTAATCCGGAAGTACAAACATATCTTTTGACTTTGCTTGAAGAAATTATTACCCGCTACAAACCCGACGGAATAAATCTGGATTACATAAGATACCCGCAAAGTATCAGTGCAAAATTTTCCGGTTACGAGCTTTCTAACTGGGGGTATACGGAATATGCCCGAAACGAATTTAAACAGGCAATGAATGTTGACCCTGTCGACATAAAATACGGTACACCGCTGTGGGATGCCTGGGCAAAATATCGCCAGAATAAAATTACAAGCTTTGTATTTAAAGCAAAACAGTTAACTTCAAAATATAATATTCCTTTGACTGCCGTAATTTTCCCTGACAGATATAAAAGCATGGAAGTAAAAATGCAAGATTGGAAAACCTGGTCTGATTACAACTATGTGGACGGTTTTACCCCCTTAATATTAACCTGCGATAAAGATACGGCTATCTATCTTATAAACGACATAAGAATCAATTCCAAGCCTAAAACGAAAATATATCCGGGATTGTTTGTAACCTTTATGAACGGAAACCCCGACGATTTGCTAAGGCAGATTCACGAAAGCAGAAAACTGAAAACAGCGGGTGTAATCTTGTTTGATTTTGCTCATATGGATAAAAAATATGTAGATGTACTTTTAACCAACGCTTTTACCCCGTCTACACCTTCACAGACAACACTTTCAAAGGAAAGTACTCCCGCTAAACAAGAAAAAATAGAACAAAAAAAGAAGAAAAAGTTCCTCTGGTTTAACAAAAAAGAAGAACTCTCAGTAAACGCTTCTTACGTTCCGACTCCTAAGCTGGCTAACACAGCAGGAGAAGAAAAATAAACTAAATATCAGTATATGATTCTTTAGCAGTTGTCTTTTTAATGGTTTCTTTTAAAGAGTCAATAACATCCGCTATTTTTTCCACATTTTTTGGCAGAGCCAAAAAGCTTTCTGTAGCTTCCGGAGTTCCTGTTTTAATTAAAGTATAAGCCCTGGCGCCGTTATTGTTATCAAGTTCAATTTTTACAATTGACTGTCCGCCTTTTTCCATTCTCGAAATATAAGCTTTATTACCTATTTCTGCAACATCGACAGGTTCTTTAGATATTTTTTTTACTGACTTGTTTGCCAGATTAAAGCATGCTTTTTGTATACTTTTTATTTCTTCCGGTGTTGCTTTGAAATTAATATGATTGTCGTTCAGTTGTAAGTTATTCATACAAAGAATCCTTTTTGTTTATTTTAATACCTGTAAATATAATTTTTTCCACTTAACTTGCAAATTGTAACAAATATTAAACATGTGCCAATTTTAAAATATTTTCAACTTTTAAAATTTGAGGATATCCATCGGGAAACGGAGGATATATAGGTTCTTGAAGACCTTGAATTTCCGCTTTTCTGAATGTTTCCCAAACTTTATTTAAGTAAACTTCAGAAAATTTTGCTGCGGTATTTCCGGATTTTCTTGCAAGTACCTCTTGATAAGCTTTTTGAATATTTAGCGCAAGTTCTTTTTGCTCCGGTGTATAGTGTGACATGTCGAGCGGTTTTCCCTGACGCATGTCGTAGAGAATATGTTCAACATCTCCCCATTTTGTTGTATATTTACCACCCACCTGAATCTCTACATTAACTCCGTTTATACGCCCGTTAATGTTTGTTCTGGTATAACCTGACGGTTTTTCCGTAAAGGCGGCAACAGTTTCTTTTATTTTTCCTGACGGAGTGGAGTATTGCAATTGAGCAAACTTATCCGCTATTGCTTCGCTGCCGTACGGTTTTATCCCCTGTCCGTAATAATCTTCAAAACTTGTTAAGCTAAAGGTATCTTTATGTTGTTTTTGACAATCCAGAATACTTTCATATAACTTTGTCGAGCTTCTTTTAGCTCCCGTTTTTTCGCTGTTTATTATAAATCTGAACCCGTAGGAATCACCAACAAGTTCTCTCGGGCCGTTGCCTAAAATAACATCTTGAATTTGTTCTCTTACCGAATCATAGTCTTTGTTTTTAAAGCTGTTAAACTTTTTTTGAATTTTACTTGCAGTCGAACCTGCACCTTTTACCCTGTCGGGGGCAAGTGCATCTACACCCGATTTTTTTAGTATTTCATCAACAATATTTTTTAAATCTTCTTGTTTTTGGATTATATCCTCTTCTATTCTTGCAGCATGTTTATTTACAATTTTAGGATTGCTCATTGTTTTACAAAATTCATCAAAAAGAGTAGTGGCTCTTGCTCCTGTCGTTTTGGTAGTGTAGAGCGTTCTGCCCAAAGTCATAGCTGTTTTTGCAATACTAATCATAAACCTATCCTATTAATCTAACCTTATATTTATAAAGTATTTTTATTAAAAAAAATTGACACATTTTTTAATTTTTTACACAACAGCATCTGTAAGTTTTTTATATTTGGTTTATACTAATAAACAAATCGTTTAAGGGGAGCAAAAATATGAAAAAATTACTTACCGCATTGTTTGCAATCATACTGTTAGGCAGTTTTTGTGCGGCTCAGGCATCACAGGTTCAAATGCTTGCAGCGTTTTCACAAAAGCCTGAATCTCAAAACGTTTTATGGGTCGGTACTTTCCAGATGGTATGGAATGAATTTTCCGACAACATTGTAAAAGGCCCGATTAAATTTAAAAATTACAAATCAAAACTTGCAAATCTTTTGAATAAACAGGAATTTACAAAAGATATGATATCGCAGGATTCCTACTATGTTGCCTGGGGTAAAACAGACCTCGCTTTAAAAAAACAAATCGAAGATGCAATTATGCAAAAGTTCAACGAAAAAAGCGAACTTCTGGACAAAATCAACTGGACAAGCAAAAACAGAGCCTATCTTTTGTATGCAATGCTGATTAAAAACTTTGATTTTTCGCCTAAATTTGATGTACTGGCAAAAGAAAAATTCGGCAAAGACGAAGAACCAGTTTCTTATTTCGGGATCGATAAAAAAAGCAGCGAACGTTTGTATAAAAACGTAAGAGTACTTTTCTACAACAATCCGTGGGATTATGCAGTTGCGTTAAATTCCGATAAAGACGAAGTTATTTTATACAGAACAAATTCGCGCAAAAATTTCTCTGATTTGTATTCTGTTTTAAATAAAAAATCACAAAAGTTTAAAGGCAACAAAGAATTTGTTGCAGGCGACCAGCTTAAAGTACCGTATATGAGCATAAAACAGAATGCTTCTTACGATGTATTGTGCGGAAAACTTATTGAAAATACAGACCGCCTTTATATCGACAAAGCTTTGCAAACAGTGCAATTCAGCATGAACAATGCAGGTGTAAAACTCAAAAGCGAAGCCGTAATGAGCATAATGACAATGTCTATGCCTATAATGACCGCCGAAAACGGAAGAAATTTCTTCTTTAACAACACATTTGTTCTGTTTATGAAAGAAAAAGACAAACAAACACCTTATTTTGCACTCAGGGTAAAAAGTATGTCCGATTACAAATATAAGGGAGAAATAAAGTAGGTAATAAAATGGCAGTTTATACCGAACATTTTTTGATAAACACGCGTGGTTTTACGGATATAATCGATATCACGGAGAAAGTAAAATCTGCCGTGTATCAGCACAATATAAAAGAGGGTAACGTGGTTGTGGCACTTGCAGGAAGCACAGCCTCAATCACGACTATAGAATATGAACCCGGACTTGTAAAAGATTTGCCGGAGGTGCTGGATGAAATTGCGCCGATGGACAAAGACTATCACCACGATGACACCTGGCACGATGGCAATGGCTACGCGCATATAAGAGCAGCTATGTTCGGAAGCTCAATAACAGTACCGTTAATAGAAGGGGCGTTGCTGCTCGGTACTTGGCAGCAGATTGTTTTAATAGATTTTGACAACAAACCCCGTGCAAGAAATATCTATGTGCAGATAATCTGCTAAATTAATCTAAAATTTTAAAATCTTTTGGCAATTTTTCTTCAACCAATTTGAAAAAATCAGAAGCTTTAAGCCCAAATGCCTCCGCAACAATCCATAACGAACCGATTTTAGGTTCATTATTTGCATTTTCCAATCTGCTTAATAAAGATTTTTGTATCTCAAATTCATCAGCAAGAAGTCGTTGTGATTTTGCATTTAGTTCTCTTTGTTCTTTTACAACTTCTGCGATAGATTGGATTAATATTTTTACTTTATCAACATTTGTGCGTTCCATATATAGAATTTTAGATGTATTATAAAACTAAGGTTGTCTATATATAGAACCCATAATGTTTATTATTTCTATGTGAAAGATATGAAAACTATTTTGTTAGACCTTGACGGTGTATTAAATACTTATAACGGAAAATATGAAGAAAATATTATTCCACCTCTCAAAACAGGGGCAGAAGAATTTTTGCAACAACTTGCGGCTGAGTATATTGTTGTAATCTTTTCTACAAGAAAAGAAGAACTTGTTGAATTATGGCTAAAAGAAAATAATCTGGATAAATATATAAATCGTGTGACTAATACAAAAGTTCCTGCATTTGTACACATAGATGACAGGTGTATAGTTTTTAACGGAAATTATCAGGATACAATAAAAAAAATAAAATTCTTTAAACCTTATTGGAAAAAATAAGTATAATATCTATATTAAATATCCACGGGTGACATCATCTGAATAAGCGTGCTGATAGTTGTTTCCATAGAAACAGAATCAGAAACTCTCTGCTGCAAAAATGCATTAATCTGCGGCATCATCTCTATTGCAATATCAAGTTTGGGGTTAGAGCCTGCCACATACATACCTACATCGATTAAGTCTTTGTTTTCACGATACAGAGCCATTGCACGGCGCATTTTTGCCGCGGCTTCCTTATGTTCCGGTGTTGCAATAGCCGACATAAGACGTGAAATACTTCCTAAAATATCAATAGCCGGATAATGGTTCATCTCCGCAACTTTTCTGCTCAAGAAAATGTGACCGTCCGTAATACCGCGCACTGTATCTACAATCGGGTCATTAATATCATCACCTTCCATAAGTACCGTATAAAGAGCGGTGATAGAACCTTTAGGGCTGTTTCCTGCACGCTCGAGAACTTTTTGAAGCCATGAGAAAATTGAAGGCGGATAACCTTTCATAGTGGGCGGTTCGCCGATAGACAGGCCTACCTCACGCCCTGCCATCGCACAACGGGTTACGGTATCAGTCATTAAGAAAACTTTTTTGCCTTGATCTCTGAAATATTCACATACAGAAGTTGCAGCCTGCAAACATTTTTGACGAATTAACGGCGGCTGGTCGCCTGTTGAACATACAAGCACGGATTTTTTCATCCCTTCTTCGCCGAGAGAATCTTCAATAAACTCTTTTACCTCTCTGCCGCGTTCTCCTATCAGTGCAACAACGTTAACATCCGCATCGGAGTTTCTGGCAATCATACCGAGCATTGTACTTTTACCTACTCCCGAACCTGCAAACAGCCCCATACGCTGTCCTGCCCCCATTGTTAAGGTTGCATCTATGGCTCTTACACCTGTTGAAAACATTGTATTGATAATCGGCCTGTCAAAAGGACTGGGTGCAGGCCCGTCTATTGAAACAAAATTTGCATTAGACGTATCCAGCGGTTTGCCGTCTATGGGTTCGCCCATAGGACTTATCAAACGTCCCAGTAAAAAATCGCCGACAGGCAGCATAATAGGTGTACCGACTGTCTGTACAAGACTGCCCTGTCCGATACCGGCGCCGTCATATAACAAAAGCAGCTGGGCCGTATCACCTTTAAAAGCAACAACTTCCGCGGGCTTTTTTTCACCGTTATAGGTTTCTATAAAACACAAATCACCTATTTTTAATCCGGGGAGTTTAACTTCTACGGTCAGGCCCAGCAGTTTTGATACGGAACCTTTGTACTGGTACATCGGTGTAGAGTCTATTATTTCATAGGCTCTTTTTTTCATATATTCAATTGAACGTTCTGTTGATTGCTCAAGCATATTTCATCCTTACTGGTAATCGGGAGAATACATTTCACCGATTGTATCAACGGCTTCAACCCTGATATCCGTAATAAGTTCACTGTAAGAAATAACAACAATTGTCGGAATATGTCTTTCAAGCAGCTGATACAAAGGCAGTCTGATTCTTGGTGAACAGAGAATAACAGGCTGTCTGCCGACTGTCTGGTGCGCTCTCATAAGAGTAGAAGCAGTTGTTTCGATAAGTTCCTGCACCTGCATCGGGTTCAGCAAAAACATTGTCCCGAGCTCTGTTCTCTGACAGCTGTCATCGAGTGTTTTTTCCCATTCACTTGAAAGTGTAAGAGCATAAAGCACTTTGTCTTCCGTACAGTTAGACAAACATATCTGACGGCCTAAAGCTGCTCTTATACGTTCTGACAAAATATCAGGTTCTTTGGAAAACCTTGCATAATCGCAAAGTCTTTCAAAAATAAATATGATATCTTTGATAGAAACTTTTTCTCTGATTAAGTTAACAAAGATTTTCCTCAAATCGCTTGTGGAAATAATTGCCGGCACAAGGTCGTTAACAAGTGTCGGGTCTTGCGACTTAACAAGCTCCATAAGTTTAAGGACATCAGTTTTTGTCATAACCTCATCAACGTATTTTCTTACACACTCTTGCAGGTGGGTAACAATTACGTCAACGGAGTCAACAGCCGTGAGGTGATCATTCTCATCAATTTGAGAAGGATCCACCCAGTAAGCATTAGCCTGATATGTAGGATCAATATTTACGATTGTATCAGCCGGCGGCGGTTTGCCCGTAGAATCCCACTGGTCGGCAATAACCATAAGTTTGCCGGGGTATACAAAACCGTTGGCAACTTTGTTACCGCGAATTGAAATCAAATACTCGTTTGCATCTAATGCAGACGAATCCATAATTCTTATGTTTGGAATAATATAACCCAGCTCATCAGTTACACGTTGACGCAATGCCGCAATTTTAGCAAGAAGCTGACCTTCCTGATCGGGGTCTGCAATAGGCAGCAAGCCGGAACCAACCTGCAAACTCAATACATCAACCCCCAAACGTTCGTACATTTTGTTAGGGTTAACAAGATCCTGCATGTTCTGCTTAACATTCTCCAATTGTCCGAGTTGAGCCTGTACATCCTGATTAACAAGGACAGAAAATGCAGCAATTGTGATAATTATTGCAAATATTGTAAAAGGCAGCCACGGCAAACCTGTCCAGTGGCTTGTTACCGCAATCAAAAGCAAGAAGCCGACAGCACAGAACAAACTCATCGGTTTGCTCAAAATCTGACCGGCAACATCTGTTGCCAAGCTCGGGCTGGCAGCTGACGCACGGGTCATAACGATACCGGCTGAAATAGCCATTAACAATGACGGAACCTGAGAGGACAAACCGTCACCTATTGTCAGGATTGTATATTTAGAAACAGCATCGCCTACAGGCAGTCCCTGCTGTAAAACCCCGATACACAAACCGCCGATAATGTTGATGATTACGATGATAATACCTGCCATCGTATCACCTTTTACAAACTTCATGGCACCGTCCATTGAACCGAACAGAGCTGATTCTCTTTGTAAATCTTCACGTCTTTTTACCGCTTCATCAGGTGAAATTAAGCCTGCGTTAAAATCCGCATCGATTGTCATCTGTTTACCGGGCATAGCATCCAATGCAAACCTTGCCGAAACCTCAGCGATACGTTCGGCACCTTTTGTGATTACCATAAACTGAACAATCGTAATAATGATAAAGATTACACCGCCAACGACCATGTTACCGCCTGTGACGAACGTTCCGAACGCGTGGATAACTTCACCCGCCTCACCTTTGGCAAGAATAAGTCTTGTTGAAGCAATACCCAGTACAAGCCTGAACATTGTACCGATAAGGATAATAGACGGAAATGCCGCTAATTCCAAGGGCTTTTGAATATACAACGATATCATTAAAAGCACGATACCGAGTGTAATATTCAATGAAATTGAAAAGTTTATAATCCAGGTAGGTACTTCTATAAGCAAAATAAGTATCAGCGCTACAACGAATACCGCCAATGATAATTCACTTATTGTATTTGAACCCTGTGCACCTGCCATTAGATTTGTTTAAATGCCTCCTTGATTAATTCAAGCTGTGTTTTTATATTTGCGTCAATAATGCCGTTTGATGTTTCTATAATTGCCGAACCTTCTTCTACATCTTTATCGCCCGACACATAGATTTTTGCCTCGAATTGTCCCGAAGACAAAAGATTAGGCACAATATCTTTGGTATATTCAACATCTGTCGGATTTACTTTAAGTATAATTTTATTTTCGTCTTTAGCAAGACTTTTCAACGCATCATTAACAATTGCATCAAGTATCGTTCTGTCGCTTGCTACCTCTTTTTTTATAATCTTTTCCGCAACTTTTAATGATATATCCAAAATATCTTCCGAAACTTTTTTATAAACCTCATCTTTATATGTAAAAAACTCTTCTATAGCATGTTTAAGTGTTTTTACAGATGAGTGAGCTTCGATAAGACCTTTTTCGTAACCTTCTTTAGAAGCCTGTTCTTTAATCATAATGGCTTCCTGCTGCGCTCTTGAAATCAAATTACGGTCATCTATACGGCGATATCCGCGTCTTCTGTCGCCGCGGCGGCGTTCTGCGCGCTGACTGAATTCAATTTCATCAAAATTAAACCCCGCAAAAATATCTGTTTTATCCTCTTTAGGCTCAGGCGCTGCTTCAGGTTCTTGACTTTGTAATGACGCCTCTTCCGTTTGAGGCTGCTCGGCAATCTCCTGCTCAATCTCCTGAGCGGGAGGCGGTGCCGGCTGTTTTATTTGCGCTTTTACTATTTTTTTCTGGTTGTATTTTTTTATTATCATCCGTTAATTTTTCCTGCGGGTTTATTAACGTGTTAACTTTTCTTCAAGGTGATTACAGATTATATCCGCAATACGAGGTGTTATACGCGAATTTTTGTTACCCGATGATGCGTTGGCAACATAGTCTTTTATTGCTTTTCGTTCTTTACCAATAATATTAGAAATTTTGGAAATATCCGAATTTTTTACAATATTATATAATTTTTGGTTAACTCTTGCGGGATTAATTTTTTTAGATTTTGGCAGTGAATTTCTAATCTCTTTCAATCCCTTTGCAACGACATTAGGGTCAAGCTTATGCTCCAAATCGTCCATTGCCGCATAATCTCTGAGGATAGCCGCATCGTTTTCGTCAAACCTTTCAAGCAATCCTGCCTGTTTATCGGGCGGAAGATATCTTAAAACAATGGCAAATGTGGCAAGTTTAAGGATTTTTACATCACTTATGCTGTTTGCATAATCATTGTTTGCAGCTACAGCCGTAGACTGAGGATTACCCGCGGAAGCCTGTGCCTGCTGTTGTGCCTGTTGCTGGGCCTCCTGTTCTGCCGCCTGTTGAGCCATCTCATCTATATTTGAATGATTTAATGCCTCAGCAACCTGTGCATCTGTCAGGATACCCCTGTTTTTTAATTCTTCCAATGCTTCCGTATAGGCCTTTTTTACCTGAAATTCGACAACTGCAATCATATCAGGCTGGGGCATATTTTTCATAATTGCGGTTTTTGCAATTTCAAATATCGTAAAAGCTATTTTTTGCAAAATACCGTCCCTGAATTGAGGGTCAATATTGCTCCTTATAATATCAATGGCCTTGTGGAAAGACCACTCGCCTATAAACTGGGTGATGATACATGCCTGATCAGCGTTCAAAGTCACTGTAGTATCGTTGGCAAGAGCCTCACCTGCCATATAGCAAAAGTTATGCACAATATTTACAATATATTGTTTATCGGCATCAGCCAAATCCGGAGGCAAAGCAGGCCCTACCTGATCGGAAAGGTTTTTGGCAAATGCTTTATAATCAAAACCGTCTATTGGCAATTTATTCTCCCCCTGTTTGTTGTTCTTAAGCTGATAATACTCTTATATTATTGCTTTTATGACTTGTTTCGCTTTTTCGGTCTTTCACTTCTGAAAGCCCTGCAAAGCTTCACACCGGCTTACGCTTTCTCAATCCAGCTTTTTACGTGGTCAGCTACATCATCGTTTTCAAGTCCTTCGAGTTCCGCAGCTATATCCGCAAGAGTTGAGTTGAGTTCGGGTATGGTTCTTGCCTGTTGTTTTTGTTCAAGCATACCCTGTGCAAGCTGAGTTTGTCTTTCGATAAGTTCAGCCGCTTTGAGATTTACATCTCTGATTTGTTTTTCTTGATCTTTGGTTTTTTCTCTGAGCATTTCGATTTCTTCTTTCTGTTTTTCCTGAGCAGCTTTTACTCTGTCAGAGAGGAATTTAAGCCCGACACCGAGGCCGATTAGTATCATTGCTATAGCAATCCACCACGGGTTGCCTGTAGAATCCGGTTTTGGCAGAGATTCAGGTTTGTCACCTGCGAGGAACGGGTCAACAGAATCTGAAAATGCAATTTCGACGTTTTCGGCTTTAGCTTTCGGAGAAGCTGCTCTTGCA
Organism: Candidatus Gastranaerophilales bacterium; assembly: GCA_944323685.1. GTDB lineage: Bacteria > Cyanobacteriota > Vampirovibrionia > Gastranaerophilales > Gastranaerophilaceae > Limenecus. The sequence goes on along the minus strand of CALUTJ010000017.1, from coordinate 6,442 downwards.
ATAAGTTCTTTTAATTCCTCCAGCGTCATATTGGCAGGAATTGCACTTTCTTCAAGTGTTACGGCAATAGAGATATCTTCTATTGTACCGGGTTTAACAAGTTCGCTTGTTTGAACTTTAGGCACGCCGTATTGTGATTCTCTTGCCGTTCTTGAATAGCTTCTGTTTTGGGCTGAATCAGCATTATTAGCGGGTAAACCGTTAGGCAGGTAAACGCTGACAGCGCTGATACCTTTATTTGTATCTCTTGTTTGGTCGCCCAAACCTTCGGAGAAGGTTTGCTCGGTCAGAGAAGTTTTCTTTGTCGGGTCAAAATCTATGGCATCTTTTTGCATAGGGGATTGTCTTAAATATGTGCTGACAGTAACGGCGTAGTTGCCCTTGCCTATCAATTTATCAAGTTGTGTTTTAACCTTAGCCTGCATGTACTGGTCGTTTTCTTCCAGCTTTGCGAGCATATCATCGTCAGCCGATGCTATAGAATCATATACGTTACCGTTTGTATCCGTAATAGAGATATTTTCCGCTTCCAGTCCGTTAACGGAGCCCAAAAGAAGGTTTCTTATTGCTTTAACCTTCATGTTATCAAGTTTTTCGCCGCTTGGCATAACTATTTGGACAGTTGCGGTGATTGGTTTTTGATCCTGTTCAAACATTACCTGTTCGGGAATGGAAACAAATACCGAGGCATTTTCTATAGGCGGAATTTTTCTTATTAAACGTGATAACTCACCGTTAATTGCACGGGTAAGACGGATTCTTTTATCTTCTTTTGTTGAAGTGAAATCGCCTTTATCAAAAATTTCAAGACCGATATTCTGGTCAACAAGACCGCTTTTTACAATGGCCAAAAGCGCTCTGTCCCTTTGAGTCATTGTATATTTTTTCAAATACAATACAGATTTTTGACCGTCCATACGTCTGTCGGCCGTAATGCCTTCTCTGGCAAGAAGAGCCTGTATTTCTATAGCTTTACCGAGATTATCCGTAGTTAAAAGGTCAAGAGGCTGGTCAATAACTTTTTCTTTTACCGCTTTAGGCGCACCTGAATTGTTTGAGGACACAACAATTCCCACTGTGATAAACAGTGCAAGAACGACTACAAGTCCCCCTATTATCCCATACAGTAATGGCTTATTTGCGAGTATTTTCTGAAAATCCATCTATAGTTTTTTCCTGCCTCATTTTAGATTATACTATCAATTACGGTAGAAGTTAACTTCTGATGCACGATTTCACATAATTTTCATACATTTAGAGGATAAAATCTACTCCTCTAAATTAATGATTTTTTTTCAAAAGTCATGTTATTGACCGATTTGCGCAGGAATTTCATTGCACAAACAATGGATACCGCCGCCTTCTGTTTCAAGCAGCCTTGCTATTTTATTATTTGTTCCTTCCACAAAATAGATGTTTTCTTGTTTTATATAAGGTTGAACACTTTTTATAAACATTTTTTCAAAATCAAAGTCTATCTTTTCGGAAATCTCTGAAGTTAACCCGTAATCCTTGTTTAAATTTGATTTGTTGGTTACAAACACAAGCGAGCCATCGTTTTTTTTGTGCACAACCGCATTCATATAATTGAGAGAATGGACTAAATCGTCTTTATTTTTGTCGGGTATTGCATAATAAAACCGCCCCGGAACCATAATCGGGGTATAACCGTTATCTTTCAATACGCCGGCAATTTCATCCGCTTTAGGATTTTTTGTATGTTTTACATCGCGCTCAAAATCCTTTAACATGGTTTTTAAACCTTTTTTTACGTCATCAAGCTCTTTTATCTCGGCTTTTGTACAAGTTTTGGAAATTTGATATTTAGCAATATTTTCAATAGCTTTTTTAATTGCTTTAATCGTTAACCTGTCATCGGCCACAAGAACTCTTTTGTTGTCCAGAGGTCTGATAAATAAATCCAGATGGAAATCAGCCTGAGGTAAAGGTATAACCTTTGATACCCCGTATTTTTGTTTTAAACAATCGGCACTGTTTTTCAACAATTCGTTTTCGCCGACAAAGAGCTCTTCTTTGTCTCCGTTTTTAACAAAGAATAAATTGCCGCCTTCTATATAGTTATCACAGTCCGTATATTTTCCTTTTGTAAGACTTGCCACCCTTCTTGCAAAATCGGCATCTATTCTTATAGAATCCTGTAAAACTCTGTTTTCCGGTGTTAAAACAGCCATATCCTGCGCCCATTTAGAAAATCCGGAAGTGCATATCTTAAAAAATTTCTTTATAGTATCCAAATTTGCGTACAATTTGTTTGTCTGGTTTGTAAAATATACTCTAAAACCTTCTTTTGCTCCTATGTCGGACATTTGTTTTATTATATTTATCGAATCCGGCTCGTCATTAATCGTCATAACGACAGCGCTTAACGGTCTTGCATCATAACCTTTAAACGATATTTTTTGTAGATATTCGGGCCTTGAAAAATTGCAGCCGGTTGTATTATTAATGTTAGTAGCCATACCTCGGCTAAAACATGTAAAAAAATAAAATTGCCATCTTCCGTTATTTTAATTTTGGCATAACCCAGTTGACAATATCTTTACTCATTGTCGGGTTTGCTTTTAGCATAAGCATTCCCATTCCGCCCTGCGGATAAATTTTTAGATTGTATTCGGCCTGAGCAAATTTTTTCAAAGTATTTGCTTCTTTTTTAGAATAATTATCCCTATTGCTGGCTATGGACATTATAGGTATATTACCCAAATTGGTCATTGATATGGGGATATAAAGCCCCTTAAAAGTACTGGTAGGTGACATAAGCACAAGCGCTTTAGGCTTGTTAACCATTTTTTCACTGACAAGAACTGCCGTATTTGCGCCTATATCCGCTCCGACAATAGCATATTTTGTTGTAGAAATGTCTTTATAATTGCTTGCAATATATTTTAAAATATCCTTAACATCTTTAGGATATATTGCAAAATCTTTGTCGGAGTAATATCTCCAGGAACGGATTCTGAAATCGGAGTCATAGACACTCTGGCCGTGGCCTCTTAAATCAATAACAAGCGCGGCAGTGCCAGCATCCACAAAATCTTTAACAAGATTATCCCAGTACTCGCTTGAATACCCTATTGAGTGCAAAAATACGACCACCGGATACACGGCGGCTTTTTGTTTAGGATAATAAAGTTTTGATTTTATAACAAAATTGTCATCCGTTTCATAAGTAATGTTTACGTAACCCACTTTCTTTTTTGAGGCAGCGAAAGAGATTAGAGGTGTAAACATCACCAGAACAAATAGTATAACCAGAATTTTTTTAATCATAATTAATTTTTACAGCTCTCTTCTTTGCACACCGGAACTATTTGGATAACAGACACTCTAAGGCATTAACAAGCGTCGGATCCCATTTGCTTTCAGATTCTTCTTTGATAATATTCAAAGCCTGTTCTTCGCTCATTGCTTTTCTGTAAGGTCTGTCTTCTCTTAACGCGCAATAAGCATCAGCAAGAGCAATGATTCTTGAACCGAGAGGAATACTGTTTCCGCTCAAACCTTCAGGTTCGCCTCTGCCGTCCCAGCGTTCTTTGTGGTAATGGATATAAGGAATAACTTCTGATAAGAAGTTAATACTCATTAACAGACTAACTCCGACATTGGGGTGGTTTTGTAAAGCATCCCAATCTTCTTTGGAAAGTTTTTCTTTTTTGTTAAACAATTCTTCAGGCAGGGTAATTTTGCCGATATTTTGCAAAAGTCCCGCATAATATATCAAATCTTTTGTTTTTTCGTTTAAGCCGAGATACTCACAAAGCATTTTTGCCATATCTGCAACATGTCCAGAATGGTTGTTGTGATATTCGCTCTTGGCGTCAACGGCTTTTGCGAGCATTTCTACAAAGTTTTGTTGTTCCGCGCCGAGGTCGCCTATTACGGCAGTCAATTCCGCACGGTAATGCTGCAATTCCGTACTTGTTACGTCCGGATCTTCCATTACTTTTGATGTTTCATCAGTAAGTTTTTGCAAAATCATTGATATCGCAAAAAGTCTTGACGTAACCTGTATTAATTTTATAAATTCATCGGATATTTTTTTCCCTTCCCTTGGAAGCAGCATAATTACGCCTGCATTTTCCGCACCGTAATGCATAGCAATATGGATAAGTTCAGGGTTGTCGCAATCTATAATCTCATCAGGACTGATTGATGAACCTACGAGCACTATACCCGTTGAATCATTTTCCATGCCCGTTGCATACTCATTGGCAAGGAAGATATGACACTCTTTTGCATCAATCATTTGCACAATTGTTTTTGCAATGGAATTGTAAATGACATAATCCTCTTTATTAGTGAAACCGAGCACACTGAGGGTATTATTTATGGAATAAATTGAAATGAGTTCTTTTAACTGTTTTTTCAGACTCTCTGATTTATCCCTTGTATCATGTTGTTTAATTTTTTGTGCGAGCTCATCTGATATTAAGTGCTCCGTCAAAAAATCTCCCAAATTAAGCGCAAAAATTTCCTCTAACGGATCATCACCCAATAGTTCTGCACTTCTTGAAAAGACTGATACTCCGTTTTCTTCTGATTTGTTAAAGTTCTCTTTTGTCATGGCTTAATCCTATTAACTTCCGTATAATTATTATCGGCATGACAGAGCAAAAACTTTATAGCAAAATGCAAAAATTTATACTTTTGTTTAAAAAACTTAATACTTTTATAACTATCAAACTATACAACAGTTTTAGCGGAATCTGTTTTTTGTGCGCCGTGCAGTTGCTTTTCATGACCGTTTCTGTAGCCTATACCGGCACGATAAGCCGATACAGAATATAACATCGGCAATACGGGGCCTATCCATTTTAAGCCGGATACAAAGCCGACAGAAGCCACATCGTCAAGATGCAGGCTCACATCAAGAGCTTCGGGGTGTCTTTCGGAATTGAGATTTTTAATCATTTCTTTAAACGGTTTGTGTTCATGCTTTTTGTCTTTTTCAAACAGCGGGTTGATATAATTTTTACCGATAAAGTTAGCAATAGCACTGCCTGCAACAAGCCCCACACCAAGAACACCGCTCATCATTGCAACAAATCGCGCTGTTTTGGATTTTACATTGAACGCATTCATCGTCAAAGCACCTAATCCGGCACCAACGTTACACAGAGCAATATTATTCAAATACTGGTAAGTTCCTTCTTTTACTTTGTCCGGAAATTGTTTTTTCCAATCATCTTTTGTCAGTTTATCACCGACAACACCGCCTGCTATACCGCCTAAAACCGGTATAAGCCCGAGCCATGAAAGTTTTAAAAGGTCGGCAAAAGGGGCTTCGCTTTCGGCATCGGGAATAACTTTTGAGATAAGTTTGTCGTCTTTGAATTTTTCTTTAAACTCATTCATAAGCTCTTTTACTTCGCCGAATTTAAGTACTTTTTCTTCTTTAACTTTTTCAACAAGCTGTCTTGCTTTTTGGCTTAAAGGTCTGGTTAAAACTCTGGCAATGCCTTCTTTATCAGACTCCGGAAGCTCTATTATCCCTTCAAAAATTTCTTTGCCCTTTATTTTTAAACCTCTTGTTGCAAGCAATGCCGAAGCAACCGTAAAACCTAACACCGAGGCATTTTTTACGGCGCGTTTTTTACGTTGTTCTTTTGGAGAATGCATTGTGTCATATATTCCGTAACCCGCAGCCGTACCCGTTAACACAGCGGGCATGACGTTATATAACTTTTCAACAAGCGCCGGCTGGTCAAGGTATTTTCCGAATACTTTTGCGCCGGATTTAAAAGATGATACAGGTAATACTGGCATGATGCATATCCTTATAAAACATAATAAAACAACATTAATGCAAATGATTTGCATTTGCATGTTAATTAAAACACTTTAAAATAATTAATCAATACTTGAAAGTATAATAAACTATTTTGTTTAAAAATTTAAAAGCTTTGTGCTAACAGGATTTTCGGTATATGTGTTAAGATATGTTACAAGTATATACTTTTTATGACTTTAATATGGCAATTTTCGTGAAGAAAAATTGTTTATATAAGTACGAGAGATATAAAGAGACAGAGAAAAGAAACCACATCGGTTAAACACCACATAAACACATTAGAGATATTAATTAAACATTAGAGAAACAAAAAATATTTAAAAACTTACTACTTACTTAATTTACTTCACACTTCACTTCACACTACACACTTCACAAAATCCACACAATGGCGAGGAATGCAAAAGAAATTTTCATTCCAACGGCTTGATCATTAAGATTAAGCCGTTTTTTTTTGCGGATTTTGAGCGGCTGTGGTGTCGAACGAAGTGAGCGAACAGCCATGTGAACAAGGTTAATGCAGTGAAGAATTTTTAGAATAAAAATTCGAAACGGAATACTAAACCTTGTGAACGTCAATAATCCAAGAGCGGATTTTGAGCGGCTGTGGTGTCGAACGAAGTGAGCGAA
>CALUTJ010000016.1 GCA_944323685.1 Candidatus Gastranaerophilales bacterium | reverse complement strand
AGGCGATGATACACAACGGCGGACGTAACGGTGTGTCATTATCCGCAGGCCTTCGCTGGAAAATCGGCAGAGAATAAGAAATTATGAAGTGTTGGGCTAAAAGCCCAACCTACCTGCTTGCTACATTTTTTGTTGCAGTAAATCACAGATTCCCCACAGCCTGCCTGTTGTTATCCCTTTTATATGCGGACAGGTTAGTCAATTGAATATACTTGCAATTTTACGAGTTTTTGTTCATCATGAAAATAAATCATAAGAAAGCCAAGTTTATTTATGTTTAAGCCCAAAAATCAAAAACCGGAAAAAATCAGACTTAATAAATTTATTGCATCAACAGGATTTTGCTCAAGACGCAAAGCAGACGAACTGATTGAACAAGGCTTTGTAAAGGTTAACGGCACGACAATTCAAGAGATGGGTTTTCTTGTTACAAAAAAAGATAAGATAACCGTAAAAAATCAACCTCTTAGACAAACTGTCCCTGTTTATATAAAGTATTACAAACCCGCCGGCTATATCACAACTATGAGTGATGAAAAAGGGAGAAAAACAATATACGATATTCTTCCGGACGAAGTAAAAGACCTCAAGCCCGTAGGCCGTCTGGATAAAGATTCAACCGGTCTTTTAATAATGACTAATGACGGTGATTTTATAAACAAAATGACCCATCCTTCCGTTAAAATCCCCAAAGTGTACCGAGTAGCGGCAGAAGGCAGGATGAACACGCAGCACCTGTTGCAAATGGCAAAAGGTATGGAGATTGAAAAAGGTAAAACGGCTTACGCTGACGCAATGATACTTGATTATGAAGGGAAAAATACTATCCTTCAAATAGTTCTGTATCAGGGAATGAACAGACAAATAAGAAAAATGCTGGACGCTTTAGGCTTTCCCGTTATATCATTAAAGAGAATTTCTCACGGAACAATAAATATTCAGGGTTTAAAAAAAGGACAGTTTAAATATATAAAACCGCGGGAAATTTCTGACTTATTAAAATACATTCAAAAGCTGGAAAAACAACAATCAAAGGAAAAGTAGCCCTATGCAGATTTTTGTTACAGGAACGGATACAGATGTAGGAAAAACTGTCGTAACAGCCGGTCTTGCTGCGGTAATGCAGTCACTGGGCTATAAATCCGGAGTTTACAAGCCTTTTCAAAGCGGCGCTGAAGTAAAAAACGGCTTTCTTGTTTCGCCTGATCTGGCTTATGTAAAACAATTTGATTTTTATATAGAAACACTTTGCTCATATCTTTTAAAAGCCCCTACCTCTCCTTACATCGCGGCAGAACTTGACGGCGTTGAAATTGATATGGATACGGTAAAACAGGAATATAACTCCATAAAAGAAAACTGTGACATCCTTCTTGTTGAAGGTGCAGGCGGTTTGATGGTGCCTGTGGCAAAAGAGGTCTTGATGATTGATGTGGCTAAAATGTTTGATATACCGCTTTTGATTGTTGCCAGACCTGACCTCGGGACAATAAATCACACCCTGTTGACGATAAACGCAGCAAAACAAGCAGGTATAGATGTAGCAGGGGTTATAATCAACAGATACCCGCGGGGTACCAGCGATATTGCGATAAAAACCGCACCAAAACTTATAGAAGAGTATTCTGACACAAATATTCTCGGAATAATTCCCGACATTGAAGATTTTAAAAACGTAAAACCAGGTACTCTTATCAACATTTTTATAAACAGTCTTGATATAGAAGGTGTGTTTAGAATAAAAATCCCCAAACTCAATTTGTCTTTATAATTAGCCTGAAATACTTGTAAAGATTTTATAAAGGCATTTTTAGTCAGTGGTAAAATTAAAGAATAGTTAGGAAGACGTATGTGGAAAAGGAGAGTTTTTTATGATTCCTATAGTTGATTTAAAAAGACAATACAAACAAACAGGGGCAGAAATTGAAAAAGCTGTTGTTGATGTATTGCGTTCAGGCGCTTATATCTTAGGCCCGAATACAAAAGCTTTGGAACAGGAATTTGCACAATATCTCGGAACAAAACACGCTATCGGACTTAACTCCGGTACTGACGCTTTGCACCTTGCATTAAGAGCACTTGATATAGGTGCGGGTGATGAAGTTATCACTGTAGCATTTACCTTTGTTGCGACTACGGAATCTGTTGAAATTGTTGGAGCTACACCTGTTTTTGTTGATATCGACCCCGATACCTTTAATATGGATGTAACTCAAATCGAATCTAAAATAACTCCGCGTACAAAAGCAATCATGCCTGTACACCTTTACGGACAACCTGCTGATATGGATGCAATCATGGATATTGCAAAACGTCACAACCTTTACGTAATCGAAGATTGCTGTCAGGCTATCGGTGCCGAATATAAAGGCAAAAAAGTAGGTTCTTTCGGCGATATCGGCTGCTACAGTTTCTTCCCGACCAAAAACTTAGGCGGTATGGGTGACGGCGGTATGGCTGTAACAAACAGCGATTACCTTAAAGACAGAATGGTCGCTTTAAGAAACCACGGCGGTGCCGTAAGATACCACCACGATGAAATCGGGGTTAACAGCCGTCTTGATGAAATTCAATCTGCTATCTTAAGAGTAAAAATGAAATACATCGATGAATGGAACAAAATGCGTCGCGAAGTTTCTCACAGATACACAGAACTCTTTAAAGACTGTCCTGATGTACAAACACCTAAAGAACTTCCTGACACATACTGCGTATACCACCAGTACACAATAAAAGTTCCTCACAGAGATGAAGTTCAAAAAATGCTTCAAGAAAACGGCGTAGGCGCAATGCTTTATTATCCGATTCCGCTGCATATGCAAAAAGTTCATGCTCACCTTGGCTACAAACTCGGCGATTTGCCGCATACGGAATATGATACACAGCATGTTATGAGCTTGCCGATGTTTGCTGAATTAACTTTAGAAGAGCAAAAAGAAATTGTAGAAAAAGTTAAAGATGCAATTGCAAAGTGCAAATCTAAAGCTTGCTGCTAATAAATTTATGTATACTTAAAAATAAAAACGCCTCTCAAATTAAAAAGAGAGGTGTTTTTTTGTAAAATTTTATTCAAAAATCGTCAAATTTTTATTTTTGGGTTTTTAATGTAATTGTTAGCCGAAAGAAAAGAATTTTATGTATATAAGTACAATTTCCTATCCGTTTCAACAAAAATATGTAAGTTTTACTTCAAAAAAATTATCCGACAGCGGTTTTATATCCAAAACAGACCTGATAAAAGAACTTGATTCAGGTGTGCCGGCCGAAAAAATTGCACAAAAGTATTGTATAAGTATTCCCAGACTTTGCAATTTGGCCAAGGCTTTCGGGTTATATCAAAAATTAACGGCAAACTCTCCAATTAATCAATTTAACGTAAATACAAAGATAAACCGTACTAAAGACTCTGTTAAAGGCGCTCAAGTAAATCTTGATACGGAAATCCCTAAGCTGATTGAAAAAAATGCAACAATTGAACAAATGCATCAAGCTCTCGGGGTAAAAAAATATTGGATAATAAAATGGATAAAATTAAATACTCCAAACGGACTCAGACAGTTGAAAAAAGAACGATTAAAAAATTTGTATATGTCTGAACTTTCAAACAAAGAGCTTGCACAATTAATGGGTGTTCCTCTAAAAAATGTAAGCACCAAACGACCTAAATACGGCGTTTTTATGTCAAAAAGAAAAGAAGAAAAAATACTTGAACAAGTAAAAAAGGCTTTAAACTGTTCCGTAAAAATAAAAGATATTGCTAAAGAAGCAAATGTTCATGTACAAACTTGCAGCAGATATATACAAAAATATAATTTAATGCCTGAAAAAACAGAAAATCAGCGAGAATTTATATTACAAAAAATAAAAGAGGGAAAAGGCAAATATGCTGTTGCAAAAGAATTACAAATATCAGAATCCGCATTTTTAAGGCTGCTTGATAAATTAAACCTCAAAGACGCTTTTGAACAACACAAACAAAAACTTCAACAACAGGTTCAAGAACAGCGCAAAAACGGAATAAAAATTAAAGAAATAGCCCAAAACCTCGGTATAAGCGAAAGAACAGTGTTAAATTACACTAAAAAAAGATAATCTTTACATTTTGCGGACAAATTTAGTCATTACGGTTTATTTATTATGGTTTTTGATTATGTTATTATACCCCCAGAGTGATATTTATAAGGGGTAAATCATGTTTTCTTTTTTGAAAAATCTTAAAAACGGCAAGAAAGAAGAAAGAATTGATAAAAATATTAATGAAATCTATACAAAATTAAAAGAATTGTATGAGGTTGACTCACTTGAAGAAGCCAAAAAGACAAAACTAAAATCTATTATAGAAGAAAACGGATATTTGCCATACCCCTACATCAAAGCTTTAGAAGAACTTTCTCCTGCGGAAGTTTTGTACGGGCTGGAAATAAAATGGAAACAAAACGGTGTATTTTCTGAAGAAGAAAATACTTTTAACTTTGAAAATGACAAAATTTCCCCCGCACAAAGAGCTGACTTTAGAAACGGAAACTGGCTAAAAAAAGAGCAGCATAATATAAAACTAATCAACCTTGCGGGGCTTGGTAACGGAAATAATACACAGGATACCGGCAAACTCATTGACTGGTTAAGACAGGTGCTTATTTTACCTTCAGGTCTGCCGGAAAAAGGCGTTCTCGGTACAACTATTTATCTTATTCCTTTCCACCCGAGAGAATTCGGCTGTGCGTATCTTCCCGTAAGCAGTGAAGTCAGCCCGCTTTTGGAAGATAAAAAAATAACAAAAAATATCGGACTTGATACAAAACAACAGGTTCAGCTTTTTATAAAACTTGCACAACTTGCAGGTCATTGTGTTATTTATGACGTACTGCCGCAGACAGGCAGATTTTCCAAAATGGTTCTGGCTAATCCCTCTATTGCACGCTGGTACGATATAAACGAACTTATTGCCAGAATAGAAAATGAGGTTGATAAAGCATTTGAAACTGTTAAAGAAGAGTTTGATAAAGAAGATGCCGAAATTGTAAGAGATATTTACAAATCCACACTCAAAAAAGGTTCAAACGACCTTTCCGAACACTATCAAACTATTTACAACCGTTTTGATGAAATAATTGCGCCCAAGAAAAAAAAGTTTTCCGATGAAATGACAAAAAGAAACTCTCAAATTGAGCTGCATACAAGAGTGAAAGCGATAACTTCCGAGCTAAACGGTTTTAAACCTTCTGAAAAATTATCTGAAAACGATATTACAAAACAGGGTGAAACAATCCAGACTCTTATAAAAGAAAATCTCTGGCCGGCACCCGGCGGCGCGTGGTGTTCTGCCGGTACTCCGGTTTTTGATAAAATGTCAGAAACCGGCGACTATCCTGTCTTTAAACATTTTGACTTTAAAGGCAATGACGTAACCCACTTTGCAAATCTTGACTGCCAGACGCCATATTATTTTGTTTATCTTGAATCAGGCGAATATAACAAACCTGTCATTGATTTGTACATAGATTATCTCAAAACCCTGCAAAAAGATTACAATTTTGACGGTTTCAGAGTTGACCATATTGACCATATTGTTGATGAAGTTTCCGAAAAAGATAACACCCCGATAAGCTATCGCGCCCCGAGAACCGTACTGGGAGAAGCAAACAAAGCTTTGAAAGAAACAGTACCTCATTTTTCGACATTAGCTGAATATATGTTGTGGGACAAATACTATAAAGAATATCACGAGGATATGGCTTTTGATGTACTGTGGGGAAATGACATAATTTCACAGTTCTCTAAAAATCCGCAGGCGATTGTTTATGACAACCAGGAGCTTGAGCAGTTTAATATTGCACACCCTGATACGATTTACGGAAACCTCTCTATTTTAAAAAGTTATAACAATCAAGACGGCGAATTCAGAGCAATTGACCAGTACCCCGGTCAACTCGGAGAAGAAGGCGCCTTGTTCAAGTGGTTTAAGTATAAGTTTCTACCCGGCGGCAGAAACGCACAAAGACCGGTTATGTTTATAGACGGAGATGAATCCTTCACAAAAACCGGAATTGAAAGCGTTATCGGCTCTGAAATATCTATGCCCAGAGCCAAAAATTACAAATTTTTTAACAAATTCAATGCAATTAATGAATTTGCCCTGAAAAATGTTTTAACAAGAGAAGGCGAAGCCGAGATTGTCAATCAGGATGATGACGGTTTTGTCTGCTGGCTTATCTCAAAAGACCCGCTTAAAGAATCACTGCTTGTAGTGGCAAATTACAATGCTCCGACAGAAAAAGTTACTGAAAACCATGATGACGGATTTTCAAACACTTACATAAAAGAAGGACAAAAAGTTTACGACAAAACAGTCCAAATGCCGTGTGACTACTCAATAGTTTCAGAGTTTGTTTATAAAGATACGGAAAAAACCGGCGGCGGAAGTTTTGAGGAAATTAAGTTTTCAAAACCCGAAAACAGCCTGCACTTTGGCGAACTTCAGCCTTCCGAATTTAAAATCTATAAAGTTAAAAAGTAAAAAAGTAATGCCTCTAGACCCAGTTTTCCAAATCCGGAGTCTTTTTGCGCCAATCTTTTGAAACCTTAACATTAAGCTCAAGAAAAACTTTTTTGTCTAACATTTTTTCAAGTTCAAGCCGTGCCTGTGTACCGATTTTTTTGAGCATCGACCCTTTTTTACCTATCATTATGCCCTTCTGGCTGTCATGTTCAACGTGAATAATCGCACTGATACGGTCAATATCTTCTTTTTCTTCATATTTTTCTATAATAACTGCAACGCTGTGAGGGATTTCGTCTTTAGTATTCAAAAGAATTTTTTCTCTTATAATCTCCTGTGCAATCGAGCGCATACTTTCATCTGTTAAATCATCTTCGTCATAAATAGGTGCGCCTTCAGGCAGTTTGCGCATTATCGTTGAAATAAGCGTGTCAATATTTCTTCCTGTCTGTGCAGAAATTCTTGCGGTAGGAAGATTTGTTTCAAACAGCATTTTATATGTAAGTATGTTTTGTTCTTTTTTTAAAGGGTCTTTTATTTTATCAACTTTGTTAAGCACAATGATAACAGGTATACTTGTCTTTTTAAGCAGATTTTCAACAATCCACTTATCACCTGCTCCGGCCGGCTCGGATACATCAACAATAAACAGAATCAAATCCGCATCAGGTATGGAACACTTTGCCTCGTCCATAAGAAATTCACCGAGTTTATCTATCGGTTTATGAATCCCCGGAGTATCAATAAAAACAATCTGACCTTCGTTGTTAGTAAAAATACCTTTAATCCTTTTGCGGGTTGTTTGAGCTTTGTCTGTTGCTATAACAATTTTTTGACCGATTATAGTATTAAGCAGCGTTGATTTACCTACATTAGGACGACCTATAACAGCTACAAAACCGGATTTAAAATCTTTCATAAGTCTTCCCCGTTAATTGATTTCGGCAAGTTTTTCAAGTTTAAGTTTCTGGTCGTGTTCCATAAGAAGATTAATCAACTCGTCTAAATCACCGTCAATAACGGTCCAAACATTAAGGTTCTGGTTTATACGGTGATCCGTAAGACGTCCCTGAGGGAAGTTATAAGTTCTGATACGTTCAGACCTGTCGCCTGTTCCAACCTGAGAGCGTCTGAGGTCAGTGATTTCCTTCATTTGTTTTTGAGTTTCGATATCATATAATTTAGCTTTCAAAATCTGCAAAGCGCGTTCTTTGTTTTGAAGCTGTGAACGTTCTTCCGTACAGAAAATCATAATCCCCGACGGTTTGTGGAACACTCTGACAGCGGTTTCTACTTTGTTTACGTTTTGACCGCCCGCACCGCCTGAACGAGCCGTAGAAATTTCAAGGTCATTGGGGTTCAATTCAATTTCCACATCATCAACCTCCGGCATAACAGCGACAGTCGCAGTAGAAGTGTGCACCCTGCCTTGAGATTCCGTTTGCGGAACACGCTGAACACGGTGAACGCCGGACTCATATTTTAATTTAGAATAAATGCTGTCCCCTTTAATAGAGATAATGACTTCTGAAACGCCGCCTGCCTCGCAATCGGTTTTGCTCAAAATTTGTGATTGCCAGCCCTGTTTGTCAGCGTAGCGCAGATACATTCTCATAAGGTCGCCGGCAAATATGTTAGCCTCGTCACCGCCGGCACCGCCTCTGATTTCAAGCATAATATCCTTGTCATCCATAGGGTCGCGAGGAAGAAGCAAAACTTTCATTCTTTCTTCAAGTTCTTTATTTTTTGCCTCGTTAGAGTCAATTTCTCCATGGAGATACTGTTTCATCTCGGGGTCGTTTTCGGATTTCAAAAGTTCTTTTGCATCTTCAATTGCATCAGTATTGTCTTTCCACTGATGATAAACCTCAACGGTTTCTTCCATTGCTTTTCTTTGTTTTGATAAATCTCTGAATTTTTCATAATCAGCTATAACATCGGGGTCAGAGAGTATCTTACCGAGTTCAACATATTTTTCTTCAATTTGAAGAATTTTATCTAACATATCTTTCATAGTGTGCGTAGTCCCTATCTGCTTGTTATTTTATAATAACGCAAGCAGAATTTTTGTAAAAGACCTTATATCAGAATTTTTGGAGTGACACATTGTTCACATAGTGAAGCCATTTTTCAGGCTTCACCACAGTTCAGCCGAAAAAGAAGGCAAAGGTGAGCAGTGACGGCTCGAAGGCTCGAGGCGGCAACTGCGACACTAGATTAGATATCTTGTTTGTTTTACAATAGGACAATCTAAAGGATTTTTTATGAAAAATTATCAATTCTTTTGTGATTTTGACGGCACTATTACAAAGGAAGATACACTGAATAAATTTTTGCGGGTTTACGCCGGAGATAAATGGCTTGAATCCGAAAAAGAATGGCTGCAAGGTAAAATAGGCTCTAAAGAATGTATTGAAAAACAAATGCAGCTTTTTGCAAATGTCGATTATAATCTTTTAGACAATTTTGCCGACTCCATAGAAATTGATGAAACTTTTGTTGATTTTCTGAATTATATAAAATCACAAGATATTGATTTTTATATAGTTTCTGACGGGTTTGATTACTTTATAGAACGGATTTTAAAAAACTACAATATTTCGGATATAAAAATATTTTCAAACGTATTAAAAATAAAAGACGGAAAATTCCAAACATTTTTTCCGAATTATGACCAATCCTGTACGCCCCGCTCGGGTGTTTGCAAGTGTAATGTAATAAAAACAAACAGAATTGTTACAAAACGTGTATTGTACGCAGGGGACGGAATGTCCGACTTTTGCGCTTCTAAAAATGCCGATTTTTTATTTGCGAAGGGCAGACTGTTGGAGTATTGTAAAAATACTAAAATTGATAACATGATAGAATTTAATTCTTTTAAAGAAATAAAAGATTATATAAAACTTTTGTAAATTAAGGAGAGAGAAAAATGCCCTGCACAAAAATGCGGTTGTCAGATGAGGAAATTAAAGCAATAGATAAAGAATATTGCTCCTGGGGAGATACCGTTCACTACCACGATGAACAAACCATATTCAGAGACTGCGAAGGCTCTTATATGTACGATAGCAAAGACACGCCGTATCTGGATTTACAAATGTGGTATTCCAGCTGCAACCTCGGGTATAAAAACAAAAGAGTTCTAAATGCCGTACTTGACCAGTATCAAACAATGCCTCAAATTTCTTCAAGATTTTTGTACGACTACAAAGCTTTGCTGGCACAAAAAATTGCAAAAGCAAACCTTGACAGATACGGTATAAAAGGCCGTGTTCAATTCAACGTAGGCGGTGCGCAGGTTAACGAAGATATGTTAAAGTTAATCCGCAATTACACCAAAAAGCCCAGAATGTTCGCGTTTATGGGCGGTTATCACGGCAGAACAATCGGTACAACCGCGGTAACTTCAAGCTACAGATACAGAGAACATTTCGGGCATATTTCAGACACCGCACATTTTGTTCCTTTTCCGTATTGTTTTCGCTGCCATTACGGCAAAAACTGTGAAACTTGCGGAATGTACTGCGTTAAACAGTTCGCAAAACTTTTTGAAAGCGAATACAACGGAGTTTACGACCCCAAAACAAAAGATTGCGAATTTGGCGGTTTTATAGCAGAACCGCTCCTCGGTACCGGCGGATATATCGTTCCGCCTAAAGGCTATTTTAAAGCACTCAAAGAAGTTCTTGACGAGTATAATATTCTCTTTATGGTTGATGAAGTTCAAATGGGCTGCTTTAGAACCGGCAAACTCTGGGCAATGGAACACTTTGGCGCAAAACCGGATGCAATGACTTTTGCTAAATCAATCACAAACGGTATGAATCCGCTTGCCGGCATGTGGGCAAAAGAAGAATTGATTAACCCTAAAGTATTCCCTGCCGGCAGAACACACTCAACATATGCCGCAAATCCGATAGGCACACGTGCAGGTTATGAGGTTATGTGCATATTTGAAGAGGAAAGAGAAACTTTAGAAAAAGAAATTGCACGCAAAGGGAAAAAATTCTTAGACGGATTAAAAGTTCTTGAAAAGAAATATAAAAATATCGGAACAGTAAACGGTCTCGGTTTTGCGCTGAGTGTTGAAGTTACGGAAAATGACGGATATACTCCGGCCAGAGAACTCTGCGATGAAATCATAGAAGCAGGTCTTAAGGGTGATTTGACTTATAACGGCAAAAAATGCGGCCTTATCCTCAATAACGGCGGGTATTTTAAAAACATTATTACAATTGTTCCTCAGCTTTACATATCCGATGAAGAGATTGATATGGCTTTAGAACTTATGGAGCAATTGTTTGAAAGATATATGGAAAAAGCCTGAAATATTTTGTAAGGGTAAAACTTTGGGACAGAGCTTAGATTTTGAATTTATACACAAAAACCAATGCAAAAGAGCTATACTGTTATTTCACGGAATGACAGGCAGCCCGTTTGAGATGAAAAAAATGGGCAGAGCTCTGTTTGAGGCTGATTTTGACGTATTTTGCTACTGTCTGCCGGGACACGGAACAAGCCCTGTTAACATAAAAACCGTACGCTGGCAGGACTGGTACAACGATTCAGTAGACCATTACAAAGCTCTTGCTGAAAAATACAAAGAAGTCTACATGGGCGGGCTTTGTATGGGCGGTGTGTTGGCACTGACCATTGCAGCAGAGCACAAAGAGGTAAAAGGGATTGTTTCTCTTTCCACAACTTTGTATTTAGACGGCTGGACAATTCCGTGGTACAACTTTTTCATGCCGCTGGGGCTGCATACAATCCTCAGATACTATTACTCTTTCCCGGAAAGAGAACCCTACGGGTTAAAAAATGAGGTCTTGAGAAAAAAAATAGCGGCACTTCAAAAAAGAAATACAGAGGCTCTTGATAACTACCCGATGTCTTGTATTTACGAGCTTTTAAAGCTGTCAAAATTTGCACGCAAAAATATGTCTAAAGTCACTGCACCGGTGCTTTTGATGCACGCAAAACAGGACGATTTAACCAGTACAAAAGGTTCAAAGTTTGTTTATAACAACATAAAATCAAAAATCAAAAAATATATAGAACTCGAAGACAGCTACCACCTTGTTGTTATGGATAACCAGAGAGATTACGTGTTTAAAACTTCAATAGACTTTTTAAACAGCCTGTCTGATTATGCTCCGGAGGCTGAACATGTCAAAGAAAGCGCAGGTGTCTGATGCAGTCTGACATAATCAATGTTTTAAATATTTTAAAACTAATGCCTTTGCCGCTTACCTTGCTGATTGTATCAAATTTGCTTTTGATAACAGGGTTTGTTGTCGGCAAAATTGCTCTTTATAAAAATGAAAACGCAGTTAAATTTTTTGCATATTTTTCTGTTGCAATTTGCGTGCTGTTTGCAATTTATTTTATTTCAATAATATGGTTTTGCATATGCAACCTGCTTTCGGGGCAAGAAATATACAGCGTAATTTTTCTTGTGTTTTTGTTTTTGCCATTTCTCATAGGGCGCTTTGCAACCTATGAGAAAGTACATTTTTATACAAATATACAAATTTTAACGCTTATTGCGGGGCTTATTCCCGCATTTTGGATTATCATCAATTTTACAGGGAATTAATTATGTTTGAAAGATATAAAAAAGAATTGCAGGAACTCAAACAAAATTTTTGCGACAGAAAACTTATCTCGCTAAAAAAAGCAGGGAAATACATTTTTGAAGATAATAAAAAATATCTTAACCTGTCTTCTAACGACTATCTGGGCATAGCAGAAGACAGAAAAATACTAAAAAACTTTTTAAAAATTGCAGATTTTTCAATGGGCTCGGCTTCTTCAAGACTGCTAACCGGCAGCTCTTATGTGTATGCAAAACTTGAATGTCTGCTTGCCGCATTGTACAGAAAAGAAAAGGCACTTATTTTTAACAGCGGATATCACGCAAATGCAGGGATTATGTCAGCATTGCTCACAAAAAAAGACGCTGTTTTTTGTGACAAACTCAACCACGCAAGCATATTGGACGGCATAAAACTTTCCGGAGCAGCTATGTTCAGGTATAAACATCTCGATTATGAACATCTTGAAGAACTTTTGCAAAAAAACAGAAACGATTATGAAACTGCAATAATTGTTACGGAATCTGTTTTTAGCATGGATGGTGATATCGCCGATTTAAACAGGCTGATTGAATTAAAAAACAAATACGGGGCAATTCTTATTGTTGATGAAGCACACGCTTTCGGCGTGTACGGAAACAGGGGGCTAGGGATTGCGGAAGAACAAAACTGTATACACGATATTGATTTAATCGTAGGTACTTTTGGCAAGGCAATCGGGTCGATGGGAGCATTTTGCACAGGGCACGAAGTTTTGGTTAACTATTTGATTAACAAATGCCGCCCGTTGATTTTTTCAACAGCGATTCCGGAGATAAACATTGCATTTTCGTATTATGTGATAACGGAAGTTATTCCGAATTTAAAACACGAACGAAAAGAACTTATAAAAACTTCTGTCAGATTAAGAGAAAAGCTTTCCGCTTTGAACTTACAAACTACAGGGTGCAGCCACATTGTGCCGGTTATTCTCGGAGAAAATCAGACCGCAGTTAATGTATCAAAAGAGTTAATAAACAACGGATATTACCTTTTGCCCGTACGTCACCCGACAGTAGCACCTAACAGCGCAAGGATAAGAATTTCTTTAAGAGCGGATATTAAATATGATGAACTTGATGCAGTACCTGACATAATCAAAGCAACGATAACAAATTGTTAGATTTATATTGTGACAAAATGTTACAACCTAAATCAGTTGGTAGCACAAATATTTATTTTTCAACTTAAAGCAAATAACCTTTTATAAGAAAGATTATTTTATAATGAGCAGTTTTCTTTATAACAAACTAAAAGACATATGTATATCACTGGGCAAACATAACGATGCTTTGTATGCGGTACTGGCAATCGCTATGTTTAAAGGGGTTATGCGTCCTACTTTTACAATGATGGATAAAAAATCCGACCCGAAATCCAAAAAATATGCGGCTTTTAGAGAAGGTTTAACGGAAGCTATTGCCTTCGGTTCTTATATAGCTACTCACAAACTCGTTTTGCCTCTGGCGGTTCCGCTGGCAAAAAAAACAGGAGCAAGCCCCAAAAAAGTTAAAAACGGTTTGTCATTGCTGAGTGTATGTTTGACAGCCGGTATAATCATTCCGGTTTTATGCAATTTAACTTTAAAACCGATTATGGACGGTGTTTCTAAATTCTTTAACAAAAAAGACCCAAAAACAGATTCCAAACTTGATATAAAAGAAAACGCAAATCCTCTGCCGGCAATGCAGGTTTATTCACCAAAACTCAGCGAAAACAGCAAAAATCTGCTCGATACGGTACGCATAACAAGTATGCGAAATTACGGAATGAAGGTAGGAGGTTAGTATGCTGGGATCTTTTGTTAACGTCATTACAAGCAATACTTTCCAGACCATTGCACAAAATACAGATTCCTGCGTAAAAATAGAAACAGGACTGAAAGCAGTAGGCAGACCCGCCTTCACTTTGATTGACCGAAATACCGACAAAGAAACAAGAAAATACGCAGCCACAAAAGAATTTTTGTATCAGTTGCTGTGCTTTGGAATTTATCTGGCAATAATTCCTCCGATATTTAAAAACGGCGGTTTTAAACTTGCTCAAAAAATATTTAAAAAAGAAGGAATGCCTGCTTTTAAAAATGCAAAGCAGATGCTGGCTTATCACCACCTTGCCTATATGACCCCCGAAGAGAGAAGACTTGCTAAAAACAAAAAATTTCTTGATTTAATAACAGAGGATCTTGTTAACCCCAGAGATAACAATGCAAAACTGCTTGATTATTTAATCGGCGCCGACAAAAAAAGCGGTATTCACAAAAAGACTCTTGAAAAACAGGATAAAATGTTTGATCTGGCCAAAGGTTCAATAGAATTCAGTTCTATTATAGGCTCGGTTGTCGGGTTGACAATTCTCGCACCGGAAATAAGCCATTTAATTTTGCACCCTATTATGAAGGTATTCCGTCTTAAACCGGAAAATAATACCGAAGAAAAAACGCCGGCAATTTCAAACGCTCAACCGCAAAATTTAGATAAAAAAGCATAAAATATTTAAAAATTCCCCCGATTTGTGGTATCCTTTTTAGATATAAAGGTGGAAATTTTAATATGAAAATTACGGCAAAAAATCTTGTAAAAATTTACGGTGACAGAACCGTTGTTAACGATATAAGTTTTGAGGTAAATCAAGGTGAAGTTGTAGGTTTGCTCGGGCCTAACGGTGCAGGAAAAACCACAACATTCTACATGGTTGTAGGACTTGTCAAGGCCAACGGCGGCAAGGTGTTTTTAGGTGATAAAGATTTAACCGATGTACCAATGAATATCCGCGCCAAAGAAGGTATTGGTTATTTGCCTCAGGAAGCTTCTATTTTCAGAAAACTTTCCGTAGAAGACAACATAAAACTCGTTTTACAGATGAACGACAAACTTACACCTGAAGAGAAAAAACAAAAACTCGAAGATTTGCTTGAAGAATTCGGCATGAAAGAAAAAAGAAAATTTTCGGCTATTTCACTTTCAGGCGGTGAAAGAAGAAGGGTAGAGCTTGCAAGAGCGCTTGCGGCAAGTCCTGAATTTATTTTGCTTGACGAACCTTTTACCGGTATTGACCCTATTGCAATCGGAGAAATTAAAGACAATATCAGAAAGCTCTCCGAAGAAAAGGGTCTAGGCGTACTTATTACAGACCATAACCCTAAAGCGACACTTTCTATCACAGATAGGGCTTATGTAATTTTTGACGGTAAAATAAAAATTCAGGGACGCAGTGTTGAGGTTGCTAACGACCCTGTCGCAAAACAATTCTACTTAGGAAAGGACTTTACTCTGTAATGAAAATGCCTAAAATATCTTTACCCTTTAAGATTTTTGACGGATATATTACAAAACAGGTTTTTGCGGCTACGCTTGTTTGTATTTTCCTGTTTGTTGTTGTGTGGATAGCTCCGGAAACTCTTTTAAAAGTCATCAAAAGAACAATGGCCGGTGTATACACACCGTGGGTCGGGCTACAGCTTTTAATTTATGAAGTCCCCAAAATTGTAGGTAAAGCACTGCCGGTCGGTTTGCTTCTGGGAACGTTATTCACATTTGACAAACTCAGTAAAGACTCGGAACTTACTGTATTAAGAGGTATAGGGCTTACTTTTTGGAGAATTGTTTATCCTATAATCATTTTAAGTATTTTTATCTCGGTAATATGTTTTTCCTTATACAATACATTGATTCCTTACAGTGAAAAAAGGATTAATGATTTAAAAAACGAATCTTATGAAACTCATTTTGTTTATACAGTAAAAGCTCCTAATGAACAGCTGGAAAAAATTATTGTTGTGCCGAGATATTATCGGGATATGATAAGCAAACCGCTTATTCTGAATTTTGATTCCTCGCAGTATACGGATACGAGTGTATTAAGCAGTATTTTGCAATCGGATTATGCTGTTTATAAAAAAGGCGAATGGGTTGTTCATAACGTAAAAAAATACGAACTTACAAAAGACGGTGTTTTCAAGAGCATTAGCAATATCCCTGATGTAAAAGTTCTCTCGGGTTACCGAGCAGATAAAGCATTTAAAATAATGTCGTACTCCACAAAGAAAGAACGTGAGTTAAATAACTCGGAAATTACCGAATACATAAAAATGCTTAAAGATGAAAACCTTAATGACGAATACAGATTTATGCTGAATAAATACCTGCAAAGATATTTCCATTCCGCAATATGTGTTTTGTTTGCGATTTTGGGCTGTCTTTTGGGATTTTCCAGACCGCGTGAACAAAAACTGGTCAACTTTGTAATAGGCATAGGTATCGTTTTCGGTTATTATATTACACTGCCGTTTTTTGATATGTGTGCGGAAAAAGGTATACTAAGCCCCTATCTGACATCAACAATACAGCCGATAGCTATTTTAATAGCCATTTTCATATTTAAAAAGATTAAAGATTTATAAAATCTTTCGGAGGAATCTTAATGAAAAAATTAATAACATTACTATGCCTGCTTTGCAGTGCGATGATTTTTGCAACCGGCGCCTGCCCTGCCGGCAGAGGCTCTGAAAAAATAGAAATTACTAATGACAACGGACTTTACATAATAAGAATTCCTAAAGAAAGAAATGCAAATATAAGACCTTACATAACAAAATCATTGGCGTTTAACAAAGATATTTTTGCCAAAACCGGCGCAGAACTTGTTATTAATGCCGGATATTTTGACCCCAATAACAAAAAAACAAGCTCTTATGTAGTAATAGACGGAAAAACAGTACTCGACCCGACTACAAATAACAGTCTTATGACAAACAGCAGCATCAAGCCTTATTTAAATCTTGTCTTAAACAGAACAGAGTTCAGAGTATTAGACTGTCACGGACAAACAAAATATGATATTGCTGCACACAACGCCAAACCGCCATTCAGATGTCAGATAAAACACTCTATACAGGCAGGGCCTATGATTTATCCGGATTTAAGGTTGTCAAGAGAGTATTTTGTGATGAAAGACAAAGACGGAAACGTAACAAGAGACTCTATTACAGCTCTTAAAAAATGCGCGAGAACAGCAATCGGCATAAAAGACGGTGATGTGTATATTATTATTGCCAACATTTATCACAAATTGACCTTGCCGGGGCTTTATAAAATCTGCGAAGACCTCGGACTTGAAAAGGCAATGAACTTTGACGGCGGCGGCTCTACTTCTTTAAATTACAAGGGTACGGACAACCCTCAATATAAAAATTTTGAAATAACTTCTGACAAAAATAAAAATGCAAGAAAACTAAAATCATTTCTTTTAATAGATTAATCAAAAATAAAACAGGGGCTTGCCTGATAGCAGCTATCAGAGTGTACAATATTTATTATCACAGGATAGAAATTTATAAGGAGATAATAAATGACTGTTTTAGAAAAAATTAATTCACCACAAGATGTAAAAACTCTTTCCCTGCAAGAGATGAACACACTTGCACAGGATATCAGAGAGGCAATTCTCAATCGTGTTAACACAATAGGCGGACATTTAGGCCCTGATTTAGGTATAGCGGAAGCTACAATAGCAATGCATTATGTGTTTGATTCGCCAAAGGACAAATTCATTTTTGACGTATCCCATCAGATTTATCCGCATAAAATGCTTACTGGCAGAAAACACGGTTTTGTGGATTCTTCACGTTTGCAAGAAATTTCAGGTTATTCTAACCCTAAAGAAAGCGAACACGACCATTTTGTTATCGGTCACACTTCCACCTCCGTAAGTCTTGCAACAGGTGTTGCCAAAGCAAGAGATTTAAAAGGCGACAATTATAACGTTATCGCACTTATCGGCGACGGCTCATTAAGCGGCGGAGAAGCTTATGAAGGTTTTAACAATGCAGCGGAATTAGACAGCAACATCATTATCATTGTTAATGATAATGAAATGTCTATTGCTCCGAATTACGGCGGGTTGTACAAAAATCTTGCCGAACTCAGAAACACAAACGGACAGGCACAAAACAACGTGTTTAAAGCTATCGGGTTTGATTATTACTACGTTGAAGAAGGCAATAATACAGAAAAACTTATTGACGTATTCAAAAAAGTAAAAGACACAAATCATCCGACAGTCGTACATATCCACACCTTAAAAGGTAAAGGCTATGAACCTGCCGTAGTTGATAAAGAAACTTATCACTGGACAACGCCGGGCTTTTTAAACAACAAAGAAGCTTCTGTTCAGGCAGAAACTTATAATTCAATAACAAAAGACTTTTTGCTTGATAAAAAGCAAAAAGGCGAACCTGTTATAGCAGTCACTGCGGCAACTCCCGGTGTTTTCGAATTTAATCCGGAATTTCGCAACAAAATGGGCAAAAATTATACCGATGTCGGTATTGCAGAAGAACATGCAATAGCTTACGCTTCAGGGCTTGCTCAAAACGGAGCTAAGCCGGTGCTTGCGCTAATGAGTTCTTTTGTGCAAAGAACCTATGACCAGATGTCACAGGATCTTGCTTTAAATAACTCTCCCGCAACGGTTCTTATCTACTGGGGCGGAATATCAAATGCGGACATGACTCACCTTTGTACGTTTGATATTCCTTTAATAAGCAATATTCCAAATATTGTTTATCTTTCACCCGTGTCAAAAGAAGAATATCTTGCAATGCTCGAGTGGTCATATAACCAGAACGAACACACAGTGTTTATCAGAGTTCCGTCAACTGATGTTGTTTCTTACGAAACAGCAGACAACACTGATTATTCGCAGCTTAACAAATACAAACTTGTTGAAAAAGGCGAAAAGGTTGCAATCATAGCCGCAGGCAATTTCTTTGGATTAGGACGCCAGGTTAAAGAAGAACTCAAAACCCAATTGAACATTGACGCAACTTTGATTAACCCGAGATTCCTCACCGGAGTTGACTTTGATATGCTTGAAACACTGAAGAAAGATCACAGCGTTGTAATAACACTTGAAGACGGCGAACTTGACGGCGGTTTTGGCGAAAAAATTACAAGATTCTACGGCAATTCCTCAATGAAGGTTCTCAATTTCGGCTCTAAAAAAGAGTTTACTGACCGCGTTCCGTTAGAAGAACTCTACAACCGCTATCATTTAACTAAAGAACTCATTGTGTCAGACATAAAAGGAATTTTGTAAACGATGAAAAAGATATTAGCTTTGATTTTGGCAATGTTTGTAATGCAGGGTGCTGTAACAATTGCGGCACCTATTGAAAAGAAGGACAAAAATATGACAAGAACTCAAATTTGTAATGAAAATATGCAAAAGCTCTTCGGTTCAAATATGGCAACAGAAGGCAATGATGTGGAAATGATGCAGATTCTTCAAAAATATATATTCGGAGAAGTTTTTACTGTCGGTGATTTAGATATAAAAACACGGGAGCTTATTACTGTCGTGTGTTTGACAACAATGCAAACTCTGCCCCAGCTTAAAGCACACATAAACGGTGCGCTTAATGCGGGTAACACTCCGATTGAAGTAAGAGAAGCAATTTATCAGTGTGCTCCGTTTATCGGTTTTCCAAAAACTTTGAACGCTCTCGGAGTATTGAATGAGGTGTTTAAAGAAAGAGGAATAAAAACCCCGCTGGAGTCAGGCACTACAGTTGCGGAAAATGAACGTTACCAGAAAGGTAAAGAAATTCAAGAAAAACTCTACGGCGATGAAATAAAACAGGCAATGAAAGGGCTGCCTCAAAATATGGGGGACGAAGCCGCAAGATTCCTGACGGAAGTTTGTTTCGGCGATTTTTATACGAGAAAAGGGCTTGATATAAAAACACGCGAGATTCTGGCTCTGGCCGTGCTTGTGGCACAAGACGATGATATTACATTAAAAAGTCACATAAAAGGCAATTTAAAAGCTGGAAATTCCGCTGAAACAATTGCAGCTGCTATAATCCAGTGCATGCCATATACCGGCACACCTAATGCATTGCACGCACTTGCTTATTTAAAACAGGAATTAAAAAAATAATATCAAATATTTAAAAATTTACAGCGTCCGTTTTGCTGTTTATTAATCAAACAGCAGCGGACGTTTTTATAACATTACTGACTCAACTGCTTTTCAATCATTGCCAGACTATGTGCAAGAGAGTTGTTTGTTTTTAACTCTTCTTTCATTTTGTCATATGAATACAGAATAGTTGTGTGCTTTTTATCAAAAAAATCACCTATTGCAGGCAGACTCTGTTTTGTCAGCTCCCTGCAAAGATAAATAGCAGCCTGCCTTGCCTGTGCAATTTTTGCGCTGCGGCTTGAGCCCTTTATATCTTTTGACGAAACATTGTAATAAGCTGCAACTTCATCAACTATCCCCTCAAAAGTATACGTATTTTCTTTTTCCTGATAGTTTATAATTTTTTTGACATTTTCAATTGTCAGCGGAGTTTCGTTGATACTGGCATAAGCAGTTACACGGTTAAATGCACCTTCAAGCTCTCTTATATTGCTTGCATAAACAGTTGCCAGAAACTCTATAATGTTGTTTGGCACCTCTATATTGGAATCTTTTGCCAGATTGGCTAAAATAGCCATTCTAGTTTCGATATCCGGAGGCTGTATATCAGCCATCAACCCCCATTCAAATCTGCTGACAAGCCTGTCTGAAAGTGACGGAATCTCCTTTGGGGTTCTGTCCGATGTCAGCACAATCTGTTTGCCTGCACCGTGAAGCGTATTAAATGTGTTAAAAACCTCTTCTTCCGTTCTTGTTTTACCGGCAACAAGCTGTATATCGTCGATTAAAAGAACATCAACCTCTCTGTATTTTTTGCGGAATTTATTCATGTTTTTGGTTTTTTCATCGCCTCTTGCAAGGGCGTTAACAACATCATTGACAAATTCTTCCGCAGTTATAAAAAGTACTTTTAAATCAGGACGATTTTTTATTATATAATGGCCAATTGCCTGCATTATATGTGTTTTGCCAAGTCCGGGGCCGCCGTATATATAAAGCGGATTATATTTTTCTCCGGGTTTTTGTGCAACAGTATTGGCAGCTACATATGCAAGTTTGTTGTTTGAACCGACTACAAAATTTTCAAACTTATATTTTAAGTTTAAATTAGATGACTGCATCTGTGTCAGGCTGTCATATTTCGGCTTTTGAGTTTGTTCTGCGGCTTGAGCGGCTGCAACACGGGCTTTTGATTTTTTTTCTATCTTTTTTTGAAGCTCTTCATCAAAGATAATTTTAATCTCAAGTTCTTTATTAAGTACGGTTTTTATCGCATTTGATATCTGATTGTAGTGGTTGCCTCTCAAAAGATTTACGGCAAAAGCCTGCCCAGTATGGATTACAAAGCAGTTATCGTCAAAATATTGCGGTTCTAAGGGCAAAATCCATGTAGAAAAAGTTGATTCAGAGATTTGTTTCTCTAAAATATTTAAAACCGCATTCCAAACTTCTATAATATTTTCCTGACTCATAATATTTTATTTTACATCAAAATAAAATCAAGTCTCAAAATTAACGGCAAAGTCTTAAGTTTCTTAACGGTGTTTCACCAAAATCCGCATAATTTCTTTTTGATGCTTTTATCTCTATTTCTATATTATCAAGCTTAAGCATTTCAATTTGATCTTTTATTTTTCTGTCTTTTACGAACCATCTTATGCGGCCGGAACAGTATTTTGCAAAATGATAAGTAGAAGCCAATACACACACCTTTAGAGCATCTATCACATTTAACCCTGAAATATCAATACTTAAAAACGGACAATCATTGTTCGCTATATAATCTTTCGCTTCATTAACCGCTTCAAACACATCTGTGTTATAATTTCCGACTTTTAAAAAAGCTTCTTGTCCGTACAAAGATTCAGTCATAAGTTTTTATTTATCCGTATATTATCTGTGTAAAAATAACGCTCACATATAAAATAACGGGTAAATTTTTAAAAAATTAAACCTGAAAATGAAAAACTACACCTTTTGTATGAGGATATTAAAATCATAATAATCTAATCTAGTGTCGCAGTTGCCGCCTCGAGCCTTCGAGCCGTCACTGCTCACCTTTGCCTTCTTTTTCGGCTGAACTGTGGTGAAGCCTGAAAAATGGCTTCACTATGTGAACAATGGGACACTCCAAAAATTCGTTCACGTCGCCTTGCTCCTTATCACGAATTTTTCTCGGACAAATTATTTATTGCTGATTTAACCGTATCAACACTAATATCTCTCAAACACTGATAATCTCTGCCGCATTTATGCCCCTTTTTTAGTCCGCAGGGCTGACAGGGTAAATCGGTTTTTACAACAATCGATTTTTCTGTTGCCGGTTTCCATTTGACAGGGTTCATCGGCCCGAATATTGCAACAACCGGTACTCCGACAGAAGCTGCTATATGTAAATTTCCGCTGTCACAGCCGACTATTAAATCACACTCACTTGTAAAAGCCAGAGTCTGCCGCAGGTTGAAATTGCCGCAGAGGTTTAGCGGCTGCACTTTTAAGTCTTCTCTTACATAAGACATTATTTCTTCATATGTTTGAGAATCGTTTTTTGTCCCGTTAAAAAGTACCTGCGCATTTTTTTCATTAGCAAGCCATGTTACAACCTGCGCCCATTTTTGTTTATCCCATTCCTTTTTGCGGTTGCCGCTTGTCGCGTGTACTATGACTTTTTTCAATTGCTGATTCTCCGGTGCAATGCTTTTGTTTAAAAACTCGCGCATTTGAGCGGATTCCTCTTCATCAATCCGGTTTTCAAGATAATTGTTTTTAACTTCAATTCCGTCAGCTTTTAAAACATCTAAAAAACAGTCTATCTCGTGACGGTTTTCTTCATACTTAACTCTTTTTGTAAGCAAAAAGCCTCTGCCTTCAGTATCAAACCCTATTCTCTCTTTTATGCCTGCTGCAAAAGCAAGAAAAGCGCTGGAAAAAGAACGTTTGAGCACATAAGCTTTGTCATATTTTTGTTCGCGCAGCAGTTTTACATATGTCCAAAAAGTTTTCTTTTTCTGACCTTCTTTATTTTCGTAACGGTGTTTTTTTGTTGTATCAAAGTAAATAAAATTATCAACATAGGGGCATTTTTCAATAATTTCACCAGATACGGGCGCAACCAGCATATCAATTTGCGCCTCGGGATAAGCGTATCTTAAATTTCTTAAAAACGGCACCGTAAGCAGCGTATCACCTATAAAACGGTAACGCATAACAAGAATTTTTATTTTTTTATTGTTACTGTTCATCAAGCAGCCCTTTCAAATCCAGTGAGGGTTTGAGCTTAAGCGCATAAATCTCATCTTTATCCGTTGCAATATCTTTTAATTTTACAGCGTCTTTTTCTGTTGTAATCATTGCTTCCGCGCCATATTTGTTTTTTATACCCCCGAGCTCTCTCAAATCAGATTCACTGTAGATATGATGATCGGGGAAATCCCTGGTTTCCATAATGTCGAATCTTCTTAAATATTTATAAAACTGCTCGGGCTGTGCTATTGCGCTGAAGGCAATTACAGCTTTTGTTTCATCAAGAGGTTTTCCAGTAACAATGTTGTATATTTCATCAGGTTCCATTGAACACACAAAAGAAGGTTTATTGTATTTTTTTCTTAAATATCTTGCAAAAGTACGGGCTTTTTTGTCATTAAAGTTCTTGTTAACAACGATAATTTTATCCGCTCTTTTTATTTCGGTCATCGGCTCTCTAAGCGCCCCGAGAGGCAATACACATCCGTTTGAAAATTGTTTTTCACTATCCACTACCAGTATGTTTAAATCACGCTCAAGTTTTTGATGCTGGAATCCGTCGTCTAAAATAAGTTTTGTGCAGTGGAGTTCTTTTTTGGCAAACTGCGCTGCTTTTGCTCTGTTTGAACAGGTCAAAACGGCGGCCCCTTTGCAGTGCTGCGCAAGCCAGTAGGGTTCATCTCCGGATTGTTTGGCCTCATAGTTTATTTTTTCGCCGTCTGATATTACATTAACCTCTTTGTTAGAAAGCTCTCCGCCGTAACCGCGTGACAGTATGGCAGGATATTCACCTTTTTTAACAAAATAATTTGCTATTTCGGCAGTAATCGGAGTTTTCCCCGTTCCGCCCGTTGTCAGATTGCCCACAGAAATTGTATAAAGCAGCGGTTTAAAGCCTTTTAAGATTTTTTTTCTGTATAAAAAATTACGGATTTTAACGGTTATTAAATAACACAACGAAGGAAACGCCAGCAGGGCATAAACAAAAGACGCCCCTATTGCTTCAACAGGCGTGTATTTTTTTTTGTAATGAAATTTAGTTAAAAGTACTTTTATGTCCATATATTTTTTGAATTTACAGTAAAATACCGGCAATGCAGGCAGAAAGATAAGAAGCCAGCGTTCCGCAGATAAGAGCTTTCACGCCCAATTTGGCCAAATCTTTTCTTCTGTTCGGTGCAAGTTCGCCGATTCCGCCGATTTGTATAGCAATAGACCCGAGGTTTGCAAAACCGCAAAGAGCAAATGTGGCAACAATTATACTTTTC
The DNA here is from genome assembly GCA_944323685.1 of Candidatus Gastranaerophilales bacterium. Lineage (GTDB taxonomy): Bacteria > Cyanobacteriota > Vampirovibrionia > Gastranaerophilales > Gastranaerophilaceae > Limenecus. Next base: position 39,802 of record CALUTJ010000016.1, on the reverse strand, counting down.
GCACTCAATATCGGTTTTAAAGCCGTTAAATCAAGATATGCAATGAATTCGTTAAATACAAGCTTTGTCCCCATTAAAGAACCTACATTTACGGCTTCATCAAGAGGAACCCCCATAACTATTGCAAATAACGAGAATATTGCTCCGAGAATTTCCTTTAGAGAAAGGTGTGCTAAATCAATATGAATAAACGCAAGATTCATATGCAGATATTTAACAAGAAACAGCCCGAGATGCCCTAAAAACCAATCCACCATTGATATTAAAGCCGTAAGTGCAATAAGCATGGCAATAACGTTAATAGAAACTTTCATACCGTCTGATGCGCCATGGGCAATGGAATCAATGAGATTTACATGTGTTTTTTTAATTTCTACCTTAACTTCGTTTTTGGTTTGTGATTCTTCCGTTTCTGGATAAACTATTTTAGAAATAACAAGCGCCCCCGGAGCTGCCATGATAGAAGCGGCAAGCAAATATTCCGCAGGTATTCCCATACCGACATACATTGCCATAACACCGCCTGCAATACACGCCATAGAACCTGTCATGGAAGCCAAAAGTTCTGACATAGTCATTGTTGCAAGGTATGGCTTAATCATAATTTGCGCCTCTACCTGTCCGACAAATGCAGAGGCAATGTTTGATAAAGACTCCGCACCTGATACATTCATAAGTCTGTACATTATTTTGGCGCAAAACTCAACCACACGCTGCATTATTCCGTAATAATAAAGTATATTAACCAGAATAAGTATAAATATAATTGTCGGAATCAATTTAAGCGCAAATATAAAACCTGTTCCGGCTCCGAATAACTCTTCCATACGCGCCGGACTGTTAGTCAATACGCCGAATACAAAGTTTCCGCCTTCATTTGAAAAATCAAGAATCTTTTGTATAAACATTCCAATGTAATGAAAAATCTTTTGTCCGATAGGAACTTTTAAAACAAAAACAGCCAGAAGCACCTGTAGGATAAATCCGGGGATTATGGTTTTTAGAGAAATTGCTTTTCTGTTATTAGAAAGTCCGTAAGCAATTGCTAAAATAACTACAATACCTATAATTCCGACAAATCTATCCATAACGATTCCTTTTTAATCTGTTGTATTTATTGTACTTAAAGGACAGATAAAATACTAAACATTTTTGATATATTTAATATATTTGTAACATTTATTTTTGTTTGGTTTTAAAATAACCGTATATGATATATACATCAGTTGCTGTGTGTTGTCTTGAAATCAGACACTGCTAAAAACTTAACGTTTGATTAAAAAGGTTTTTTATGCTTCAATAGACTTGAACGCGCTTAAAACAGGCATTAAGGGTTGATTACAGCGTTTAAAGCGGTTTTAGAATACTGGAGGACATTAATGGACAAGACATTTGTTGCAATCAAGCCGGACGGAGTAAAAAGAGGATTAATCGGCAACATTATCAGAAGAATTGAACACAAAGGCTACAAAATTGTTGGCTTAAAAATGCTTCAACCTACCCTTGAAATTGCAGAACAGCACTATGCAGAACACAAAGGCAAACCTTTTTATCAGGATTTAATCAACTACATTACATCAGGCCCGATTGTGGCAATGGTTGTTGAAGGAAAAAACGTAATAGAAGGTATGCGCCATATGATGGGTTCAACCGTACCTAACGATGCGCAGGTGGGTACAATCAGAGCTGATTTTGCACAAACAAAAGAATGTAACACAATCCACGGTTCCGACTCTTGCGAAAGCGCAGAAAGAGAAATAAATATTTATTTCAAACCCGAAGAACTCTGTAGAGATTGGAAAACAATGATGGATTACGTCTGGGAAGATATGAAATAATGAAAAGCGACTTTTTCAGCTATGAATTATTAAAAGAAGACCAAAAGACCGGAGCACGCGCCGGTCTTTTGCATACACCTCACGGGGATATCGAAACGCCCATATTTATGCCCGTAGGTACAAATTCAGCGGTCAAAATGATGACAAATGACCATCTCAAAGATACAGGGGCGCAAATTATTTTGGGCAATTCCTATCATCTGTCTTTGCGGCCAGGTAATAAACTCATCAAAGAATTCGGCGGACTGCATAAATGGATGAACTGGGACAAGCCTATACTCACTGATTCCGGAGGGTTTCAGGTGTTCAGCCTTGCTGATTTAAGAAACATAACGGAAGACGGTGTAAAATTTAAGGATACCAAAACAGGCACCGAGTACTTTATAAACCCCGAAATTTCAATGGAAATTCAGCAGGATATTGGTGCTGATATTGCAATGGCTTTTGATGAATGTGCCCCGTATCCGTGCACGTATGAAGAAGCAAAACTTGCAATGGAGCGTACACACCGCTGGCTGGAACGCTGTTTTAATGCTCACACCCGCGATGATCAGGCGCTTTTCCCCATTGTTCAGGGAGCATTTTACGATGATTTAAGAAAAGAAAGCGCAAGAGTTATTTCAACATTTGATGCAGTAGGCTATGCGATAGGCGGTGTAAGCGTAGGCGAACCGGCAGACGTTAAAAACCATTTTGTAGGACTTACTGCTCCTCTGCTTCCTAGAGAAAAACCGAGATATCTTATGGGGGTTGGAACCCCTGAGGATTTACTTGACGGAATATTGCGCGGTGTTGATATGTTTGATTGTGTGCTTCCGACAAGGAATGCCCGCCACGGTTCTTTTTTTACATCAGAAGGAAGAAAAATCATCAAAAATAAAGAGTTTGAAAAAGATTCTTCGCCGCTTGATGCAAATTGCCGCTGTTACGCCTGCCGAAATCATACAAAGGCATATATAAGACACCTTTATCGAGCAGGGGAAGCAACCGCAGCGATACTTTTAAGCATTCACAATATCCAATTTTTAATAGACCTTGTTAAAGATGCAAGAAAAGCCATACTTGAAGACAGGTACGAAGAATTTTACAAGGAAAAAATGTGCAGACTTTTTGCTAAATAAAAATTACAGCAACTCTAAAATCAAAAATAGGGATGTATATAGCAAATTCCACCAAAAATTTTCAAAACAGCGTCATACTGAGCGTTAACGAAGTATCTTAATAAAAAAGCTTCTTCGAAGTCCTCAGAATAACGGGCTTTTACAGCATCTGTGGAATTTGCTGCATAAGTTCCCCAAAATAACTATTGTTATTTTAAAAATTTTGTGTATAATTTTTATTAGCAGCATATAAAAGGTTTTTTGCTGCTGTTGTTTATTTGAGCAAAAGAGTGGTTGGCTGATTTGTTGGTCGAATGTTTTTCTTTTGTTTAAACAATTTTTTGTTTACTTACATATAAAAAAATAATGAGCGTTTGCAAGTTTAACTACAAATACATCAAAGATAAAGCTACCCCCGGCAGTTGGAGAAGGGGCTATGAGGGTTATCAAAAGGACATAGTTCTTTCATATGATACCAAAATAGCCGGTGTTGATGCTGTTGTAAAAGGCAATTTTAAAGATGCTTACGAAACAAGCCTGACCTTCACCAAAAACGGTGTAAAAGCAGATTGCAGCTGTCCTTTAAAGGAAGAATGGTGCAAACATGCTATAGCAGTCGGATTAAAGGTAATAGAAGACAAAGTCTATGATGAGTACCTTGAACGCGTACATAAAATAAAAACAGAATATCCGGATGAATATGTACCGCCTGTAGATGCCCCAACAGGGCGCTATGTGTTCCATTTTAATCCCAAAAGAAGACAAAACTTCTTTTCCATACTTGTTATGGACAGAGAAACAGGCAAAGTTATAAGAGATTTGGAAGCTATTTTAAGAGCCATTATTGAACTTCAAAGAACTGATAAATCCTTTATCTTAAACGAAGAGGAAAAAATTGATATTGCAATCTTCCAGCTTCTTTTGCAGCGTTCGCGTCTTGATAAAAAAGCAGGCTGGTATGATGTACCTATTAACAAATTTGACGGATTTTTCCAGCTTTTGTCAAAAGCCGAAGAAGTCATAGACGGAAAAACAAAAGAACGCTTAAGATTTGATGATAAGGAATGGGAACTTGCGCTATCAGTAAACTTCTCTATGGTAGGCAATGTTTTGCTTTCTCTGTCGTGGGAAAGACCTGACGGAAGCGACTCTTATCCGTTTGAAGAAATCAGATATTTTTCACGTCAGTTAAAATGGGGCAGATACAAAAATGTTATTTTCCCGACAACAACGCCTGTTTCCGCATTGCCGCAAAGTTTAATTAAAGCAAGCTTTACTGATGTAAAAGACGCTGACGGTGCAAAATTTCTGTATGAAGAGCTGCCCAAGCTCAAAAAAGTTATGAAGGTTACTGTTTCGGAAACTATCGAAAAACTGTTCCTCGAACAAAAACCTCCTGTTAATGTTGTTACTCTGGGGCTTGATTATGACGGTTCTTTAAAAGCAGAGCTGGAATTTGAATACGACGGTACAAGGGTGCCTTATTCCAAACATACGGAAAAAACGCCTTATGTGACAATTAAAAAGCCTAAAGAAGATTTGCTCTACTGGGTAAAACGCAATCCTCAGCACGAAGAAGCCGCTTACAATATGCTTCTTGCCTGTAAATTTGCCCCCATGCAGACCAATAACCTTGCGCTTGAAAAAGAAAACGCAATTGATTTTTACAACTACTATATTCAGCAGGCAGGCGACGGCTGGAAGTTTGAAGAAAAAGATGATATGTCCTTCTTTAAACTTACAAAAGACCCGTTTGAACTCTGTGCTGATATTGATTTTGCAATTGATTCCACGGACAGTTTTGAACTTGAATTGTACGGACGTGTGGGCGAAGAAATCATTCCGTTTGACGATGTATATGCGCTTACAATTGACAACAGCAAATATGTAAGAATAAGAAACCTCGGTTTTGCGGAAGTTCCGACAATGGATATTTATTCATTGATGAGAGCGTTCAACACCTTTGATGTCTATAAAAACGATGACAACAAATACATTGTAAAAACTTATCGTGCCGGCTTGATTTCAGAAATGGAAAACCTCGGATTAAAACTAAAAATGAGCAGGCGGTTCAACAAATTCTGGAAACAGATTTCAACCTTCTCAACAATGGATGTACCGAGTTTGCCTAAAGGAATTAAGGCAGAATTTCGTGAATACCAGACAAGAGGTTTCGGCTGGCTGTGGTTCTTGTATCAATACGGCTTGAACGGTATTCTTGCCGATGATATGGGTCTTGGTAAAACCCTGCAAGCACTGGCGCTGCTTCAAAAAGCAAAAGAAAAAAACAAAAAAGCGCCTAACCTCGTTATATGTCCGACCTCGGTTGTATTTAACTGGGAAAACGAAATCGAAAAATTTGCTCCGGGACTTAGCTGCCTGAAACTCAGCGGAACCGAAAGAAACGATTTGTTTAAAGAAATTCCTAAGTATGATGTTGTTATAACGAGTTATGCTCTTATCAGACGTGATATTGCAAAACTTAAAAAGTATGAATTCAGATACGTTATACTGGATGAATCGCAAAATATCAAAAATGCGGAATCTATGACGGCACAAAGCGTAAAACAGCTTAATTGCAAGCACAAACTTGCGCTTTCAGGCACGCCTATCGAGAACAAACTCGAAGAATTGTGGTCAATTTTTGACTTCCTTATGCCCGGATTTTTATTTGACAAGAGCGAATTTAATTACAGATATGTCACTCCTATTATGGAGCGTGAAGACAAAACTGTTGAAAAACGTTTGAAATCACAGATTTATCCGTTCATCTTGCGCCGTATGAAACGTGACGTTGCCAAAGATTTGCCTGATAAAATCGAAAACGTTGCTTACTGCGAACTTACACCTGAACAAAAAGACTTTTATCTTGAAGTTATGGATTCTACAAGAGAAGAACTCTTTAAATCCATTGAAGAAAAGGGTATTGAAAAAAGCAGAATGTCTATTTTCTCTGCATTGCTGCGCTTAAGACAAATTTGCTGCCACCCCAGACTTTACGACAAAGAAAATATTAAAGGCATAAAACAATCAGGCAAATTTGAACAGCTAAAAGTAATGCTGGAAGAAATAATTGCGGAAAAACACAGAGTGCTTTTATTCAGTCAGTTTGTGGATATGCTCGATATCATTAAAGAATGGCTGACTAAAGAAGGTATTAAACACGAATACCTGACGGGTAGCACAAAAGACCGTCAGGAGGTTGTTGAGCGTTTCAACTCCGACCCGACAATACCGATTTTCTTAATCAGCTTAAAAGCCGGCGGTACGGGGTTGAACTTAACAGGTGCAGACTACGTAATCCATTATGACCCGTGGTGGAATCCTGCTGTTGAAGATCAGGCAACAGACAGAGCCTATCGTATCGGTCAGACCAAAAAAGTATTTGTATACAGGATGATTACCAAAGGTACGGTTGAAGAAAAAATCCAAAAACTTAAATCGCGAAAAAGAGATTTGGTTGACAGCGTAATATCTGTTGACAGAAACATCGGCAAATCATTGACTTATGAAGATTTGAAAGACATATTCTCACTGGATTAACAAAAAGAAAAAGCCTGCAAAACACAGGCTTTTTTCTTTTTTATACTTTAACTTCCTCTTCAGTTTCTTCTTTTTTAGGTGTCATGTGTTCTGCAATAAACCCTGTATTGAAGTTGCCTGAAATGAATACATCATTTGTAAGAATTTTTTTATGATACGGAATGGTAGTCTTAATCCCTGTTATAACGTATTCGTCAAGCGCACGCAGCATTCTCTTTCTGGCATCTTCTCTATCTCTGCCCCAGCAGATTAGTTTGCCTATCATTGAATCGTAATATGGCGGGATTTTGTACCCCGTATAAGAGTGAGAATCAACTCTGACACCAAAACCGCCCGGGGCAATGTAGCCTTTAATTTCTCCGGGGCACGGCATAAAGTTTTTGTCTGCATCTTCTGCGTTTATACGACATTCAATAGCGTGGCCGCGAAGTTCTATATCATCCTGTGTAAATGAGAGTTTTTCGCCTGCGGCAACTCTGATTTGTTCTTTAACAAGATCAACGCTGGAAATCATTTCCGATACACAGTGTTCAACCTGAATACGTGTATTCATTTCCATAAAATACCAGCTGCCGTCATGGTCAAGCAAGAATTCTATTGTGCCGGCACCTTCATAACCGATAACTTTTGCAGCGGTAACAGCAGCTGCCCCCATTGCTTTTCTTGTTTTTTCGTCAATTGCGGGAGAAGGTGCTTCTTCAAGAAGTTTTTGATGTCTTCTTTGTACCGAGCAATCACGTTCACCGAGGTGTACAACATTGCCGTAGCTGTCTGCAATTATTTGCACCTCAATGTGGCGCGGGTTAATAATATATTTTTCAAGATAAACACCGGCATTGCCAAAAGCATTTTGTGCTTCCGTTTGACAGAGAGTAATTGCCTCTTCCAGTTCTTCCGGAGAATTTGCAATTCTCATGCCTTTTCCGCCACCGCCCGCAGTAGCTTTGACAATAACAGGATATTTTGCCTTTGCCGCAAATTCTTTTGCAGCGTCAATGTCATCAACAAGGTCGGTTCCCGGAGTAACAGGCACACCGTTGGCGGTCATGGTTTTTCTCGCAGTGGCTTTGTCCCCCATTTTGCGCATTGCTTCAGCAGAAGGGCCGATAAATTTTATACCGTGGTCACAGCATATATCAACAAAGTCGGAACGCTCCGACATAAATCCGTAACCGGGGTGAATGGCATCTGCACCGCTTGTTAAAGCTACAGAAATAATAGCAGGTATGTTTAAATAACTTTTTGCGCTTTGAGCAGGGCCTATACAATAGGCTTCATCAGCAAGGCTGACATGCAAAGAGTCGGCATCTGCCTGAGAATATACGGCAACTGTTTTTATACCCAATTCTTTACATGCTCTGATTATTCTGACGGCAATTTCGCCTCTGTTAGCGATTAAAACTTTTTTTATCATAATAAAATAAATTCCCTAAGTCTGATAGATAGTTTAATTTTATCTCAAACTTGGGAATTTATCATAATTTTTTTATATTTTGTAAAGTTACAATGTAAATTTGTTATTCTACATACATCAAAACCTGACCGTATTCAACGGCTTCACCGTCTTTTACGCAGATTTGCGTAACTTTACCGGAAACTTCAGATTCGATTTCGTTCATAAGTTTCATTGCCTCAATAATGCAGACAACCTGACCGGCAGAAACTGTTTGACCGACTTCAACAAAAGGTTTTGCACCCGGAGAAGCAGCCATGTAGAAAGTACCTACCATAGGCGAGGTAATCGGTTTGCCTTTTGGAGCTTCTTCTTTCTTTTCTTCGGCAGGTGCAGCAGGAGCCGGAGCAGGAGCGGCAGCCGCAGCTGTCATTACCTGAGGCATTACCTGTGCCTGTACGACCTCTTTTTCTTTTCTTATAACAATAGCCTGCTCGTTATCTTCAAGCGTAAGTTCTGTCAAATCACTGTCAGACACCATTTTGACTAATTTTTCAATATAATCTAATTCAAAATTCATAGTAACATCCTTTTACTAAGCTTTTATCGTGTTTGAATACCGGCAGCGCAATATTATACTCTGTCGAGGTATTCGTTTGTTCTTGTATCAACTCTGATTTTATCACCGTTAGCAATAAAGAAAGGAACATTAACAACAGCACCTGTTTCAAGTTTAGCAGGTTTTGTACCGCCTTGAGAAGTATTGCCTTTTTCTGACGGAGGAGTATCAACAACTTCGAGTTCAACGTGGTTAGGGATATCCAAACCGACGATTTTGCCGTCATGCAAAAGAATTTGTACGTTCATGTTTTCTTTAAGGTATTTTACGCCGTCACCGATGTGAACTTCGGGAACAGAAAGCTGTTCGTAGTTTTCAGTATCCATCATAACGTAATCAGAGCCTTCTTTGTAAAGATACTGCATTTCACGTTTATCAAGAGTAGCTTTAGCAACTTTTTCACCTGCTCTGAAGGTTTTTTCAACAACGTTGCCTGTTTCTACGTTTTTGAGCTTTGTTCTTACAAAAGCTGCACCTTTACCGGGTTTTACGTGTAAAAATTCAACAACTGACCACAAGCCGTTGTCTAACTCAAGTGTTAAGCCTGTTTTTAAATCATTTACTGATATCATAGATTTTCCTCATATACTAATGTATAGAATCTTAACATAAAAACTAACCAATAAGCAATGTGCACCGCTAATTTTTAACCCAATTTTTAACAATTATAAAGAATTTTGCTGCATGAAAGCGTTTAAAATTGTAATTAACCATAAAAAATTATAATATTTATTTATGGCAATAGCTTATTTGTGTTTAGGTGCAAATTCAAAAAACAGACTAACAACCGTACAACAGGCGGTCAGTCTGCTTAGTCTTGCCGAAAATATTAAATTAATAAGAGCATCTGCCCTTTACGAAACAGAGCCATGGGGTGTTAAAGACCAGAACTGGTTTTTGAATATGGTTGTCGAAATTAAAACCGATTTAAGCGCGCAGGATTTGCTGCTGAAATGTCTTAGCATAGAAAAAATGCTGGGCAGGGACAGAAGCCGTGAACAACGCTGGGGTGAAAGGCCTGTTGATATAGACATTATTTTTTATGACAACCAAATAATTAATACCGGTATTTTAACCGTTCCGCACCCTAGAATGCATGAAAGAGCCTTTGTGCTTGTACCATTGCTGGAGCTTATCCCTGATTTTGTTCATCCTGTTTTAAAAAAGTCAGTGCCAGATTTATATGATGAACTCGATGACGTAGAAGAAGTCTGTCTTTACGGCACAAGGGGGTATTCAGATGACTGAAACAGCAACTGGCAATACAATCGGTATTGTTGGCGGCGGCCCTGCCGGAATAATGTGTGCTTTATGTGCATCACAAAACATTGAGAACAATATTCTTATATTTGACAAAAATATTATCCTGAACACGTTGCTGCCAACAGGAGGCGGGCGCTGCAATCTTGCTTATGCGGAATTTAATTTTAAAGAGCTGGCAAAGTTTTACCCCAGAGGCGAAAAATTTTTGTACAGTGTTTTTTCAAAATTTTCTACCCGAAATACCGTTGATTTTTTCAACAGAATAGGGATAAATACATATATTCAAGAAGATTTAAGAATATTCCCCGAAACTAATTCTTCTAAAGACGTAAAAAACGCCCTGCTCAAACAGCTTGACAAGAAAAAAAATATAAAAAAGACGTTTGCAAAGGTCTTGAGTGTAAAAAAATTACAAAACGGGTTTGAACTTACAACAGACAAAGGAAAACATTTTGTAAATAAGCTTGTTATAGCAACAGGCGGAAAAGGCAACGGTCATAATCTGGCAAAAAGTCTGGGGCATCATATAACAGAGCTGAAACCGTCTTTAAGCGCAATGATTACACGGGAAAAAGAGTTTGAAACTCTTAGCGGAATAAGCCTGAAAAACATTTTTGCACAGGTATTTTTTGAAAATAAAAAACTAAAACTTCCTTCAAATGCTGCTGCCGGAGATTTTTTGTTCACGCATAACGGAATCTCAGGGCCATTAATATATAAAATATCCTCTTATTGTGCATATATAAATTTTGACAAAAATAACCCTTTAAAAATCGTTCTAAATCCGGTCGGACAAGAGTACAAAGAGTTTGACTCTCTTTTAATTTTAAAGCTCAAAAACAATGCGCAAAAAGATATTTTAAATATTGTCAGCTGCTTTGTTCCTAAAAATCTTGCAGCGGCTATATTACAAAAAGAGAATATAAAACATGACATAAAAGCAGGTCAGCTCAGCAAAAAAGACAGAGAAAATATTGCAAAGAACCTGACCTCACTTACTTTTAACGCTATAGCAACGGTAAAGGGCGAAGAAATAGTCACTGCCGGCGGCGTTGATTTAAAAGAGGTGGATTCTAAAACAATGGAATCAAAAATAGTTGAAAATTTATACTTTTGCGGAGAAATACTTGATATAGACGGACTGACAGGCGGTTTTAACCTGCAAAACTGCTGGTCTACAGGATATATTGCAGGTTTAGCGGCCGGTAATGTTTTGTAAATTACAATTTACCTCAGCCGCAACAGAGTTTAAATGAAAAAATAATCGCCGCTATTAATTTGTCCGAGAAAAATTCGTGATAAGGAGCAACGCGACGTGAACGAATTTTTGGAGTGACACATTGTTCACATAGTGAAGCCATTTTTCAGGCTTCACCACAGTTCAGCCGAAAAAGAAGGCAAAGGTGAGCAGTGACGGCTCGAAGGCTCGAGTCGGCAACTGCGACACTAGATTAGATGATTTGAATTGTATCGAGTTTGTAATATTTAGCCTGTTTACTGACAAAAAATTTTATTATGCCATTTTAAATTTATATCGAATCATTTTGAGAGGGTTATTATGATTGAAAAAATTAACGTTAATTTAAATACAAAAAATATTTTTAATAAATCTGCACAAAAAGATAACACTACAGAAAATACACAAACTCAGCCCCCCGTGGCGTCGCCTCATTTGCCGTCGCCGTCCCCGTCATTGCTGCACAGTTATTTTGTAAGTTTCGGTCAAAAAAAAGACGGTGCTGAAAAAACAGGAGGCACAGAGAAAATAGCGATAATATTGAACAACATGAATGACCCTGCTCAGGAGTTATTGAATGATTCACAAAAAATAGCCAAAGAATACGGACATGCCGAAGTTGATCGTATACATGTTTTAAGAGCCGGTCTTGAAAAAATCAACAATTTTATAGATGCCCTGAATTCCGGTGAAGTAAGCTATGCTGACGAATCTGCTTACGATGCTTATGTATTTTTTGAAAACGATATGGGTAAGGATGTCTTTAAAAAGAAAGAAAAAAGAGATCTTATAAAACCGGTTATTGAAAACGAATTAAAAATTCTGGACGAAAAACTTGCCGAACAACCTAAAGTATTTAAAGTATTGCCGCCAAGTGACGCCAAAAACAGACCTATAGCCAAACAATTTTTAAACGACATTTACAGTGTCTACAAACAGGATAACAAACTTAACGCGGATGAAGGTATGGTAGAAGGCGACGGACTTGTCCATGATTGTACTCTTTTCTCTGCCGCGATGATGCCTAACAGTGACCGGATGAAAAGAGAAATTACCCTGCCATTTAGAAACGCCCTTAAAGATGCAGTCTATATAGACAAACGACCGCTAAACAAGCGCCCGCATATAAAATTTTATGACGACAAAGCAAAAAACATCTGGAAAAACCTTGCCGTAGGCACAAATATGGCCATTTTGCATGACAAAAACAATTATCCGTCACATCTTGTTAACAGCTTCCTGCATCTTTTTGAAGAAAGCAAAGACGGATTCGGTAAACTGAACAAAAACAATACAAAAATCCTCAATCTCAATAACGAAGGATTTATAGATAACGGCTATATTTCGAATAAACTGAAAGAGTTCGGCAAAGATAAACAAAACAACTATATTGTTGTTATGGATATTATGGATGATGAACTTAACAGACTTGCTGTTGATGAATATAATGTAGAAATCTTTATTAATGCGCCTAAAAACGTAAAATTTGTTATGGTTGCGGATAAAGATAAATATTATAAAGATTATAACGATGAATATCTGGAAGGATTTTTTGATGATTTCGGCGAAGTTTCCATGCCTTTAATGAATATGGAACAGGCGCAAAAAGCGTTTAAAGAGGTTCCGGAACTTATGTCAAAAATCAAAAAGAATTTTTCCAAACCCGCGCTTGAAAAATGTGTAGAAGCGGCAAACCAGCTTTCGGGCAACTACCCCGAAAAAGCCCAAAAAGTGCTTGAGCTTGTTTCTTCTTATTATATTGATAAACAAAATATCGGTTTGAGCGATGTTCAAAACTATATAAAAGAGGCTAAAGAAATCTTTAAACCCGTTGAAAACGACAACGCAGTAAAAGTTGTTTTTGATACAGGTATAAAGCTGAAAGATATGGTAGGCTCGCCTGCCACTAAAAAAGAAGCTCAATCTATTGTTGAAAGAATAAAAGACAAATCTATGGGTACAAAAGGTTTTGTCATTTATTCACAGGACGGTTCTGTCGGCGCAGGCAGAAAATATACGGCTCAGGCAATTGCAGGGGAAGCAAAAATTCCTTATATTGAAATCAATGCGGTTGATTTCGGTACAAAAGACGTTGACCTTTTTGGCGGCGGCAACTTAAGCCCCGAAGCTTCTATGAAAAAACTTTTTAACATGGTTAAAACTCAGGCGGAAACAAACCCTAAAAAATCAGCAATACTTTATATTGAAAACTTTGAATATTTTTCATACGGCGAAAACCTCTCCGAATACCACGAAAAAGCAATGTCACAGCTTATCAGAGAAATGAATAAAGCTCAGGAACAGGGGATGAATATCGTTGTAATGGGCTCTATGAATGACCCGAGATATATAGGTGATGCGACTTCCAAATCTTTCAAATTTATTGACCAGATAGAAGTTGAATCACCGGCCAGAAATAAATATGCCAGAAATGAAATAGTAAATTACTACATAAAGAAAAAAGGCATTAAACTTGCCGGCGATGAACAAGAACAAAAACAAATAAAAGAGCACATAAACCTGCTTACTGAACGGTGTTCTTATATAGAAATTCTTACACTCCTTGACAAAGCCAAAAATGTCGCAAAAGAAAGAAAACACAAAAATATTGCAAAAGCTGACTTTACTGAGGCGTATTTGCAATTAACCACCGGACGTCCTGCAAGCGCACAAGATCCGTCTTACGCTAAGCAGCTTGTTACATCCCATGAATGCGGACACGCAACAAACGGTATTATTATGGAAGAGCTTGCTAAAAAGGAAAACAGACCCGACCATGCCGGCGACTATGTTAACTTTATTACATTAGACCCGAGAGGTACATACGGCGGGGCTGTATATTTCAGTGACGAACTAAACCCCGAGTGGTCATTTGAAAAAATCTTTAGCGGTCTTGTAACGGATTTTGGCGGCAACTCGTGTGAAAAACATTTCTTTGGACAGGACGGCAGCTGGGGAATTACTGTGGATATGCAAAATGCTACACATACCGCTACCATGGCAGCAGGTCTTATGGGGCAGGGCAAGCATTTCGGTAAAAAGTCAATAGACGGGATGTGGGTTATTTCAGAAAAAGATAAAGATAATCTCAACAAAGATATCGATGTCATGCTGACAAATGCCCAGCTTGTGTCTGACGCAATAACAGAGGTATATGAGGACTTTAACAAAGAGTTTGTAAAAAAATATTCTTCTAAAGTCGGTACAGGCGAATGCATTATCCAAAGAGAAGAGTTTGTCAAAATGCTCAATGACTGGAGAGCCAAACAACCTGCCGAAAAACAAAAAGAGTTTGAGCTTTTGGACAAAACCATACTCGAAGTTATTGCAGCAACAAAACGCGGCGTAAAATGTCATAAAGCGGAATAATTATTTGTAAATATAATTTAATAAACTAACAAAAAAAATAATGCCGGTATGTTATATTTTTCGTACAGACATTATTTTTAAGGAAATAAAATGAGCATTCTAAGAATTCAACACAAACCGACACAGGTTTATATAACAAAACTCGCAAAACAAAATTGTATCAAAAAATACGGTGAAGATTGGGCAAGTTTAATGTTTGAATCAGTAAGGAATTTTGATAAAGCAAATAAAAGAATTGGACAACCCGCCCCCAAAACAATGTGGCAGCGATTTGTCGATAAGTTAAGAAACACAAAAGAACTGACAATTAATATTACAAGTGATGAAAATAGCAACTTTTTCGTAAATTCAAACTTAAAAGTAGGGCATTATAATTTTACAAGCCCGAAACACCAGTTTGATTTTTCGGAAACACTGAATACTCTCAAAAACTTTAGAGAAATAGTTTCGCAAACAAAAGACAATATATTGCAGCAGGTGACAGATTTTAATAAGTTACGCCGTCAGTTAAACCGAAAAATATTCAGAACTTATTAATTTTCTGTTTAAAAATTATTTTTGCTCGTGATATTATAATGTCATTGACACATAAAATTAGACGGGGATAGAGAAACTATGTTTGAAAAATTCAGAGTTGGCGTTGATATTGGCGGAACAAACGTTAAAATCGCACTTGTTAATAAAGACGGTGAAATTTCGCACCCCAAAACAGTACCAACACGTGCTGAAATGGGATATGAATACACTATAAGCAATATTACACAATGTATAAAAGATTTGCTTAAAGAAGCGGAAATCACAACAAACGATATCGAGGGCATCGGCTTCGGTTTCCCCGGACAAATTGACTGTGATAACGGTGTTGTAAGAATTTTGCCTAATATTCCGGGCTGGATAGATGTTCCTATCGCCGAAATTATGCAAAAGGAATTTAACGTCCCAGTAAAAGTGGATAACGATGTACGCTGTATGGCTCTTGCCGAGTTAAACTACGGTGCGGGTGCAGGCTGTAAAAACCTTATTTGTATCACTGTAGGTACCGGTATCGGCTCAGGGCTTGTCATTAACGGAAAACTCGTACGCGGTGCAAGCAACGCAGCAGGCGAAATCGGACATATTAAAATGGAAATGCACAACGGTCATCTTTGCGGCTGCGGAGATACCGGATGTTTTGAAGCTTACGTTTCAGGCCCTTCAATCGTTGCAATGGCAAAAGACTATGTACGAGGCGGCAAGAGTGCAAAATTTAGAGAAATAGCAGGCTCTACTTCTGCAATCACACCCGCAATTGTTTGTCAGGCCGCACAGCAGGGCGATGTTGTCGCTAAAAAGATTTTTGAAAGAATGGGAGAATATCTTGGTATCGGTTTATCAAGCGTTGTTAACCTTTTAAACCCTGAAAGAATTGTAATAGGCGGCGGGGTTGCAGAAGCCGGCGATATTCTTTTTGAGCCGTTGAAAAAAACATTAAAAGACAGAGCAATGCCTATTCAGGGTGCTGCCGTTGAAGTTGTTCCGGCTGAATTGGGCAATACCGCGGGTCTAATCGGTGCAAGCCTTTTAATTGACAACTAATTTAAAAAATTATATAAAAAGATGCGTACATTGTGCGCATCTTTTTTGTATAAATTTTAAGCGTGTTACAATATAATCATGCTGTATTTTTATCACGGACAGGAAGATTTTTTAATGGAAGCCGAGCTGAATAAGCTCAAAGACAAACTTGTGGACAAAGCTTTTTTGTCCACAAACTACCGTGTGTATGACAATCCTAAATTCCCCGAACTTATGGATATACTGCGTACCCCGGCTTTAATGTTCGGCAGTATTCTGGCTGTTATAAACTGCGAAAAATATTTTTTCGATACAAAAGGTAAGATTAATTTTGAGGATAAAGAGCTTAAACAAATAGAAGAAACACTTCAAACCGTTCCGGATACACTGAATATAGTTTTTGTCTGTAAACTCGAGCGCGAATCAACCAAAAAAATTGATACAAGAAGAAAACTCTACAAAATTCTTGCTAAACATACAACAATGACCGAATTTCCGGAATGGAAAACCTATAGCAAAGAGCTTCCCGTATGGATTCAAAAACAGGCAAAACAAAAAGATTTGATTATGACTTCTGATGTTGTCCAATTTTTGATAGACAGACTAGGTACAAACCTGCGGGTTATAAATTCCGAACTCGATAAACTCAAACTGGCAATATATCCGACAAAAGCCGTTAAAAAAGAGGATATTCAAAATATTTGTACTTCAAGCGAAGATATTTTTGTCCTGACCGATTATATTTTAAAAGGCGAAAAAGATAAAGCCTTGCTTGAATTTCAAAAACTCTGTACAAACAAACATTATCTGGAAATCCTTGCCGTGTTACAGACAAATTTTTCTAAAATGGCAAGCATTAAGGTCGATTCCGTAAACAAAAGCCCCATGGAAATTGCAGCTAAAAATCATCTGCCGGAGTTTATCGTAAAAAAACATCTCGAAAAATTACGCAAAGTGCCTATGGACAGGCTTATAAAAATAAGAAAAAATCTGCTTGAGGCTGAATACAGAGTAAAAACGGGCGAGATGTCTTTTTATGAACTGCCGGTTGAACTTGCATTGCTGAATTAGAGGTTATATGTTCCACCCGATTTTTAAAAGAAAATACGAATACTTTACAAACTATTTTGAAGCTGCCTTAAACAACAAAAACCGCAGCTTTGCACAGTCACTTGTGCTTTACGGGCAGGATATAATCGCCCAGTACTATCTTGCAATGGAAATAGCAAGACTCTTGAACTGCCAAAAAGACGGAGAATACAATTGCGACTGCTTAAATTGCAGCTGGATAAGAAACAACCAGCACCCTGCTGTCCTTACGATAACCAAAAACGACAACAAACCTTCTGATGACACATCGAGCAAGGTTATTTCCATAAAGCAGACGCTTATGATAAACAACAGCCTTGTTAATTCGTCTGATTATTACAGAGTGTTTATTTTTTGCGACTCTGAATTAACGGAGCCAGTTGATTTTGAACGGAAACACCTCAAAGAATTTGAGGATTTAAAGTTCAAATTCCCTCAGGAACTCTGGCTGCCAAGACCGTTGAATCGAAAAGTGCTGGATGGTGAAGCCCCTAATTCGCTTTTAAAATCCATTGAAGAACCTCCTGAGAGAACCTTGTTTTTGTTTTTGACAGAAGATAAAGAAGATATTATAGAAACAATAATTTCGCGTTCTCAGTGTTTTTATGTCCCTTCTTACAATGCACAAAATTACGATACAGAATTTTTAAAAGATGTTATGGAGGATTATCCCAACATAAAAAAAGTTGATGTTTTAGATGCTGTCCAAAGACTGGAAGATGCAATGAACGCAAAGGGATACTCAGCAGAATATGTAATGGATTGCCTGGAGTATTATTTAGCGCAGATGATGAAAGCAAATCTTGAAAATAAAATTCTTGTACAAAAAATCAGAAAAGATATTTTAAAAATACAGCATGCCAAAAAAGAATTGGAATCATATATCAGACAACGTTTGATTTTTGAAGATTTGTTCTTTTCATTTTGTTAATTGGATTTATTTTTGAACAACAATGGCAACCCACTGTTCCTGCTGTATAATTTCGACAACCTTTAATTGATGCTCGTTTATTGCATCAAGAACAATTTGTTTTTTCTCATCTAAAATACCGCTCATAACCATTTTAGCCTGAGGTTTCATAATCTTTTTTAAATCGCCCATGATTTCGGCCAAAATATTATGCAAAATGTTAGCGCAGACAAAATCGTATTGTTCTGTTAAGCTGTCAGCCGTTCCGTAAGCAAAATCAATCTTATTAAACACCCCGTTTATCTGTGCATTATCTTTTGCAACATCAATAACAAGCGGGTCATTATCTATGCCTATCGCATGGCTTGCGCCGAACTTTATTGCCGTTATGGCAAGAATCCCTGAACCCGTACCTATATCAGCTACCTCATCCCCGTGTTTTATGTATTTTTCGATTGCACGAATACAAAGCTGAGTTGTAGCGTGTGTACCTGTTCCGAAAGCTGAACCGGGGTCTAAAGTTATAAGGATTTCATCATCTTTTTTGCTGCATTCCTCCCACGAAGGACATATAACAACATGCTCGGAGGCTTTGGTCGGTTTCCAGTGTTCTTTCCATTTTTGTGACCAGTCCTGATTAATTATTTTTTTTGCGCTGACAGTCCATTCGCCCAGTTCTTCGTCAGTAAAGCCTTCTTCTTTAAGTTCTTCTTTTGCATGGTCAAAGATTTTTTGAATTTCCGCAACGGAAAAATCGTTTTCTTCACATTTTATATAACCTTTGGCAATGTTATCGGTTGTTTCAATAAGCTCTAAATCTTTGTACTTTTCTTCTGCCTGAACAACGCCCTCGCATTCAAAGCGTTCAAAGAAAATTTCCGTCACAAGCTCAATTGCACACGGGTTAATTTTTACGGAAACTTCAAAATAATCTTTCAATATATTGCTCCTTCAAGCCTGTACACCGCTTACGCTTTTTTTCCGCCTGTCGAATCAAAGATTCGTCCGTTTCGTTAACTGCGTTAACTTCACAACGGCGGCTTTTGATTGTTCGGCTTTTCGGTCTTTCAGTTCTTGAAAGCCCTTCAAGCCTGTACACCGCTTACGCTTTAAATACACCCATACGTCTGAATTTGCTATAGCGGTCATCTTTAAGCTGCTGCGGTGTCATATCTTTATACTCGTCAAGAGATTTCAAGATTTCTTTCTTGAGTTCTTCTCCCATTGCTTCATAATCGTAATGAGCCCCGCCCAGAGGTTCTTTAACAATTCCGTCAATTATATTGTATTTTAACAAATCAGGGCCGGTGATTTTTAAAGCTTCTGCAGCCTCAGGGGCTTTTGCTGCATCTCTCCAGAGAATTGAAGCACAACCTTCAGGAGAGATTACCGTATAATAAGCGTGTTCCAAAACAAGAACCTTGTTTGCTACGGCTAACCCTAATGCACCGCCGGAGCAGCCTTCACCTGTGATTATTGCAATGATTGGTACTTCAAGCTTTGCCATTTCTTTAAGGTTTACCGCAATAGCAATACCTTGAGCGTGTTCTTCCGCTTTTATACCAGGATATGCACCTGGGGTATCAATCAAAGTTACGATAGGAAGAGAGAATCTGTTTGCGTGTTCAAAAAGTCTTAATGCTTTTCTGTACCCTTCAGGCTGCGGCATACCGAAGTTATAAATAAGGTTTTCTTTTGTTGATTTACCTTTAACCGTACCGACTATCATAACAGGCTGGTCATCAATTTTAGCGACACCGCCTATGATGGCTCTATCGTCAGTACCTTCTCTGTCACCGTGCATTTCGACAAAATCATTTGTTATCAGGTTTACATAATCCAAAAAATTCGGACGGTTAGGGTGTCTTGCGATTTGCAGTTTTTGTGACGGTTTTAGGTTTTCATACAGTTCTTTTTTGTATTCGTGAGATTGTTGTTCAAAAATTTCAATCTCTTTGGACAAGTCCATACCCGATTCTTCACTCATTTTTCTAAGTTCTTCTATTTTTTCTTCTATTTTTGTTATAGGTTTTTCAAAATCCAATTTCATAATACCAATCCCCGATTAATCTCGTCTTTAGTGTTTATGCAGTCTTAATATTTTTGCAAGCAGCGATTTCAGTTCGCTTCTTTTGGCTATCATATCTATTTGACCGTGTTTCATAAGATATTCTGCTGTTTGGAAATCCGCAGGAAGTTTTTGTCTTATTGTTTGTTCAATTACACGGCGGCCTGCAAAGCCTATTCTTGCTCCCTGTTCTGCAATTATAATATCGCCTATAGTACCGAAACTTGCGGTAACACCGCCATAAGTCGGGTCTGTCAATATGTTGATGTAAAGGAGTCTTGCTTCATTAAGCTTTGCAACAGCACAGCTTGTTTTAGCCATTTGCATTAAGGAAAGTGCGCTTTCTTGCATTCTTGCTCCGCCTGAAGCTGTTATTGCAACAACGGGAAGCTTTTTGGAAATAGCTTCTTCTATGATTCGTGTAACTTTTTCACCCACTACACTGCCCATGGAACCGCCCATGTATTCAAAATCCATTACGGCACAAGCAATTTCTTCACCTTCAACTTTACCTATACCGGTAATAACGGCATCATTGAGATTTGTTTTTTCTTTTGCCTTCTGCTGGCGCAGGGTATAAGGCTCTGTATCAGTGAAATCCAGCGGGTCAGCGGGCGAGATATTTTCAAAATATTCCTGAAAAGTACCTTCATCAAAAAGCTGTGCAATTCTTGTTCTTGCATTTATTCTAAAGTGGTAGCCGCATTCGGGACAAACCATCATGTGATGTTCCAGTTCTTTACGCGGAAGCTGGGCGTTGCAGTTGAAACATTTTACCCAGAGTTTGCCGACATAATCATCGATTTTAGGGTCAACCGGACGTGCGGCTATTTGTTCTTCTTTTCTGGTTTCAAACCAATCTTTTAGAGTCATTTTATATTTATTCCCCTTATAAGTCTTATTTTATAGTCTGACTTTTTTCTATTATACTACAAATTTTTTACACATTACGGACTTTATTATTAACTTGTTGAGGCAATATTATCAGCCCGTTGTGGGTATTACTCTTATAACTACATTCCCGGCGGTCTGATAAGTGAAGGCTGTAGTATTGTACCGCCCGGCATCATATTAAACTGAGGATTGTAGTCTTTGTAATCTTTAACAGAACGATTCATCGGATCGGATTCTTTTTCTTTTTGAGCTTGTTCTTCTTTTTTCTTTTGTTCAGCACGTCTTTGTCGTTCTGATTTTTCGTGCTGGCCGATTGCCTGAGGATCGTTTAGGACAAGTCGTCTGAATTGAACTTCGGCATTTTCGGCACCAACATTCATCATCAAGCCCATTGTTGCATTTTGTCTGTATGCGTCATATCCGATTAAAAATTTTAAATCATCAGGCCCGATTGCCGCCCAGAATCTGTTTTCTTGAAGCATTTTATCGTTAGGTGTATCCGCAAGCGCAATTGTTGCAGTGTACATTAACGTAAGATATTTGCAGATTCTCAAAGATTCACCCAAAACAATATTTGATTTACCGTAGAAGTTTTTATCAAAGTAGAAAGGGGAATCACCGGCCTGACCGCCCTGATAATACGCAACATACTGCTGCCATGATCTGTATTGTGTTCTCAAATACGGGCCGGCTCTGAGTACGCCCATTGTATCACCGGTACCGTATGCAGCTACGTGGGATTGTACACTCAAACCAAAATCCATTCCGAATTTTTGGTCTGTATTTTGATATTTAAAGAAAGATTTATTTGTCTGAGTTTGCCATGCAAATTTTGTGGTCGAAAAATCACGTTCTCCCCAGTCTTCCATAAAACCGGCCATAAATCTGTTTGTGAAGGTAGCGCCAAGATCTTCGATTTCGTAGGTTTTGCGGTGGTCGAACTGGAAGCCGTATTCCGGCATTCTGCCGCCCATAAAGCCGTTATTCATATAAGAATTTATACCGTATTGCAAACTTAAATTGTCCGTGATTCTCTGACGGCCTCTGACTACAAATTTATCGTTAGAACTTGCCCAGCCGAAATCGGTTCTGTTACTGCCGTTTAAGAATCTTGCAAGACCGCCGACACCTATTTCGCTCTCCCCGTAAGTTAAAGCAGGGCCAACTTTTAACGTTGAGCCGAACGGTGCTTTAAATACCCACCCCGGAGAAACAAACGCGCCGATATTTCTTAAAGAGCCGAGTTCCAGCATATTTGTTTCAATATACTGCTGTTCTTTGTTTGTAAACAGCCTTAAATTGCCGGCAGAACCGAGTTTTGTGTTTTGTATATAGATATCAGCATTTTTAAGTGTAGCAACATCGTGGTCTTTGTAGCTGTCAATAACGATTGTCTTAGCTTTTAAACGCCATTTGTTATCATATTTTTCTTTAAAATAAAAGTTTTTCGGAATAGCTTCATCCATCATCGGGTTGTCAAACCCCATAATAGGACGAGAAGTAAATTTAAACTGGGTTTTATCGTTAAAAGTAACAATACCGTCTAAAGCTTCCGTTTGAGCATCGTTTACAATACCGGTTTTAGCCCGTATTTTAATTGCCATATGATTTACAACCGGATGTGTCATCATGGCGTTATCTTCGTTTAAATCGACCTGAATAAAGTCACCGTTAACTTTTTGGCCTTCTTTTATCAAAACTACATTGCCAAAACCTTTTATGTAATTTGTATCGTGGTTAAAAATAATTTTATCGGCATAAAGCTCAGATTTTTCAGTCGGAAAAGTAACTTTAGCATTGCCTACGGCTTCAAATTCATGTCTTTCGGGGAAATATTCTATTGTATCACTGTCAACAAGCACATCGGTTGTAGGGCCTTGAGCTGCTTCCGAACTTTTTTCTTCATCAGCTTCGCTGTTTTTTTCAGCTTTAGAGAAGAATCTTTTATGTTTAGTCTCTTTTTCCTCATTAAGAGCTTCATCACCTTTTGTGTTATCAAGCAGGGCATCTGCCTCTTCATGTTTTAATGCCGGTTTTTCTTCCTTTGTTTCTTCTGTTTGGTCTTCGGCTTGTTCTGTTTTTTGAGATTTTTTGCCGAAGAAATTAAACCATTTCTTTTTGTGTTCGGTATCTTGTGTAACCGAATTGTCTTTGTCAGAAACATTTTCTGCCTGAACATCAGAGGTGTTTTGGACAGTATCAAGTGATTCCGCAGCAAAAACAGAACCTGCCGGTGTCATTAAGATAATTAAAGAGATGATTGTAATTATTTTTTTATTCACTAAAGTGCACCTTTATGTTTGTTAAATGTAATTTAACGGATTTTGAGGGCGTCCGTTAACCCTTACTTCAAAGTGGCAGTGAGGCCCCGTGCTGTAACCGGTAGAACCTTCATAGCCTATAACCTGACCTTTTAACACATTTTGTCCGGGGCTTACAACATAGCTCGACATGTGTGCATAAAGCGTTGTTGTTGGTTTTCCGTTTACTAAACCGTGGTCTAATATAACAACTTTTCCATAACCGCCGTACCAGCCGGAATACAAAACTTTACCCGAGTTTGCGGCCCTTATTTTTCCGCCGTTAATACCACCTATATCAATACCGGAATGGAATATTGTTCTTTTGAATATCGGGTGGGTTCTGTATCCGAAAGGAGAAGTAATAGGGCCGGCAATCGGTTTCATAAAGCCGGAGACAACTTTTACGGTAGAACCCTTCGTGTTTTTATTAATCATTCTGCCGAGAGCTTCCGATTGTTTGGCGAGTTCTCTTTCCGCTTTTTCATAATAAGCACGGTCTGTTCTGTATCTTTGAATAGAAGATTCATTCTGGCTTATTGCACCTTGAATATACTGCTGCTGGGCATTTATGCTTTTTATTGAATAAGCAATAATTGTTTTTTGCTGTTCAATCTGATTGCGCAAAAGTGCAATTCTTCTTGATTTTTCTTTAAGGTAAGCCAGCTTTTTCTTGTCTTTTTTGGTTATAACGTTTTGATAATAAATTCTGTCCAAAAAGGTGTTGATATCGGTTGTTGCGAGCAGAAGCTGGAACATTCCGCGTCTTTGTTTTTTGAATATCTGTTTTATACGTTTTTTGGCTAAAATTTCCGTTGCGGAAAAATCACTGAGAGTTTCGTTAAGATTTTTTTCGGCTTCCAAAAGTTGCTGCTCAGCGTCTTTATACTCTTGTTTTGTAGATTTCAATTTTTTTGTGGCGTTTTCCAGACGCTGCTGGTTTTTGTAGAGTTTGTTTGTTTCTATACTTTCCAGACGTTTTAATCTGACAACTTTTGCATGAGTTTCTTTTCTCTTTTTTTCGATGTGGCTTTGAGAACACAGGGCCTCAGGCACAAAAGAGAATATGATTGTAAATATAAGAAAAGCTTTTAATGCTGTTACAATAAAGCTTTTGTTTATGCTTGAATGTGCTTTATGCGACATTTATTATTTATCCTGAAAATTTGCCGTTATTTATTGCGGCAAACAACTTCCAACTGTTTAACGATTATTTATGATACGAATGCAATCAATATAGGTGCAAGCGCAAACAAAATAAACGCAACAAATATTATTCCTATTATTACTTTTTGATTTTTTCTGAAAAATTCCATTATGTATTTATCCGTAAATATTTAACATTAATATTTTACATGCAAAATATATCTTTTACAAGAAATTAACACGCCGTATTAGGATATCTTAACTTTGACTACGGCCTTTTTAACGTACCTAGGGCTGTCTGTTAATATACAGGGCATATGTGCGTCCTGAGGCAAAAAGATTAAAAAAGTATTTTCCCTTGCTGTTATAAAATCACCGCTGCTTTCTAAAAAGACTATATCGTTTGTGTCGTCATAGAAAGTTGACGGCGTGCAGTTTTGTATGTTTGTATAGCCAATTTTTTCTTCACCCTTAATAATAAACTGAATATCTGCATATTTTTTATGGGCTTCAAATTTACCTTCAGATTCAGGTTTGGTAGTGTAATCCTGTACGGAAACAAATACATTTTCACCGTCTATTTGGTATTTACCGTTTTCGAGATTTTTTAAGTCAGTATTTTTTAAAAACTCAAAGCCTTTTTGGAAATTTTCGCCTAATTTATAATAATTTTCAGCATTTTGAATAGTATCTGTTATCATCTTATAGTCCCCTTTATTATGTCTATTGTTATTATTTATTAAGATTATAGCAAATTTTTTTTATTAGGGTTTTTATGTGATATGATTAGTCTACGAAGTTGCAATAGAATATTATGATATCATCAGTTAACAATAAACCGAAACATAGTGTATTTAGCGCATTTCAGGAGGTTTCCCACACAAAGAATGTGTACTCTACGCTGAAATATAAACGTAACCACCGTGTTGAAGAACCTGATTTAAAAAAACAGGTTATAGTTGCATCAGGTTCGGTCGCAGCCACACTTTTGCCGATGATTTATTTTGCTAAAAAACAAAACGGTCTAAAAAAAATAACCGATTTGGTTAAAGTAAAATACGAACTGCCTCAGGTAATAGGCTTGAGTACCGCAAGTATCTTAGGCGGCGTAGCCACGGGGATTGCCGCAGACAAAAAGGCAAACAAAAAACGCAAGGTGCAAGAAGGCGTGTTCCAGTTTATGAACGCCACTATTCCGACTCTTCTTGTCGGCGGAGCAATGAAACTTATTGAAGACAATGTTAAATACAAAGATTCAAAACCCGTTAAAGTTGCAGCTATTGTGACAAGCCTCATTGCCGGTATGCCGTTAGCCGCATTTATTTCTAATATAATAAATGACCCTAAAGATAAAGAGCCTGACAGAAAACTAACTCTGAAAGACTCTGTTATCAATATGGATGATGCTCTTGGCGCATTAGTTGTCGCCAAAATTCCGGTTGTTGAACACCTGCATTTAGACAAACTCATGCCGGCTGTCTTTGCGTGGTGCGGTTACAGAGCGGGACAAAGTAACTAAGGTTACATTTTATCAAGCATTTCCTGATTATGTAATACCTAATAACAGCAAAATTAAATTAAATTAAAAATTCGTCTGTTATTTAATTGATTTTCGTCTGCTTTTTTGCATAAATTATGCAAGGATACACAGCCATGAAAAGACGAACAGCAGGTATACTAAACGGCGCAATAGCAGCGGCAAGCTACGGGACAAACCCGCTTTTTGCGCTGCCTATGTTTGCAAAGGGTATCGGGGTTAACTCTGTATTGTTTTACAGATACGCTATTGCTGTTGCTGTTTATTTTTTCTGGTTGAAATTTGTCAAAAAAACCTCCTTGAAAATTACCCCTAAAGAGGCTGTTTGGCTTATTGTTTTCGGTTTGTTTTTTTCTTTTTCTTCGTTAACCCTTTTTGAAGCCTTTAAATATATTGAGGCAGGCATTGCCTGTACAATCCTTTTTATTTACCCGCTGCTTGTTGCGATAATAATGACGCTATTTTTTCACGAAAAAATCACTAAAACGGTTATTTTTTCCATAATACTGACATCTGCCGGCATAGCTCTTTTGTATCACGGCAAAACAGGCATGACTCTTAACCTTCACGGAGTAGGTGTCGTTTTGTTGTCGGCTTTATTGTATGCGCTTTATATAGTCGGGGTAAAAAACGTAAAAACAATTAAGCATATGAAAACGGACAAATTGAGTTTTTATGTAATGTTATTCGGACTTCTGGTTTATATTTACAACCTTGATTTTTGCACCAAACTTCAGGTGATAAACACTCCGTTTTTGTTTTTATGTACGGTTGGTCTGGCTCTTTTTCCGACAATAATTTCTCTGGAAACTCTGTCTATTGCAATAAAGCTTATCGGCTCGACAACCACAGCTATTTTAGGGGCATTAGAACCGCTGACCGCAATATTTTTTGGCGTGTTATTTTTCCATGAAAAATTGACCGTCAGAATTTGTATAGGCGTTGCGCTTATTTTGTTCGGAGTATTTTTAATTATTACTAGAAAACAGCACTCTAAGACATAAATCTAATCTGGTGTCGCAGTTGCCGCCTCGAGCCTTAGAGCCGTCACTGCTCACCTTTGCCTTCTTTTTCGGCTGAACTGTGGTGAAGCCTGAAAAATGGCTTCACTATGTGAACAATGTGTCACTCCAAAAATTCGTTCACATCGCTTTGCTTTTTATCACGAATTTTTCTCGGACAATCTAATAATAGTAATAATAGTAATCGTCTTCCTCATCATCGTCATCATCGCTGCTGCTTCCGCCAAACAGGATTGCAAGTACAATGCCGCCTATTATCAGCAGAACAATTATTATTCCCTGAATAATTTTGTTTCTTTTCTCTTTTTTCTCCGCATCTTGAACCTGTTGTTTTTCTTCCTGTTCGGCTTTTTGAACGGCTTCAAAATCTTTTTTATCTTCTTCTTCCGTAGAAGTATAGTTTGCAAAATCACTCATAGGGTCTTCTTCAAGCACGCTTACATCGATGTCATCAACATCACTTTCGGCATATTCATTTACGCTTGGAAGATAGTTTTCTTTATATTCTTTATAGCTTTTTGAACGGCTGTTTTGAGAAGATTGAGCCGAAGATTGCTGCGTATTTGAAGAATTATCCACATACGGCCCGTCCGGTCCCATTTTTAATTTAGAAGCAAAACAGTGAGTGTTTGTGCAAAAAACAAACAACAACACAAAGGCTATTATCTTTTTAAAATTTAAAATCTTTTTCATACTTATATATATTCTTTACTGTTTTACACGTTCTGTGTCATTATAGTCTGAGGCCGTAAAGCCTTTCCAACTGCCGTTGTTTGTGCTAAACAACGCAGTGGACACATAAACTTCCTTTCTCTGTGAACCCTGCGGATAGGTCAGTATTGAGTCATTAGACATAAGGCGCAGGTTTTCTGCCGACAGCTTAAGATATTGCGCTCTGGGGACATATTTTTCCGCAACAAGACTGATTCTGGCTTTTTTTACAAGTTTAGAAAATTCTCCTCCATCCAAAAACAGTGTATCCGGGAATATCTTTAATTTATAAAAACTATTGTTATCAATACAATATGCGTAAAAAGGCGCATCCGCTTTGAACAAGCCTACATCTTTTCTCCCTGCACGGACTTCCAAAGTCGAATTCGGGATAAAATAGACAACTATTTCTGACATCTTGCGTTTGTTGTCTACTTTAAAACTGTATGCATAAGAGTTGTCTTTTAGAAGCTGTTTTGACATGTATTTTGAGTTTAATATTTTGTTTTGCACATCCGCACGCCACTGATTCCACTCGATTTCCAGCCATTTTTCCTCTTGTTCAGGGTCTTGTTCCTGCTTTTGAAAAAATTCGGGAAGTGATATAGTATACTCGGGTATTTCAAAATTTTCCGCGTCTGTTACATTCACTGCCACAGCTATAAGGCAGGTATTTATTAAAATAAAGCAGGTTATAATAAAATTGGATAATGTTTTTTTCATTTTTCCACCGGATTATCTTGTTATTGTTATATAAGCCGCAACTTTTGCTTTTGATATGGAAACATCGGCAGGGAATTGCAGTATCGAATTTTTTTCGTAAATTTTTATACAATTTTTTATTGTGTTTATACCGCTTTTTGCCGCTTGATTGCTGCTGTTGTTAACAACCGAAACCTGAACATCGGATATATGTTTATTTTTGTCAACATAAAAACTGTAAGAATATTTTGTCCCCGTCGGGATTGTATTTGGCATTTGCATTGAAGCACTGCTTATTATCTTTGAGTTAATTTGATTGCGCCATTTTTCAAGAGAAATAGACTGTTCCTGTGCTGTTTTTGTCTGTTCGGACGGCGTTGTTTGTTGTTTTTTTACCCCGGTTTGTACCGGCTTTTGCTGTTGCTTTGCAGAAACTGTTGTCTGCTGTTTAGGTTTTGTATTTTTCTTGGCAGCAGGTTTGGAAACTGTTTTTTGAGGTTCGGGGTCAAATATTTCAAACCCGATAGTTTTTTGCTGAGGTTGAGTTTTGGGTTCTTCTTTTTTTGCGGGTTCGGTTTTTACAACCGTTTTTTCCTTTTCCTCCTGCGCTTTTAAAGCAAGGAATTCTTCATACTTACGCTTTGCACGCTCTTTCATCTGCTGCATGTATTCTTCCCTGCTGACAAGATTATTTACGGATTCAACAGTATTTTGAGCAACCGATTGTTTTGTATTTTCTACAGGTTGTACGTTATGAGTGTTTTCTTGTGTGATATTATTTTTAGCGTTGAGGTTTATTTCTTTAGTATTGATATTATTTTTAGCATCAACGGAAAGATTTTTTGAAGAAGAAAAACTCACACTCTTCTCTAAGCGGGGATTAAAAATAATAACAAGAATTGTGCTTATAACTATGAATATTATAAATATAACGATATTTTTTAACATGGTAAAAATGTTTTTAATAATTTATATCTTCAATAATATAATATGACTCTGGCATCCTCAATACAGCTTTTATTGTATTTTGCTCAGGGAAAATTAGTGTTTGTTAAAGGACAATAAAGACTGCGTGTATAAAACATTTTAACATTACGCTGCTATTTTCCTTCATTTGCTTGGGGGTTAAGGGATACAGGCTTGCAAGAATCCCCGTATTAATCGATTATTTGAGTTTTAAAAGTTTACACTACTTAACAAATGTCAAGTAATGTGTCAATATAAATTAGTATTTTGTAATGATATATACTTCACTATTAGACTAGGAGGAAAATGGATAATTTAAAAATTGAGACTGTTACACAATGGTTATTAATTTATTTGCATGAAAAATAATGCAATAAATAAAAAGTAGGTTAAAATAAATTTATGAAAAAAATTCTTGTTTTATTATCATTAATATTGGTTTCTTCAGGCTGTACTAAAGTACAGGAAAATCAGATTGTCACAGAACAACAGCAGTACCCTTCTTGTGAAGAATACTGTAAAGACCACCCTGTTGTTAAAGAACCTGAATTACATGAAACAGACAAACACCCTATTGATATTGAAGAAGAGAAATGTATAGAAATTGCAGATACTTCCAATATAGGAATGGGTAATTGTGCACTTAAAGCAACAGAGGATTGGTTTAAAGAAATTGATAAGAATTTAATGACTCTAAAACAAATGTTGCCTGCTGAAAAGTATGAAAAAATAGCTGATTCACAGAAAAAATGGGAAAGTTATATAAAATCCGAATTTGATGTCAACGAAAATGTTATTTTCTATAAGACAGGAACAATATACTATACTATCAGTGCAGGTCAAAAAGCATATATTGTAAAAGAACGAGCCTTGTTGTTAAAAAGCTATATACAATATGCAAATGAACCATAATTTTTCATAATTTATTTTAACCTTTCTGTTTAATATGTCCGAGAAAAATTCGTGATAAGGAGCAAAGCGACGTGAACGAATTTTTGGAGTGATACATTGAAAAGGTGAGCAGTGACGGCTCGAAGGCTCGAGTCGGCAACTGCGACACTAGATTAGATAAAATCGTATTCACAGAAAGGAAAAATGAAAATGTACGATAAAAAATTCTATACTTTACTTGATTATGTATTCGCAGATGAAGGTGGTTTTAGCAATCACAAAAATAACAGAGGAGGAAGGACAAATTTGGGTATATCTCAAATTGCAATGGATGAGTATACAAGAAAAAGAAATTTGCCGCATAAAGATGTCAAATATATTACAAAAGATGAGGCAGCTAAAATTTACTATGAAGACTATTATTTAAAATCAGGAGCTGACAAACAAGATGATATTCGAGATGCATATATTTTGTTTGATACAGCAGTAAATTTTTATCCAACAACTGCTAAAAATATGTTTAAACAAGCAAACGGTAATTTTTACAATATGCTCGATATTAGACTTAAACAACATCTTAAAGAAGTCAAAGATGACCCAAGACAAGAGGTGTTTAAACAAGGTTGGATAAATAGAGTTAAAAGAATAGAAAAACGAGCAGACGAACTCATAAAAGACTCGGATTTCAGACCTTCTTATGCAGATACCAAAACACCTTTTGATGATGACTATACAGGAGGTTTAAAAAAGCTCAATAGTATTTCCGACCCAAAAGAGAAACAAAGATTAAAAAATAAATATCAATATTTGTTAAACAAAAACGGTACTCCAACCGGCTATGCCGCTGATATTGACTCTGGTATAGATACACGAACCCCAAGTCAAAGACTCGATGATGAAATCAGAGAAAAATATAAACGAATGAAAAACCAAAGACTTCAAAGAGTGTTTGGTAAATCAAGCGGTTTATCAGGTAAAGGTCGCTGGGTAACTATTAACGGCAATCATGTATTTATAGAGGATTAGTTTCTACTAAAAGAGCAGGTGTTTTTTATACCTGCTCTTTTGGCGTTTACCGCAAGTTCAATAAAAGTATTATAAAAAAACAGCACCCTGTCGGGTGCTTATTTTTTATGGAGCGAGAGACGAGGCTGTCTTGGATTTGCTTCACGCTCACAGAGTTTCGCCTTTTGTGCTTCGCACAAGCCGGCTTTATCTGTTCGCTCCCCAGATTCGCTCACTTTGTTCACTCCATCCGTCCGCAAATCCGCTCGAACACATATTTTTTATTTTTGTGATTTAAATTTTTGTGCAGTAACTTATACTATTATTTAATCTTAGAAACTTTTACTTTTGCTTATTTGCAGTAATTTTTAGGGACTGTTTGTAAAATTAGTCCCATTTGGGTCCCTTTGACATTGTATTTACTTTAAATCTTGCTTATGAATTAACTGTTTAACTTCTCGGTCAAAATCAGATTCTATTTTTTGTGTCTTATTATATTTATCATATTCCGCACCTGCTTTGTCTTGTGCTTGTTTCATAGATATTTTGCCTTTGTTATTGTCAGGTAGAATATCGTATTTTCTAAAAGCCAAAAATTCGTTTACACTTTTAGCAAACTCTACCATATTAAAGGTATTCTCTCTTTCAATAAGGTCTTCTATATAATCAAAATAACCTGTAACGGTTCGTTCAAGTTGTCTGATTTCTTTTTCTTCAAGGTAGTTTTTAGCAACTTTTGTGTCCGATTTTAAGATTCTTCCATCAGGAGAGTTTCTCCATGTTGTAAGTCCCATGTTTTCTTTTGTGCAATCCGCTTTATTGTAAATAATTTCTGCTGCTGTTTGTCCTGTTATAGCAAAATGGAATTTGTTTTGAATAGTTGCATAAAATTCTTTTGTAGTTGGTGAATTTTTATCATAATCAATACTGCATTCTGCAAAAATATCTGTAATTTGCTGCCATATACGTCTTTCAGAAGCTCTGATTGAACGTACACGTTCTAACAATTCTTTGAAGTAGTCTTTACCAAAAGCGGTTTTACCTTGTGTTAATCTTTCATCGTCAAGAATAAAACCTTTAATCATGTATTCTTTGAGAATATTCGTAGCCCAAATTCTAAATTGTGTAGCTTTTGCCGAATTTACACGATAACCAACAGAAATAATTGCATCGAGGTTATAAAATGTTAGTTTTCTGGAAACTTCACGGCTGCCTTCTTTTTGAACTACCGAGAAATCCTCGGTAGTTGCTTCTTCCAATAATTCTGCATCTTTATAGATGTTTTTAAGATGCAAAGATATGTTATCAGTGCTACAACCGAACAATTCCGCCATAGCTTTTTGTGTGAGCCAAATGGTTTCGTCTTTTACTATTGTGTTAATAGTTATATTGTCGTTAGGTGTGTTATAGACTAAAAATTGGAAATCTTTATTCATCATGCCCCCCAAGTATTTATTTTTATTATTATACAATAAATTGGGGTAAAATAACTCATTGCCCTAGGATTAAAATTGTGTATTCAGAATTCGTAAATAAAGTAGTCTTATTGGACTTATTTTTTTATTTTATTGAATTATTCCAACGATTCAATAATCTAGATATTAAATCTGCTTGATGTTTATATTCGACTGAGTTTGGTATTGTGATATGTTTATTATCTTGTTCAATACAATAATTTATGAATGTTTTTATTATGTATTCCCAATCATCAAAAGTTAATTTACCTTTATCATTTATAGTGTAGGATAAATCAGTTAAATGTTTACCTTTAATAATAGGAGTACGAATTGCCATTTGACTTAAGTAGGCTCTTGAATTCATAACTAGATCAACGTGAGCTTTTGCTGATGGTAATATTTTTATACTATTGATAATATTTATATCTTTTACGCTTGAATCTATAGATTCTATCAGTCCATAATTTATAAATTGCTGTAAGGTCTCTTTTACAAGATTAACATTAATATTAAGTAACTCAAAAAACGATATAATTTCAAAAATATCTTGATAAATATCTTGATTATTACGTCGCAATAATTCTTCTTTACCTTTTAAATATGTAAGAATTCTGAGTCTTAAAAGAGGTGATTGATAATCTTCTGGATTTGTTTCAAACATATTTAGTATATAATTATTTTTTTCCTGATTAAAAAAGTTGTAATTTCCAACAATAATAGCTTTATCAAATTTTTCGGGAACTATATTAACCTTATTAGTCGTATAATAATTGTTAAATAAGTCATCTATGCTTATTAATGGAGAAGTCATTACTTCTTTCATAAGTACTAGGCTTTTCCTTACAGCAAAATTAGATAATTGTCCAATTCTTCGTGAAATAAAATCGGTGTTGATAAATGATTCATTAAGACAATAAACAAAAGTATCTAAGTCTTTAATATTTAACCGAATACCTTTTTTTAAAAAATAATCATGATTGTTCGTATTTTTACTGTAATCTAACTTATCTTGTATAAAATTAATACGATGTTGTATTATATCTTTTGTTGGCGGAGAAGGTAAATATAAAGCAGTAGTAACAAAACTTTGTAATGCTCCAGTTTTAGAATGTAACCATATCGTTTGATCTGTTATAGGACATATAGTAAAGCTTAGAACAGCACTTCTTATAGCCTGTGAATATTGGAAAACTATATCTTGTAAAGTTTTATCATGATGATCGAGATTATCAAAAATTATGCATGGCATTAATCTTCTGCCATTAACTATATGTTTAAGGAGTTGTATTAAATAATCAAATGCATTTTTCTTTTTTTCTCGAATGATTTCTCCGAATTTAATATTAAATTCGGCTTCATTTTTATCATATAAATATTTATATTCTCCTATTTTTAATTTGTGATAATCACTTGCAAAAATCCCTTTTAATTCATCAAAAGTTGGTGCACCGCCATTTGAAGCAAAAAGTTCATGCTCTAACTCTTCTAATAATCTATATGTCAACCAATTAGAAATATCATGTATATTACATGTGGATATTCCAACATCTAGCTTTAGAATAAGACATTGTTTTTTCAATCTCGGTTCTAATACTAAACTAAAAAACCTACTTATAAAGGTTGTTTTTCCTGAACCTTTGTTTCCGATTAAAATAACAGTTCTTCCTTTTGTTGTTTTGATTGATTCTTCAATTTCTTGTGATAATTGATTTGAGGATGAAGTGTTGTTAATTTCTTCTATATTTGAAATTAAATTTTCTGAAATATTTTTTAACACATCATCAGCTTCTTTACTTTCTTTTGACTCAACAAAACATTTTTCAAGCATTTCCGTATTTTCTTCATCTGTAATTTTGTCAAAAAATGCCTCAAATATCTTTTCAATATCTCTTGATAGAGCTGTTTTTTGAACAAAAATCGGATTTCTAGAATATGCAGATTTTAGTTTTTCTGTTAGAATTATTTTCCCTTTTTCTTCTCGACCAATTTCTGCAATTAAATTAGAATTCAATACACCTTGTTTTGAAAAAAACTCATAAAATTTTGCAAAGTTATCTTTAATGGATTGTAAATTTGGAAAAACAATTGCTTTCCCATCATACCAATTGATCCCGTCAGTACGATTTCCTAAGAATGCAATCCAAGTATTTCCATTTGTAAGAACTGATATACAAATACTTTTATTAATAGCATAATTTCTTGCCTGTTCCATTCCAGAATAAGCCTTTTTTAAAGCAGGACCAGATATTTTATAAACGTTGAACGATTTGTCTATTAAATCCCATATATCATTATTAATATTTTTTGCTTCAATTATTAATTTGTTACGACAATTATCTTGTATTAAATAATCTATATAACCATTCTCAATGTGGGCCTCTGTCTTTATCGAAGTTTTTTCCCATCCTAACACATCAACAATAATTTCATCAATTAATTTAAAACGTGTATCTGCTTCTGTATCAATACTATTAACAATAGTTGATATATTTGAAAATAATTTTTCAAAATTCACATAAGCATCATCGATATTCATAATATTTTTATTTCTACTTTATTAGTATAAACATCAGACTTTACATAAAGTCATATTACAAGTATATCAATGATAACAATACAAGTAAATAGATTTTATTCTTTTATTAATAATGAACAATTATCTTTTCATAAAACTCATCCATCTTACTCGCAACCTGTGTTTCTTTGCTTTTAATTATATGTGAATAAGTATTCAGCGTGATGTTCTTGTCTGCATGTCCGAGACGACCGCTTACGGTTACAACATCTTCTCCGGAAGCAATCATAATACTTGCGTTTGTGTGGCGGAGCTGGTGAAAGGTTATCTTAGGCAGGTTGTGTCTTTCTAAAAATTTTATAAACCACTTATATGGAAGGTTTGGGTTGATTGCAGTTCCGTCTTCAAGAACAAATACATACGGCTCATTTTTCCACGCTGTTCCCAGTTTCAATCTCTGTTGTATCTGCTGATTTCTGTATTGTTTTAACAGGTTCAAAACTGTTTGAGAAACGGTTACGACTCTCACCCCTGCGTCTGTTTTTGGTTTGTCTTTTATTGTTCCGTAACCTACGATATAGTGTCTTTGCTTGTTGATACTTATTTGTGAAGTCTCAAAATTGATATCCTCCCATGTCAAACCTGTCAACTCACTTCTTCTTAACCCTGTGTCAATGGCTAAAGAAATCATTGCTGCTAAGATTAAAGGCTCTGTATTCAACGCTTTTAACATCTCTGCAACCTGCTTGTCATCATAATACTTAGCTTTTGGTTTTTGTGCTTTTTTCATATCTATTCTTTGTATAGGGTTATCTTTGATGATATTCCACTTAACCGCAGTTGATAGGATTGAACTGATTATTCCCATATGGTTGCGTATAGTTTTTTCTGATAGCGGTTTGTTTTTTGAACAGGTGAACATATGTTTTATATTCAGTCTGTATGCTTCGCAGATTTTTTTAGCAATTTCATAATCAGTAATATGCCCTTTTTTAAGTCTTCTGCAAGATTTCACAGATAACCCTGACAATTCTTGCATTTGTACAATTGGCAATGGCTGTAGTGTTTCAATAAGCTTTGTTGTAGGTATGTACTTGCTGTCCAATCGTACATCAGCTTCATGCAGGTTCTGATAAAATTGCAGCAGGTGTGTCGGCTGCAACTTGCTTATTTTTACATGTCCTATTGCAGGAAGTATCCTGTCATTCAACTTTTGCTTGTAAGCAACAAGTGTTGTAGGAGTCAGGTTTAGTTCCGCATAATCTTTAAACCAGCGTTGTGTAAATTCTTCAAATGTTATCTTTTCTCCATCAAGATATTCACCGTTTTGAACCTCTTGTTCAAATAATACAAGCTGTCTGTTCAATTCTTTTTCCGCTTGCTTTTGAGTTAAGGTTTCATCAAGTTTTATTGTTTTTCTTTTGCGTAATTTTTTACCTTTTGAGTTGTAGCCCTGACAGACTGTTAATCTGTATGTATATTCTGAAACTTGCTCATAAAACGCCATTATTAATGTTTTCTCCTTTTATTTTTATTATGACAATTTTTTGTAAATTACGCTGTTATTTTCCTCGATTTCGTTGCAGCGTAAGGGTTTCAGCTTTGTGTCTTTATGCACTTCAGATAATGCTCATTGAAATCTTTACATCCGCATTTGAGGGAATACGCATTAAACATCGGATACATTTCTAAAATACAATTGCTTACGGAATTACCAGCATCGTCATTGTCAAGAAAAAGCCAATATTTTTTGTATTTAGTAAAGTCTATTTGTTGTATATATCCTGATAGTGCTTGTACTCCGTTTGATGGTGTTACGATATGATAATATTGCGATTGTTTTTGTTCATTTAGGTATTGTAGTAATGCATAACCGTCAAAATACCCTTCAACTATTGCCAGAACTTCTTTTTGTGGCGTGTAAGCATTTATCATTGCTAATCCTGTGGGCGTGTTCTTCTCTCTATATAATCCTTTTTTACCTAAATCAAGAGGTCTATATTCAAAGCCTAAAATTATACTAGTTTCCTCTGTAGAATACTGAAATGTGGGTATTACCCAGCGTTTTTGAATTACATCTATACCCAGTCCAACCGTTTCTGCTGTTTCTTTGTTTATTCCTCTTTTATTGAAAAGATATTGGCTAAATTTAGTGTTATTTTGAAGCTCATTGCTACTTTGAAGAAGGTATGACAGAAATTCTTCTTGCTTTTCTTTTGTATATATAGGCTGAAATTTTTCATAAGTATCAGACTCTATTTTTGAAATATTTATTTTATTGCTGCTAAATAAATTATATTGATTACTTTTAAATAAGTTTTTTAAAATAACTTTTGTATGTTCTTTAACAGCAAAGCATTGAAGCAATCCTTTTTTCTCGTTGAATTTTAAGTTATCTCTTCCTGTATCTTTGCAAATTGGGCATTGCCATTGGTATTCGTCACCAATTTTCTTTTCAGGCATACCCAAATATTTTACTAATTCCTCAATTGTTAAATTTATCATTTTTACCTTTCCGTAAAACTTGACATTCTTGACAAACTCAATAATCGCATATTTTTCTAAGTGTTCCAGTTTGGCAAAACATGCCAAACTAAAAATTGATTTAGCGGTTAAGTTTGACTTGTTTTGCCTGTTTGTCTGTTCAATAATTCGTCTAAATCTTTGACTTCACCGTTCAGAGGTTTATTTTCAGGCATTTTATGTAATGAATATAGTGTTGAATTTTTAGACCCGTTTTCAATTTTAAAGAAGTAGCCTTTTGTTGGTGCTATTTCTACTAGAGTGTCAAATATCTCATTTATTTCTCTTCTAAAGGCTTTTCTAGAATATCCAAACTCTTTAAAATATATGTGCGTTAATTCCGTTTTCTTAAATACTTTGTTTAAATTGTTGACGAAGAAGTTAAAAATACGGTCATAGCCATCATCAAATTTGGGTTTATACTTTAAAAAAACTTCAAAGTCTTTACTTAAAAATTCAACAGTAGAAATTGCTTGCTCCATATCTTCAAAATTTATAACTTTGTCTATATGGTTAAGGGCTGCGTATAATGTTGATAATTTTAATGATGTTAATTCAAGGTCAAGAAGTTGCTTTCTTAATAACTCATTTTCAGTGTTATTTGCTTTTTCATACAATTGATTGCGGTATTCTCTTAATCTAAAAAAAGCTTTATCTGACAGCTTATAAATAGCTTTATTTTCTATTCGTATAAATGTTTTGAAAAATTCTTCGTTTAGCTTATTGGCTTGTTCAAAAAAAGCTTTTTCTTTATCAAGAGTATTTTCAATATTGTTGTCTATGTCAAGCTTAATTTTAGGTACAAAGGAACAAACTGCACGTCTTGCGAAACCTGTATGTAAATCAAGAAGTAAATCTTGTCGTGCTTTTTGTTGCTCAAAAAGGCTCGGGTCACACATTAGCAAACAGTTCAGCGGAACACCTGTAATATCTTTTTCTCTTTTATCTCCTTTTGTACATTTTGACGGGAATTTTCCTTCATACGCTATAAATAACAGTGAGAAAAATTGTTTGTCTTCAGTTTTTGAATTTAAAAAGTATTTTGAAAATTCAGACATTTTAATGAATATTGAGCCAAAATCGGCAATGCTTCGGACCTTCGCTTCTTCAAAAATTCCTTCAGCTGTTCCATTATAAACCTCGGGAACAAAAGGTCTGATTTTT
Organism: Candidatus Gastranaerophilales bacterium; assembly: GCA_944323685.1. Classification (GTDB taxonomy): domain Bacteria; phylum Cyanobacteriota; class Vampirovibrionia; order Gastranaerophilales; family Gastranaerophilaceae; genus Limenecus. The sequence continues at coordinate 986 of CALUTJ010000016.1, read as the reverse complement.
TCAATTTCATTATTTATTTGTGCTTCTCTTTTTTGTTCATATTTATCACCTTTAAATTTATTTGAAACTGTCTCTTTAATTTTTTCAATTTGTTGGTTATTATAGTCTTCTGCTTTGTCGTTAAGCCATAAATAAAAGTTCTTGAAAATGAGATTGTCTAGTTCATTACAAATTGAATCCTTCCCACAACCTGATACAGCAAAAATTAATGCATACCAATTGGGAAAGCCTGGTTTTTCTATTTCTTTGTACTGTATACGCTTTGTTGTCATTGCAAAAGCCAGTTTGCTGATTAACATATTTAAAATCATTTCAGGAGTAGCTTTTGTGTGTTTTGACATAAAAAGTTTTAATATCTTGAGTACAATTTGAGGCATAGAAGGTAATGTCTGTTGAAAATTCAAGTTGTTCATTTTATACACCAACCTTTCTTACATTGCTTTTACTTGTATCTACTTCGCTGTTTGTGATTTCGCCTTGATTCAGATATTCAATCAGGCTTTCGATATTAATTAGGTATTTTTTGCCTGCTCTGACGTATTTTACCTTGTTTTGTAAGACCATTTGTCTTATACGGTATTTTGCCAGTCCCGAAATTTTTGAAGCTTCGTTAATGGTTTCCATTTGTGGGAAATTTTTTTTCATTTTTTCTCTCCTTTTTTGTACATATTTTTCCTATTTTTTAGAGATGTAAAATTTCATACCCCTCTATTATTTAATGCGTATAAAATGCAACTTTCGCGGACTAACTATGTCATATTTTGAGGTATTTTGTTTAATAAAAAATACATCACAAAACGTCTACCAAATAGTTTTGGTAAACCATAAATTCGTTTTAATAAAACTTAATAAAAGCCTCGTTGTTACACTTCTTAATAAAAAAATAGCCGCTTTTTTTATGTATTTTTAGGTGCAAAAATTTGAAAAATTATTTTATGGATTTGTAAAATTTGTACATCAAATTTATATCAATTTTGTCAGATTGA
>CALUTJ010000015.1 GCA_944323685.1 Candidatus Gastranaerophilales bacterium | reverse complement strand
GGCGGATGTCCCTGCCGCCTCTTTTTTGTTACGGACTGTAGATCACATTAAATCATATTCAATTGTAATGTGTTATTAGTTTCGGATTTTATAACCCTTTTTTATTGAAGCGGTTGTGTCAGCTTACAGCCTTTTGTTTTAAAAGCCTTGCAAGCTTTCACACACCTTAGAGCTTAACTTCAATATCAACACCGGCAGGTAAATCCATTCTGCTTAACTCTTCAGTTGTTTGTTGAGTCGGGTCATAGATGTCGATAATTCTTTTGTGAATACGCATTTCAAAATGCTCTCTTGATTTTTTATCAACGTGAGGTGATCTTAAAACGCAATATAATCTTCTTTTTGTCGGAAGAGGGATTGGGCCTGCAACCTTAGCATCTGTTCTCTTTGCTGTTTCAACAATTTTTTCTGCGGAAACGTCAATGAGTTTATGATCATATGCTTTTAAGCAAACTCTGATTCTTTGTCTTTGAGCTGTACTCATTTGTTATACTTCCTTTACTTTTTGTAATTATTTGCTTATAAATCTGGCGTTGTACGCGAGTGATGGGGCTTTTGGATCTTAAAAGCGCACATTTATGCGCACAGCCAGCTAGTGTAATAATAACCTTATATTAAACAAAATTGCTCGTCAACAGGTATATTTAAGATTTTATTTTAAATTTCAAAAAATTTACAAAAGTTTATAATATGTATTCAAAATTGTTTCAATTTATTAAAAAATTAAAAATTCGGGCAATTTTTAAGCACAAAATGTTTTTATATATTCAGGGAAGATTATAACTGAATTTGGGGAAAAGGTAAAAATGACGTACACAGTAAAAGCGATGTCATCCGATCCGATACTGCAAAAACAAATGCAGGCATATTATACTGCCTCGCAAATGTCTAGGGGTATGCTGGAGTCAATAGAGGAATACAACAAACGAATACAAAAATACCACGAAGAATATGCCAAAAGGCAAAAAGAAGCAAATACGAAAGCGCTTCAAGAAAAAATTCTGGGCGTTGATGCCAAAATGACTGCAAATGCTGAAAATATTACCAAAAATATAAACAGCATTGAGTCATTGAAGCGTTTATATTTCGGAATGAATGACAACTATGATCATTCTCTGGATCCGATTATATCTCAAATTCGTCAACGTCAGACACTTTTGGAGAATACTTTATACGAACTGAAAAAAGGGCAGCAGGAAGGTAACAATCTGAATTTGCGCGAGCAAAATGCATTTGACTTCCCTTCAGCAGCAACAAAAGCAAATGGCATGTTTGATAACGACATAATGGCCACGGGGCAGCGTAATATTTTAGGCTAGTTCTCCGTATAAATCGTAGTCGTCACAGCCTGTGATATTTACGGTTTCAATGTCACCGGGTACAAGCAATTCATCAGTTTTTATATATACAAGCCCGTCGACCTCCGGAGCATCTCTGTAGGAGCGGGCTATTGTCGTACCATCGTCTGTGACGGACTCAATTATGCACGGAACTTTTTTGCCGATAAAATTTTTATTTACTTCAAGGGAAATTTGTTGTTGAAGTTTCATAAGTTTGTTTTTTCGTTGTTTTTTTATTCGTGCCGGAATTTGTCCGCTGAGAGTATCTGCGTAGGTTCCTTTTTCTCTGGAAAATTCAAAAGCGCCCATTTTATCGAACTTTGCCCACTTTGTAAACTCATAAAGATCATCAAACATTTCCCGAGTTTCTCCGGGGTAGCCGACAATAAAGGTCGTACGTATTGCAACGTTTTTTATTTTTTGTCTTAATTTTTCAATAAATGCACGATAGTCCATAACCGGTCTGCGCATTGCTTTAAGCATTTGCGGATGCGAGTGCTGTAGAGGGATGTCAACATATTTTACGACCTTATCGCAATTTGCGTAAGCTTCAATAAGTTCATCATCAAACATTGACGGATATGTATACATAACGCGTATCCAGTTGATTTCTTCAATTTTATTAAGCTCTGTTAAAAGTTTTGCAAGTGATGGTTTTTTATACAGGTCAATTCCGTATGCGGTTGTATCCTGAGCAATTAAAACAATTTCCGATACTCCTTTTTGTCCGAGTTCTTTGACTTCTTTTGTTATATTTTCAATTGTTCTTGAACGGTAAGGCCCCCGTAATTTTGGTATGACACAGTATCCGCACTGATAATTGCATCCTTCCGCAATTTTTACATATGAGCTTGAGCCAACTGTGATTTGTTGTCTTTGTACCTCTTCGGGGTAAACGTAAACAGGGTTTTGGGAAACACTACAGAAATATTCTCCTGTTTTTGAAACTGTATTTATTGCTTCCACGATTTTTGCGATATCTGAAGTGCCAAGCATTGCAACAGCTTCCGGCACTGCTTTTTTAAGCTCGTCTTTATGTTTTTGCGGCAGGCAGCCGGTTATTATTATTTTTTTTCCTTTATCCGCCGTTTCTATAATAGATTGTACGGATTCTCGTTCCGCATCGTGAATAAACGAGCACGTATTTATTATGACTATATCAGCCTCGTCATCGTTTAATGTTATGTCGTAGCCGTTTTGAGCCAGCATACCGAGCATAAGTTCGGAATCTACCAGATTTTTTGCACAGCCGTGGTTTATTAAAGCAATTTTATTCTTTTTCATAAGAACAGTGTACCTTAAAAATATCTATTATTATCAAAATATATTTTAATTGGAATTTTCTGTTGATTAAATACTTTTGTTGTGTGATACTGCGGATACAGAGGTATTTATTATGGTCACTAATTTAGAAAAACTGGCTCAAGAAGCCAAACTTGCATCTTACACGCTGGCATCGCTTTCGACTGTTGCAAAAAATCAGGCACTCAATGCGGTAGCTGATAAACTTGAAGAAAATAAAGAGTTAATCTTTCAGGAAAACTCAAAAGATCTCGAAGAAGCAAAATCTTTACTGGAATCCGGTGAAATAAATAAAAGTACTTTTAACCGGCTTAAACTCGATGAGAACAAGATGCGGGATATGATTAAAGGGATAAGAGACGTAAAAAAACTTGAGGATCCCGTAAATAAAAAACTCTGGGCTATGGGGATGGATACGGGGCTTGATTTGTACTGTGTAAGTTGCCCGATAGGTGTAATCGGCGTTATATTTGAAGCCAGACCCGATGTAATTCCTCAAATTTGTTCACTTGCGATAAAAAGTGCCAACGCTGTTCTTTTAAAAGGCGGCAAGGAAGCTCATAATACAAATACAATTCTCGTAAAACTTATTAAAGAAGCATTAGAGCAGGCAGACTTTCCGAAAGAAGCAATTAATTTGCTTTATTCCAGAGAAGATGTTGCAAAAATGCTGTCTATGGACAAGTACATTGATTTAATTATACCCCGCGGCGGAAATTCGCTTGTTCAGTACATAAAAAGCAATACCAAAATCCCTGTAATGGGTCACGCTGACGGAATTTGCCATATTTATATAGATGAGCAGGCAGATGTGAAAAAGGCAACGGATGTTTGTATTGATGCAAAAACACAGTATCCCAGTGCCTGCAATGCAGTAGAAACTATTCTTATTCACGAAAGTTTGCTTGTTAATTATCTTCCGCAGCTGGTAATTGAACTTGAAAAAGCACAGGTGGAAGTGCGGGGCTGTGAGCGTTGCAGAGAGTTTGTTCCTCACCTTAAACGTGCTACAAAAGAAGATTGGTCGACGGAATACGGGGATAAAATTGTTTCAATAAAAGCGGTAAGAGATATTTTTGACGCAATAGCTCATATAAATATTTACGGCTCAGGACATACCGACTGTATAATTTCCGAAGACAAACAGGCGGTTGAAAGCTTTATGAATCTTGTTGATTCAGCAGGGGTGTTTGCCAATGCTTCCACTCGTTTTGCCGATGGTTACAGATACGGACTCGGTGCAGAGGTCGGTATTTCAACTGCCAAAACGCATGCGCGCGGCCCAGTCGGGTTAGAGGGCCTTGTTATATACAAATATAAACTCTACGGTGCCGGTCAAACAGTTGCACCTTATGCTGACGGCAAAAAGACCTTTATACATCAGAGAATTATCTAATGTCAAAGTGTTATAGTGCGTATATCCACATACCTTTTTGCAAAAGCAAGTGTAAATACTGCTCTTTTGTTTCGTATCCCAAAATCCCTCAAGCAGAACAAAGTGCTTATGTTGACACGCTATTAAAAGAAATTGATTATTTTTATCAGAATGAAAATTTGAAGACAGTATATTTTGGCGGGGGGACTCCTTCGATACTGGAAATCAGTGATTTGTCAAGGATTTTAGGCAGGTTGAATTTTGATAAAAATGCAGAAATTACAATAGAAATAAATCCTGAAACAGTCGATTATAAAAAGCTTTACGAGATAAGACAAGCAGGATTTAACCGAGTATCAATTGGTGTACAAACTTTTGACGATGAAATTTTAAAAACAATAGGGCGTATACACAGTTCGCAACAAGCTGTTGAAACGGTTGATAATGCGTTTAAGTCATGTTTTGACAATATAAGCGTTGATTTTATATACGGATTGCCTGATCAAACCATTGAAAGTTTTTGCGGTGACTTAAAAAAGGCACTGCAACTCGGTGTCACTCATATTTCTCTTTACGGTTTAAAAATTGAAGACGGCTGCTTTTTCTATCATCACAGACCTCAAAATATTGCTGATGATGATACGCAGGCGGATATGTATCTTGCAGCAATAGAAGTGCTGGAAAAATCAGGATTTGAACACTATGAAATCAGCAATTTTGCTAAAAAATCCGATAAAACAAATTTTTATTCCAAACATAATCTCAACTACTGGGAGGCAGAATCTTATTACGGTTTTGGCGCTGCTGCACACGGATATATTAAAGATAATGCATTAAGATACGCCAATTTCGCCGATTTAAAAACATATATGTCAGATTTTTGCAATAAAGAATCTCAGGTGAATTTAACCAAAGGACAGTTATTGGAAGAAAAAATTTTTCTCGGATTAAGAAAATGCTGCGGTATTGATGTATCGAAGATAAACAGTGAATTTGATATTGATTTTGAAGTTAAATACAAAAACATTATAAAAAAATATATCGATTCCTCGCTTCTCTTAAAAACTTTGAACGGATACAGGTTGTCTGATACAGGGTTTTTGTTATCAAATTTTATACTTGCTGATTTTATTGAGATTTAGCTGTATAGAATAAATTGTTAAAACTTGTTAATATTTCTTGTCAAAATAACAAAAATCATTAAAGTTTTAGCAATAACATTCCGATATTAAATATGTGATGATAAGAAACGGAATAGGCTAGATATGACAACAACAAACTTTTTTTCAAACCAAGATCCGGATTTGCCGAATTTAAAATCTTTAAAACTACCAAAAATTAAAAAAGGTCTTCCTAAAATTCAAATGACTAAAGATTCTGATTTGCTGTTCGAAATCGACGGCAAAAATGTTTTAATGGACGACGTTGCGGAAAAATTCAGTACTCTGTATTTTAATTCGTAAAAAAATCGGCTGAGATTAAATATATCTTAAGCCGATTAGATTTGTGTTTTTTATATATAAATAAGGTTTAAGCTGAAACCTTTTTGTTATCAAGTGTTTGGTTAGTGGTTTGTTCTTTCATTGCTTTTTGTGTTGATTTAAAATCTTTCAAAGCTTTATCAAGTATTTTTTTATTTTCTTCTTTTTGTTTTCTTTGCGGAAATAACTTGTCACCGAGTTTATATCCTAAAGTACTGCTGGCAATTGAACCTGCTACAAAAGCAACACCCTGTAAAATAAGAAGAGCTGCTTTGGCATATTTGTTGGTCATCATAGATTTTACAGATGTCATATATTTGGAATTGAATGCAGTGCTCATTAATGCTTCACCAATAAACATTGAAGTCATGCCGAGAGCTTCCCTTTTAAGAGCTTGAGGTTTATCGTCCGCAACTGCGACTCTGTAGCCTGCTGCACCAATCAAAAGCGGATTTACATGGTTAGATGCCCAGGTTGCAACCTGACCTGCTTTTGCCAGTACTTTATGACCGTTAGCTGCGCAGTTCATTGCGTCTAAAGCGGCAGATGCACCTTTGCCCAATACATTATCCAATTGAGCCGCTGTTTGAGCAGCTTTGGTAAACTGTCCGACATCGGCCAAAAGTCTGCCTTTGTCATTGGTTGTCATAACTTTGTCTGCATTTCTGAGACCGAATAATGTTGACCTAACAATTACGTCGTACATTTTTTCACCTGTTCACTAATCACTTCCATATATATAAAAAATTTTTGAGATAAAAAATTGCCTGTTTTTTTATTTTGTTTACATTTGTAATATAATTATTAAAAAGCAAGTATAATCAATGTTTTAGAGTAGTGTATGATAAAAAAATTTTTAATATTTTTAATAAATATATATCAAAAATTTTCCAGGCTGAAACCCCCTGTTTGTCGATTTTATCCCACATGCTCCGAGTACACCAAACAGGCTATATTAAAGTACGGGGTCTTAAAAGGCTTGTACCTCGGGATTAAGCGGATTTTAAAATGCCATCCTCTGCACCCCGGCGGATATGATCCTCTGCCATGACAAGTTTGTGGCATGCCGATTTTTTGTGAAGTTAGCATGTTATCTAATCTAGTGTCGCAGTTGCCGACTCGGGCCTTCGAGCCGTCACTGCCCACCTTTGCCTTCTTTTTCGGCTGAACTGTGGTGAAGCCTGAAAAATGACTTCACTATGTGAACAATGTGACACTTCAAAAATTCGTTCACGCCGCTTTGCTCCTTATCACGAATTTTTCTCGGACAACTTATCAGGGTATTAATCAAGCAAAAGATGGATTCCTTTCCGGATAATTTATATTAGAATTTTAATAAAATAGGTTACAAATAAAAAAATGGTTATTCCCCTCAAAAATAAAGGATAGAAATGAATAAAAATACGATAAAATTGGTGATAGTTATACTTGCTGCTTTAATAGCAGTTATCTTGCTTTTTGTAGGTTTGAAAAACATAAAAATCGATGATTTTCATCCCGCTGCCGTTATATTTGTAATTGATTCCTCAGCATCAAACCAACAAAAGCTTGATGAACAAAAATCTTTTGTATCGCAGGCATGCAAACGTCTTGACCCTGAAGATCAGGTAAAAATTATCAGAGTATCTGAGGATGCTTATCTGATTTATGAAGGCTCTGCGTTGAGTTCTCGCAACATAAGAAAATCTCTTGAAGCCTTCACACGTTATGACGCAAGTGAATGGGGAACAGCCTACGGGGTCGGCTTGAATAAGGCTATGTTATATGCCCAATCTATGTTTGACGAGGGGTATATTCCCGCAATAATAGTAGTCGGTGACTTAGAAAACGAAGGTAAACAGGATAAACAAATAGACTGGAATAAATTGCCCAAACAGGTTAAAGCGCTGAAGACGAATGTTGAAAATTTTGCTATGATGTTTGTATACGCTCATCCTCAAAAATTGGATATGGTAAAAACAAAATTAAATCCTGTGTTAGGTGAAAGTAATCTTGTTATTTCTACGGAAGAAAATTTAGACAAATCATTAAGCAGATTTCTTAAAGCAATCGGAAGATAAAGAAAGGATATATATATGGCGGTATTAATAGGTACCAGCACTCAAAAAAAAGTTTTTAACAAAAGTGTTGTAACAATCGGTGCTACACCGGATTGTGATTTTGTTGTTAATATTGGGCTAGGGAAATTGATTCTTCAATATTCTCCACAGCAGGATATATATGTTCTTAAATCAAGCAATAAAAATATTTTATATAACGGTCAACAATTAAACTCTGTTTTGCAAATTGATAACGAAGTAAAACTCTCTGTTATCGGGTCAAATGAATTTATCGCAATAAAAGTTGTAAAACTTGCGAACGAAAATTCGACTCCTGTAAAAAATATAAAAGATGTTTCTTCAAACGGGCAATTTGCTGCTACTGCAACGATATTAAAAAATCTTTCTCAAGAAACAGAAGGGATGTCGCAAAAAGAGGCAATTGATTATCAAAAAACAGTGCTCGAAAAACTCAGAGCGCCTATTATTAAACAGGTTGGCTTTGCGATAAATGATTTTAAAAACAAAATTTCTCTTAACACTAAAGCATCAATATTTACACATATTGCTTTGTTTTTTACATCGCTAGTACTTTCTTTCGGTGTATCAAACTTTATAACAGGATTAAAAATTGAAGAAACAAAAAATTTCATAAATCTTCCGACAAATATTAAAATTCTTGTGTTGTTCACAGTTATTATTTTCGGCTTGTCTTTGATTTTAAAACAGGGCGCTTATTTGTATTTTCAAAACAAAAAACGTCCTACACAGGAAAACAAAACGGCTGAAATATTTTTCTTATTTTCTTCAGGAGTTATATATGCAGGCATTTACGTAATAAATTTGATTTATTATTTGTCTGTAAATCCAGTATTCTCAATGTTAATGTCTTTATTCTTTGTTTGTTTGAGTGTTATTCTAGCAGTCGGGTGTGGTTTCTTCAAAAACTCCGGACATGAGATGTCTTATGAACTTGATAAATATGAGTACAGAGAAGATTTTGAAGCCATTATGTCAGAATACAGACAGTGGATTGAAAGATACATAAATTCTTTAACTCAAAATAAAATCAATAATCTAAAAGACCACTTATTTAACCTTAACTTAAAATCGGTTGGAGAAATTTTGCTGGGGATAATCACGGCGCCGTTTCTTGCTTACGGTGTTTCGATAACACTGGCAATGTGTTTTCCTGATGCTGCCGGATGGATAAGAATTTCCGGTTTGAGAATCAGCCCTGTTTTTCTTACACTTGCAACCTTTATGATTATATTTGCTTTCTTTTCTTTTGTTAATGCGTTTTTATGCATAAGAAAGCTGCAATCTTCAACCGTAATAAAAAATGACGGTTTTAGCGACTATCTTACGCACGGTGTAAACATAATGGGTATTCAGGGTGCAAAAAAGCTTGAAAGCGAAAAGACTCGTTCTCTTATAATAGGATGCGCCATAATTTTTATAGAGTTTACAATGAACACGTCTTACTTCTGTACGGAAATAGGCGGCGACTTGCAGGGTATTTTGCTTAGTATAATCGCTGCATCAGTACCTACGGCACTTTTGATGGCAGAAACTTATATGCTAAGCCAGACAAAATTTGATATTTCTGCGGTAAATGATTTGCTTGCAAAAAGAGATTAAAATTAAAATATGGTACAGTATTTATCAGCATTTTTCATATTCGTAGCTATATTAACAATATTCGTATTGAGTATTAACCCCTCACCGCGAAAAAGTGTGTCAATTGCTGATTCTAAATCAAAAATTTCTACGGAAAATAAAGAAGTTATTGTTGATAAGAGCACCAAATTCAGCAACAAGGATACATTGCAAGATGCAGGTGCGGGGTTCAAAAATATTGATAATTTTAACAACGTAGATGCTGATTTTTATAATCAGGATAATTTTTCTAATGTTGATGCTAATTTAGAGACGTATGAAAATACAAGCGAGGAAGGTAATTTCAGTTTGTATGACGAGGCTTATTCCTCCCCTGTTGAAGCTGAAACATATAATTACTCACAGCCCGCCGAACCGGAACCTGTTGAACAACCTCAGCGTCAAACACCTTCTTATCCTCAGCAACAGCCAATACAGCAACCTCAGACATCACAGAATACATCACCATCAGACCTTTTGTCAGGATTTTCCGATCCTAAGGAAGAGATGATTTCCTGGAATATATGGAGAAGCAACCTCGGTAACAGAATTGGAGATGATTACAATATATGGGCACCCGGAGAAGGCACGTATATGTTCTATTTTGTTGTTGACAATCAGCGCCGTATATCAAGACCGGTTATTATGATGATTGGGCTTTCTGCTACAGACGAAGCCAGAACGGCGGCCTACAGGTATTTGTACAATCTTCAGGGCAGTGATATTTTACAGTTTCCGGCAGGGACAAACAGGCAAAAAGTGAATGTAATTTACACAATTTATATTGATTCTGATACAACGGATAAGAGATTGCATTCTTCCGACTTTTCCGATTATGAAAAAATAAGATGATTTTAAAGGTTAGGCATGTTTAATTTTTCCAGATCATTTTTGTCTATTTGTTCGTCATTATATCTTGCAGGATTTTTTATATCTTTAGTTTGAATATTTTTATAATCCGTATCGATTGTGTGAAGTTCGTTAAGACGATTTTTAGCCTGAGTTGACTTTGGATTTATTCTTATTGCCGTTTGATAATGCAGCTCTGCTTTTTCTATATCGTTCAGCTTTTCATAGCATACTCCGAGTTTGTAATTTGTTTTGTAATGCGACCGGTATCCGTGATTGTAAGCCCAGGTATAAAAATCTATAGCCTGAAAATACTCGCCTTCCGCAAAAAAAGCTTCTCCAAGATAATAACTTACTCTCGGGTTAGTTTCATCAAAATTAAGCGCCATCATAAGAGCGTTTTTGGCATCTCTTGTTTTGCCCTGATAGAGGGCTATCCTTGCTATGCCAATCAGAGAATTCTGGTTTGAAATATCAACTCTCGAGGCTTGATAGTAGTAATATTTTGCTGCTTTAAGATATTTTTCTCCGTCAGTTTTGTCTTTTAATGTTTCATAATAATCCAGTATTTTATCACCCTGTGCGCAATATGAATTTGCTTTAGATACATCGGGGATATGTTCCGCAGCTTTAGATAAAGGTGCAAAAGCTGATATGGTCAGCATGATAAGTGTTGATAATAATGTTATAAAAATTTTATTTTTCATATAAAAATTGAACTTAATAATTCACAACAATCTAATTATAACATCATTATCATGTGGTATAAATAAATAAGAACACCATAAAGAGTATATCACGATACAGGAGTGCAGAGTGGTTACTAATTTAATATATTTTTATTTTTTGTTTTTTGCAGTTATTATCTGTGCTCTCGGTGTAATATTTGCTCCGATGATGTATATTTCTGCTATTGCGTTATTTTTATTTATTTGCTTTTCTGCACTTATATATTTGTATTTAAATTCAGTTTATCTTTCTGTCTTTCAATTTATACTCTGCGGCTTGTTTTTGTCCGTGTATATTTTTCTTTTGATAAAAAAAATCGGCAGAGCCAATCTTTCACTCAGCCTTGCTCCGACATCTAAAATCATTATAAGCAGCACTTTTGTGCTGTTGCTCGGTTTGCTTTTCGTTTTGTATTTTACTCAGGAGTTTGACAGTTCTTTGTATTCATTTTTTAACTCGGTGGTGGAAAAGTCTTTTGGCTCGGTTAATTTTAAACATTACCTTTATCCATTGAGTTTGATAGGCGTGTTTGTTTTTGTGTCGGCAGCAGTGTTAAGGGTGTTTATTGACAACTCGCTGGCAGCAGAGCAGCAAAAAGAAAATGAGGAGAAACAATCATGATAAGTGCATTGTTAAACATAGGGCTTGCTCATTTTTTGATTTTATCGCTGATACTGTTTTTAACAGGGCTGTTTGGAGTATTGATATCACGTAACATGTTGCGCACGGTTATGTCACTTTTTATAATGTCTGTATCGACTGTGATAAATTTTGTTGCATTCGGATATTATTGTGACAGCACAATGGAAAATGCAAATATGATAAGTGTATTTATACTAATACTTACTGTTATACAAACGATAATTGCACTTGTTATTTTGTATAAAATTTATCAGGCTAATGAAAGTCTTGACGCTGAAAAAATAAAAGATAAGGAGAGTTAATGGAGTTTTTTACGGATAATATAAACCTTGTTGTGTTTCTGCCTCTTTTTATGTGTTTGATAATCGGATTCAACCGTCTTATTTCAAACCGTATAGACAAGGCAACAATTTTTGCCATAAGCATAATATCCGCTTTTGTATGTATGATATTTTCCGCAGCGGTATTTGATTTTTCGGTATTGAAAAAACTTTCTCTTACACAGAATCTTCAATGGATATCGCTTGAAAATATAAGCTTGTTTATAGGTACATATCTGGATAAAATTTCCGCGACATTTATTTTATTGACTAACGTTGCCGCTTTCTTTATACAAAATTTTGCGTTTTTTAAACTCAAAGAGCACAATGATTTTTCACGTCTGTTATTGTACATAAACTTTTTTGCCTTAGGGTTAAACGGTTTGTTTATAAGTTCAAATTTGTTTCAAACCTATTTGTTTTGCGAAGTTGCAGGGGTTGCAAGTTATCTTTTGATTAACTTTGATTTTGAAAACAGAACAGAATCAAAAGCCGCAATAAAATCATATATTTTTAACAGGGTTGGCGATTTGATACTGCTGTTGTGCGTGCTTGTTACTATGTATTATTCCGTTGTTTATAACGAATTATCCGGATTTTCCGCATTGTCGTATTCTAATTTGGGGAATCTTGCTGCCGCAATACATTCCTTAATGAGTGAACCTGTTTTTATATTTTTCTGTTCAATCTTGTTGTTTGTTATTATTATGAAATTTATGCAGGCGTTTATTTATATAACGTTTGAATCCAGCAATAAAACAGATACCTCAAAACTTATACTTTATCAAAACAGCCTTTTTGCACTTGCAGGTATATTTTTATTTATAAGATTGAATCCGTTCTTTTTTGAACTGGCAAAAAATTTCTGGTGGACCTTGCCGGTGCTTGTTTTGATATTTGTATTATTCGGGCTTGCAAACAGAATCTTTATACCTGTTTGCAGCGTTATTCAATGGATAGAAAAATATGTTGTTGAAACATCTATAAACTTCATTGCACTTGTGTTCAGGGCGTTGTCATACGTAAGCGGACGTTTTCAGGGCGGAAATTTTCAGGCGTATTTGATATATTCGCTGCTGGGACTTGTTGCAATACTTATATTTGTTCTTGCATTTTATGTTGTAATTATAAACGTTTAAATCGAGGGGTTATTGAATGAATTTTTTATCTTTAATATGGTTAATATTTCTTCCCGTTATTGCTGCAATAGTGATAATGCTGCCTGTGTTTCCGAATCATCAGGTTAAAATAAGACGTTTTGCAAAATGGTTTGCGGGTCTGCATTTTATTTATTCACTTTTGTTTTTGCTGTTTTTTGATACGAGCATGTTTGGCATGTCGTTTGAAAAAGAACTTACTTTTTTCGGTATGACTTGGCTTAAAACTTTAGGTATAAGCGCCAAATTTGCCGTAGATGGGATAACATTGCTTTTGTGCGTATTAACAACGTTTATTGTCCTTATAACTTTGTTTATGAGCAAGATGCATATAAGAACAAAACATAAATTGTATTATTCGATGGTATTTTTGCTGGAATCCGCCGTTCTTGGTATATTCTGTGCAAAAGATATGTTTTTGTTTTTTGTTTTCTGGGAACTTTTACTTATTCCCGTTTATTTTATTGTTGCACAGTGGGGAAACTCGGAAGCAAGAAGTGCTGCAACAAAGTTTACGGTAGCATCTTTTGTTGCTAATATGTTTTTGTTTTTCGGGATGTTGATTCTGTACTATTACAATTTTGCGGTAAGCAATGTGCTCACGGCAAACATAGAATCCTTAAATATGGACGAAAAAATTTATCCGATGTGGTTTCAGATAACGGTTTTTGTTAATTTTCTTATCGGGTTTATTCTTCGTATACCGCTTGTTCCTTTTCACAACTGGTATCCTGATATTCAGAGTAAATCGGCTGCACCGGTTAACATATTGCTCGCGGGACTTCTGAGTGCAACGGGTGTGTACGGGGTAATTCGATTTAATATGCAGGTTTTTCCCGAAATATTCAAGCTGTTTGCTCCTGCTTTAATGGTATGGGGACTTGTAAATATCCTTTATAGCGGTGCGTTATCGGTAATGCAAGCCGGAGTTAAAAAGATGGTGGCTTATTCTCAAATTGCTGCCACAGGTTTTGTTTTGCTAGGGCTGGCTTCGTTGAATCAGACAGGTTTTAACGGTGCAGTGTTTATGATTTTGGCTTGTTCAATTGTTTACTGCGCGCTTTTTGTTGTTATTTCAAGTGTACAGTTTAGAACAAAAACAACATATATTACAGCTCTTGGCGGTTTGGGACAGGTTATGCCGAAATGTATGTATCTTGCGTTGATTATATGTTTTGCGGCAATAGGTATACCGTTTTTGATGATGTTTACGCCTAAACTTATGGTGCTTGCTGGGGCAATGCTTTCTAACCTTGATCAGCAGCTGCTGGTTAAGGTCAGTGCGGCAATAGGGCTTGTTGCAATGATGGTTTCGGCAGGATATATTTTATACTTTTTCTACAAGGTATTTTGTTCGGTATTGCTGGAACAGTGGAAAGGGCTTAAAGATCTTTCACCACAAGAAACCAGTGTACTGTCTGCATTATGTCTTGTGATAGTGTATTTTGGTATAAATCCGATGAGTGTAATACAAATTTATCAATCTGTTTCGAGTATAATTTTAGATGTGTTGCAGGTGTAAATTTTTAATTGTGTGAGAGGATTAAATGTCAGAACTTGTCGCTGCGTATTTGCCGGAATTTATCATATTTGTTTTTATAATTATCAATCTTATTTTTTCTTTATTTGCGGGGACTTCTGCGTACAGAATTTCCAAATGGACGGCAATGCTGGGGATAATACTTGCAATAGGTTCTACTATATATTTGCAGATTGATCCAGAGGTTTATGCCTTTGATAACATGTTTTTGACAAATATTTATACGGTATTTTTTAAAATACTTATCTTAATAAGCGGATTTTTCCTGATTCTTCTTTCGAGAAACATGATACGGGAAAAACGTGACAGGGCGTCAGAGTATTTCAGCGTTTTTTTATCAGGCCTGTTGTTTGCGATGTGTACGGT
The DNA here is from genome assembly GCA_944323685.1 of Candidatus Gastranaerophilales bacterium. Lineage (GTDB taxonomy): Bacteria > Cyanobacteriota > Vampirovibrionia > Gastranaerophilales > Gastranaerophilaceae > Limenecus. The sequence continues at coordinate 55,500 of CALUTJ010000015.1, read as the reverse complement.
AAGTTCGGTAAATTTTGTTTCTCTGTTTGTTTCTCTGGAGGCATTAGGTTTGAGCTGTTATTTGCTTCTGGCTTTAAACAAGAATCCTAATGCCAAGCAGCTTACTTTTGGATACCTTGTTCAGGGTGCAGTGGTTTCTTCCTTGTTTTTAATGGGGCTGTCTGTGGTATACGGAATGTGTGCACAATTGGATTACACCAAAGCAAGCCTGTGTTTTAGCCAGAATCCGTCGCAGATACTTTTGACTTTTGCATTAATTTTGATGATTTGTACAATTCTGTTTAAACTGGGGCTTGTACCTTTTTCCAGCTGGCTGCCGGATACATTTGAGGGTGCAAATTACCCCATAAGCGCTTATATGTCTTGTATTCCTGTGCTGGCATGTTTTGCGGCTTTATCGAGAATATTGATGACATTTTTGAGTTATACGTTTACAGTTAAGATTGTGCTGGCATGTATTGCGGTTTTGACAATACTTTTTGGCTCTTTATCCGCAATAAGACAGGAAAATTTAAAAAGACTGATGGCTTATTCTATGAGTGTTCAATCGGGTATTATGCTGCTCGGGCTTTGTGTTTTTTCAGTGTACAGTTTATCCAGTGTGCTTTTTTATCTGTTTTGTTATACGGTAGCGAATATAGGTGCCTGGGCTGCGATAATTTTGCTGTATAATTCCGCAAAACTTGAAAAACTTGAAGACTTAAAAGGTATATGGTACCACAGACCTTATTATGTTATGGCGTTTACAATTATACTGATTGCTCTTGCCGGAGTTGCTCCGACCTGCGGGTTTGTTGCTAAGTTGTATGTGTTTTCCGCAGTTGCACGTTCAGGGTTTGTGTTTTTGCCGTTTTTGATTATTGCACTTGTTTCTTCAGTAATTATGATATACGGTTACTGGCGCATAATACGTGCAATGTTCAGACGTATTGAAACGGAAATAGTAACAGACCCCAGAGTTATTTCTTCTAAGTATATTCTTTATGCCTGTGCAATAGCTTCTGTTGTTATATGTCTTTTTGCTGATAAGCTGGTACGGTTATGTCAGCTCGTTGCTTACTATATGTAATGAAAAATCAAACCTAAAAATGGTTAGGTGCAGGTATCTTCTTTTGTATTGGCGGATGACACGGCCTTCATCTGTAGGCAAGCTTGCAAGACGTACAGATGATGATGCCGGAGTTTGCGTAAGCAAATCGAACACGTAGACCGCAGATCTGTTTGAGCTTTGCGAAAACTAGAGCTGTGTAAGGCCGGTATAAAAAAGAGACCGTCCCGGTCTCTTGATTAAATGGTGGTGGATTTAGTCTGCGTAGCATTGTTCTCTATTTAAACATTATATACAAAGTGTTATAATAAATAAGTTATTAAGATATAGTAAGTAAAAAGATGTCGTCAACTTTAAAAAAAATTAGTTCCCCATTTGCAACTGGAGGGGGTGGGATAGATTTCGAACATGATGTTCAAAGTGCATTTGTGGTACTCATGTTAACTAATGGCGTATTTCACCACCTCGGACAGCACCCTATCCGACAAATAGATTTGCAGGCAAAATATCGAGGCTATAATACCGACGACATAGTAGTTTATTGTGCTGATGAAAATGGACGTAATCAGAGAAAAATGATTGCTCAAATAAAACATAAGATACAATTTTCAAAGACAAATGAGAAATTTAAGAATACAATAATTGCAGCTTGGGCGGATTACAATAATCCAAAATTGTTTGATAAAAATAAAGATATAATAGCCCTCATAACCGGACTATTGTCGGAAACAGAAACATATGTGGTTAGAGGACTTTTCGAAAATGCAAGAGCAGCAAAAGATTTTGAAGATTTTAATGTCAGATTAAATACTAAACGTTTTTGCGATAGTAGACAACAGCACAAGTTTCAGGTCTTTAAGTCAATAATAAATGATGCAAAGGAAGATAGCCAAATCAATGATAAAGAAATATATGAGTTTTTAAAAGTTTTGCATCTGTTTATTTATGATTTAGATGTGAAAGGGATTACTCTATCCTTGCTAAAAAGCGTTATAGAACAACATTCACCGCAAAATTCCGGTTCTGTATGGGCGCAAATTCAAAGCTATGTCAGAGATGTAGATAAATCCGCAGGCTGCATAACTTTAGATTGTATTCCGGATGATATTAAATCATATTTTAAAAATCAAAAAACATTTGAAATTCCTGATAAATATGTGTCTAAACAAGAACAGCTATCAAAACAATTAGTTATCTCTAATTATGCACATGAATTAGCTCAAGCCTTTTTGATTGGCAGTTGGAACGAAAATAAAGACGCAGATAAACGAGCAATCTCTTTATTTGTCAAAAAAGATTATTCGGCTTGGATTCCCAAAATGAGAGAAATCATACAATTTCCAAGTTCTCCCTTGCAGCTGAAAAATGGTATTTGGAGTATAAAAGACAGATTACAGTTTTTTTATCAAGTAAAAAATATGATATTTGATGAAGATCTTGATGCATTAAAGTCTATGGCAGCTATTGTTTTAAAAGAGAAAGATCCTCAATTTGAACTGGAGTCTGACCAACGATATGCCGCCCAAATATATGGAAAAGTTACGGAGTATTCTTCAAATATAAAAGCAGGAATTGTCGAGGGATTAGCAATAATAGGAAGTCACGCAGAAGATATCACTTATTGTTCTAAATATAAACCTGAAAATACAATTTATTCATTGTTAGAGGATGTTTTTAAAGATGCGGACTGGCAAATCTGGGCTGGCTTAAACCAGCAGTTACCATTGTTGTTTGAAGCCTCACCTAGAAAAATGCTTGAAAATATAGAATATGAATTAAGCAAAAAAAATAATGTTTTTAGTGAATTATTTAAACAGGAAGGCACCGGAATTTTTGGTGGATGTTGCTATATTACAGGTATTTTATGGGGGCTTGAAAGACTTGCCTGGAGTTCTGAATTTTTACCTCGCGTTACTCTTATTCTTGGAGAATTAGCAAGTATTGATCCCGGCGGGAATTGGGGAAATCGTCCGGCGAATAGTCTTAGTGATATCTTTTTACCCTGGCATCCGCAAACAACAGCAACAGTACAACAAAGAATAACGGCAATTAATGCTCTTAATACAGAATTTCCTGATATAGCTTGGTATTTATTAATTGCATTGCTTCCTATGCAGCATCAAACAACTTGTGGCACCGCAAAACCTGTATATAGAAACTATGTCCCAAAAGAGTGGAAAGTCAAAGTTTTGCAAAAAGATTATATTCAGCAGGTTTTGGTCTACTCTAATCTTCTTGTTGATAAAGCTAATGGTGATATAAATAAAATCAAAGAACTTTTAAAATATATAAATAATTTACCTTTGGATAGTTTAAATAAATATTTGGATATTCTTGATTCAAAATTTGTTCTGACTATAGAAGAAAACAAACGCACCTTGTTATGGGAAGATTTGAAAAGTTTAATTGCTAGACATAAACATTTTTGCAATTCAGATTGGGCAATGAAAGGTGAAAAATTAGATAGACTGGAAGATATTGCAAACAAACTTACCCCTAAAAATCTACTAGCTAAATATGCTCGACTTTTTGATCATTCAATCTTTGAGGAGGTTGAAGAACCTTTTGAAAAGGATAAATCCTATGACTATAAAGAAACGGAAAAAAGAGTAGATGTACTAAGACTGGATGCATTGAAAAAAATGCTTGAAGAATACGATTTTAAAGATTTAATTGATAAGTTTTTAAAAAAAGTAAAGAATACACATACAGTAGGTTGGATTTTAGGAAAAATAGAAGATGCTAACTACGACAAATATATAATACCTAAATTATTAAATGATAAAAAATCAGAGATAAGACAATTTGCTGCTGCATATGTATCTGGAAAGTTTTCTATATACGGTTGGCAATGGGTAGATAATATATCTTTTGCCGAATGGTCAAATGAAGAAATTTCAACATTTTATACTTATTTGCCGTTTGATATAGAAACTTGGAATAGAGTTTCTTATGTATCAAAAGCGGTTGAAAATTTATACTGGGAAACTGTTGATATCCATCCGTTTATAGATAAGGGAATAGCTACGGTTATAGATAAAATGGTTGAGTATAAAAGACCTACAGACTTGATTAGTGTACTTCATTCTGCATTGTATTCAAAGAAAAAAATTGAATCGAATAAAATTATTTGTGCATTGAATATGTATTTAGAAAACACCAAAAAACAAAGTTCCGCTGATTATCATCAGATAACAAGATTGATAAAAGAATTACAATCTGATTCCTCCGTATCAGAGGATGAATTACTTTCTATTGAAATAAAATATTTCCGTATATTAAATAATGACAATGGAATTACTCCTGTTACTGTTAATAGAAAACTCTGTACTGATGCTGAATTTTTCTGTGAATGTATACAGTTAATTTATAAATCAGACAAAGAAGATGAACGAAAAAAAACATTGTCTAAACAAGATGAATCAATGGCAAAACTTGCTTGGGAAATTTTACGCCAATGGAAAATTCCACCCGGAACCAATACTAATGGTGAATTTGATGAACAAGCTTTTGAAAATTGGTATCAAAAAGCTGTTAAAATCTGTACAGAATCAGGGCATCTGGATGTATGTTTATTAACTATTGGCAGTGTTTTGTTTTACACACCGAAAGATAAATCAGGACTATTTATAAATAAAGAAGTTGCTAATATACTAAATAAAAAGGAAAATGAGCTTTTAAGAAGGGCTTATCGGTCAGAATGCATTAATTCGAGAGGTGTGCATTTTGTTGACAAAACAGCGAAACAAGAAAAAGAACTTGCTGAAAAATATACAAAGCAAGCTCAAAGTGCAGAAAGTGAAGGTTATGTAAGACTGTCTGGTGTTTTGAAAGAACTGGCTGAAAACTATGAAGAAGAAGCAAAAAGAATATTAGAAAATCCTTATTATTAATATTTTAAACAAAAAGCTCTAATATCTTCTAATGCAAGCTCTGTCTGTGTTACAGCACTTTTAAGTTTTTAAAAACACGGAATTAACAGTGTAGAAAAATGGGAATTGTTTATTTTCCTGGATAATATCGACTATGAAGCTCTTTTTGTATAAATTGTGTCATCTGATGTGCAAAATCATCACTAATTTTAGAATTCATTTTTGCTTATTGTTAGAGCAATTTTTCGTATTCTTTTTCAACTTCTTGGTTTTGTTTATTTTCTTCTGCATGTTTTTTCACGTGCTCTTGATCTTGTATTTTGCGGTACTTGATATGGCTAAACCCCCAACGTTAAATATCACTACAAAAAATAAAAATATGAAATTTAGAGATAATACAGCAAAACAATGTGTTGATATTTATTTAAACTGGTCAAATTCAAATTTTAGTGTAACAAGTGATAGGAAGAATAATGCAAACATAAATCCATCTGTTATGGCTTATTCTATTGCAGCACAAGTCGGAGGGGATTTGACTTTGTTAAATTCATACTATCATTCTTCACTGAAAGAACACAGACACGGCTTTGACGGAGTGTTTATTATGTCTGTTACAACGGAAGTCTTCCAGTAACAGTATATATAGTGGTACGCTAAGCGTAACAGGCACATTATACAAAGGCAACTGGTTTGGTGAATGGACCTAACGTAGAAGCAAACGGAGCAGATGCAAATACACCAGACCCGCTCAATTCGATTCAGGTTGTACGGGGAGTAAAACTTATAGGCAACTGTCCTAACGGCAGGCAGAGAAGGTGTTGCTTTCTCCGTTGGTTTGAGAAGTAAAATAGGAAAATAAAAACAAAGCCCCTTATCTAAGGGGCTTTATGCTATTCAAAATCTATAATTTTATCAAAACAGCTGTTGAAAACTTTTTTACGCTCTATACAATCTTGAACACCGATTATAAAATCTTTAAAATCTTTGTTTTTGAGTTCTGCTGTTAATTTGTTTATTGTCAGCCAATCAAGATCTTCCTTAACCTGTGCAGGGTACAGCACAGAACAATTATTAGGATTTTGTGGGTCAATTTCAATAATACCTATACCATGCAACGAAGACAGGCGTTTTAATTCAGCTTTGAATTCAACAGCATCAAGTATATTTGATGCTGCCAAATATCCTTCGTTAGCCCATGAAGAATTTGAAACAGCCTGAAAGAAAGACTCCCGAATGTTTGAAAAATCAAGTTTTCGCTTTAATTCAAACGAGTAAAATTTTACACAAGCTTTGGCTGTATTGGTATACAAATCTACAACTTCCTTATCAAACTCTTCAAAAGCGAAGTGTGCCCCGACAATATCTGGATGCATCCATTCGCCGGTTTTGGACCGGGTGGATTTAAGATGATTTACAGTCTTTGCATTAACGCTCCAAAAGTTTTTTAAATAAGACACAAGAACAGGGTGCAGTTCTTTTTCCAATAAATGTTCTTTCTCATCAACAGGCTGTTCTTCAAGAAGTTGCTCCGTTGCAGCTTCATTGGAGTATTTTTTCAAAACAAAATACTTTGGTCTAGCTTCGACAACATCAAAATATTTCTTTGATTTTTCAGATGTGTACAACTGTGCGCCCAAAGATGCCCATGGTGTTTTTCCGCTGCTATTTAATTCCTTGTCAAAACCTTTTTGAACCCAGTAACCCCAAATTTCCTGAGTTGTCATTGGTTTTTTTGTTTCCTTTAAAACTTTAAGCGCAAAATCAATAAAAATATTTTTCTTTATACCTGCTCCTTTGAAACAAATTGTACCATATTGGTTTTTTGTGGGATAGCAGTATACGTAAAAGTTATGTTACGGATATTTAACATAATAGAGATAGTTCTTATAATATATAATATACTTACAGAATAGAAAGTATTTTGTAATATGCCAGCACAACCCAAACGTATTGTTTTATTATCTGAATTTTACAATATCCCATTTAAAAGATTTGAGGAATTGGGTGTATTAGATCCTGCAATAAACAGAAACACAAACTTATTTATTGACCCTGTTTTACTTTCAAAATCTAAATATGAAATTTTTAATAATAATGCACGAAAAACATATGAAAAATATTTTGAAGAACTGTATGAAGAAATAGAGACTTTTATATCTTTGTCACCACAATTAAAAAAAATAGCTCGTAAAACACTAATCCAAAAATTGTGTGCAAAGGAGCATAAAGGTTTGTGCTTAGGATATTCTTTAACTGCAAATCAAGGAAATGGTATAGGTCCAGATATAGCTACAAAAATTTTAGATAGATCTGTTGATATCTTTACAGCAGCAAAAACCAATCCAGCCGTTTTTTCTTTAATTCATCTTCTTACAGATAAAGTTGGACCCGATTACATTAGCGACATGACAGCAAGGATAATTTTTAAAGAATTATTAATCTTCACACAAGATATAGCAAAAATTTTAGAGATTCCTGTTCAAAAGTTTCGTGAAAATGGTATTATTTATCAATTACCCAAACATCCTTTTAACAATGGATATATTTTATTAGTACCTGAAGACATATTAAATGATCTACCAATAGAGGTGGATTTAGATGATGCATTTAACGGTTACACTCCTGCTAAAAATATTCGTTACAATGTTAATCAAGATATAAGCGAAATTTTTAAAGCTTACAAAAATAATAAAAAAGAAAAGAAAGATACAATTGCTGATTATTTTATAGGCAAAGGTGACCTTATTAAAGATTTTGTTGATTATATGAAAAACAAAACTTCAAAATCTTATAATTTTAGCGAAGATGTTCTTGGAATTAATTTACCTAAACGCATCTTGCCATATTTAGATATGGAAAAGTACCAGATAGATAAAAATGAACAATTTAAGAGTATTATAGAAAAATTAATGCACGATTTCAAAAGATTTATAGATGGAAATAATGATATAAAAAGAAATTTGTTATGGCATAATGGCAAACCTAATAGAGAAGTATGTTGGCAAGGTGTATTTCATTCTTTCTTTGATAGAATTTTAGCATACAATAATATTGATTTATCACCAGAAGCTCAGACGGGTATAGGACCGGTAGACTTTAAGTTTTCAGTTGGGCACAATCAAAAAATATTAGTAGAGTTAAAATTGTCATCTAATCCTAATTACATTTCTGGATTAAAAAAGCAATTAGAATTGTACAAAAGAAACACCGAAAATGTCATTGATTCTTATTACATATTTATTGATGTTGAAAAAGAAGAACAAAAAGCTTTAGAAAAGATTGCCAAGCTAGAAGCGACAAAAAAAGAACTTAATATTAATACAAAAATATTAATCATAAGAGGTGTTGTTACATCTTCGGCTAGTGTATTTAAATAGATGTGTCCAATTGATACAAATATCTTGAATTAACTTTAAAACTGAAGCTTTTAGAGTGATAGATACATTATGAAAAAAAATTAGATGTGCAATTTATACAAGAAAATCAACCGAAGAATGTCTGGAGCAGGATTTTAATTCACTAGATGTTCAGCGAGAAGCTTGTGAAGCCTACATTAAATCACAGAAGAATGAGGGCAGGATATTGGTGGATACGCAATACAATGATGGAGTGTACTCCGGTGGAACAATGGAACGACCTGCCTTTAAAGAACTATTGCAAGATATAAAAGAAGACAAGATTGATATCGTGGTGGTTTACAAGGTAGACAGGTTAACCCGTTCTCTTATGGATTTTTCAAAAATCATAGATATTTTTGATAAACATCAAGCCTCTTTTGTCTCTATTACACAACATTTCAATACAACTACATCGATGGGAATACTGACATTAAACATTTTGTTATATTTTGCTCAATTTGAAAGAGAAGTTACAGGAGAAAGGATTCGGGACAAATTCGCAGCATTAAAAAAGGTCTATGGATGGGTGGTGTTGTACCTTTAGGTTATGACAAAAATAACAGAACTTTAAAAATTAATGAACAAGATAGCTTAAAAATAAAGTTCATTTTTGAAAAATATCTCGAGTTTAGAAGTGTCTCAATATTGATGGCAATATCTAGAAGATAACAAAATCAAAACAAAATCCTGTAAAAATTTTTCAAAAGGAAATCTTTATTACATACTAAAAAATAAGATTTATACAGGCAAAATTGTTCATAAACAAAAAGAATACGATGCTGAACATCCTGCTATTATTCAATCATCTCTCTTTGAGGATGTACAGAGCATACTGTCTCTTAATACAATCTTACACTAATAAAAGCACTAACAAGATGTTACTATTGGTACGGTCTGTTACAGAAAGGTCTTTGTAGAACAATAACCGATATTCAACATTTTGAGAAAATGAAAGACAAAAAATATATCAGACAAATTATGTTACTTAGGTTTTTACCTCCAAAATTACAAGAGGATATTTTGAATGGATCTCAGTATGTAGACTTGAGTTTAAGAAAACTTTTTAAAAATGTATTAGTCTAAAAAATGATTTTATTGGTTCTATATAAGGAAGTGCTGCAAAAAACAATGTAGCAAGAGTGATTAACGTTGTTATTACAAATTGGCTATTAGACCTTCTTTGTGATTCTCTACTTTCTTTTAAAAGTAGTCTTAGTGTCTCAGAAGAATTATATGTATTCTGCGTTAAGTCGTCTATCGGATTTTTGGTTATCTGTGATGCACAAGATGGTGGTTGAAGTAAGGGCCACATTATTTCTTCCTTTATTTTAAATATTTCATACTATAATTCTACATAGATATTTTGATATTCAATAAAAAAATAATAAAAAATTAATTTTTGGGGGCTGTTGATGTATAAAAAAGAGAATTTTATTGTTTATAATTTTTTATTTTCTCAAAAATATTAACTTTATGTTCTCTGTTTTATGCTGCTTAAATAAAAGTGACGGTAAATTTTGTACTAAAAAAGAGGCCTTAAACAAGCCTCTTGATTAAATGGTGGAGGTTAGGAGATTCGAACTCCTGACCCCCTGCGTGCAAAGCAGGTGCTCTACCAGCTGAGCTAAACCCCCACGAGTTCTTTGTTATGTCCGCACCTGCGACAGGTGCTTAATTTTAAATTTGTAAAGCTTTCGCTTTACCGGGCTGAGCTAAACTTTGTTAGAAGCTAACCGACTTAGCTGTATCACCCACGAGTTCTTTGTTATGTCCGCACCTGCGACAGGTGCTTAATTTTAAATTTGTAAAGCTTTCGCTTTACCGGGCTGAGCTAAACTTTGTTAGAAGCTAACCGACTTAGCTGTATCACCCACGAGTTCTTTGTTATGTCCGCACCTGCGACAGGTGCTTATTTTCAAATTTGTCAGCTTGCTCCAGCGACAATTATTATCTTACATGCTGATTTTTTTTTGTAAAGAGACTTTTTTAAACAAATTACAAATTTCCTTACAAATCAATACCAATGACCTCTATACCCTGATATTGAGTCTTAACTTTGCAGTTGTATCCGGTAGAATCACCCGCCATAACCAACCCCAAATAAGCGCCCAAAATAGCCTCCAGTTGAGAAACAGGAATCATGTTAGAAGGGAGTTCTCTCAGGCCGAATTTATATTTCAAAGCGCTTTGCAATGCTTTACAATCAACGGGAGAACGGTCTTTGTATATACCTGACAAACCAAAGGCATGTTTTAGTTCATGTATATCGTACCTAAAAATATCAATACCTTGTTCTTTTAGTTCACTAAAATGGTCGCATCCCCTGTGAGAATATCTCTGTATCCAGTCGCTGTCATGATTGATAAGCTCGCTGCTTTGTATAAGCTGATACTCTCTTGAGATAAGTTTCCACTTTGCATTTAACATTTGAGGATTTTCAGGCAATGCAATGTTAATTATTGCATTTTGTTTTCCGACAAGACGTTTTAAAAAGAACCTTACGTCCTCCATTGAAAAAAGTTTATCAAGCGTAATAATTTTTAAGTCTCTGTCTAAAATTGCGACGCCGGTTTCATTTGTTGAGTTAGAACCTAGCGAAATTCCGACAAAGAATAATTTATTTTCAAATTTTATTGTTTTATTTAAATTGCTGTCTGTAATCATTAAAAACCTTTAATATATTGTCCTGTGGACATTGTTGAATCTGTTTTGATTTTTGCTTTCATACAATTTTTCAAAATTATATTGTACGTCTTTATAGTTTTTTATTGTCAGCTGAACTGATTTTTTTACCACAATAAACATAACCGGCAAAGAAATCAATATGGTTAAACAAGCCAGAATCATGTGTTTTGTGTATTTAATCATTTTTTGTTTTTTTATGTTGATATCCAGATTGCTCTTGTATTCGGAAAGCAAACTGTTGAATAATTTTGTTCTGTCCTCCATCGGGATTTTATCAAAGAATTCAACATTTTCGGCATCAACCATTACAACAAACTTTTTGGATTTAGGGCCTTTTTTTCTTTCCGATGGACGTTCAAGCATTGCGTACGGATCAAAATCATCGTCTTGAGAATCATCACTATCAACCATTCCGTCAAAAGCACTGCCGCCCATCAAAGCTTTAGGACTCTGAGAAATAAACCCTTCCGAATCATCGGAAAAATTACTCATGCTTCTTATTGTAGCCTGTAGTTTTTCTATCTCTTTTTTCTCGTCAAAATCCATTTCGTTGTCATTATCCGGCATAACGGAGTATATTCCTTTGTTTTTATTTTTTGTGCTAAACTGATTATATTATACAACATATATTCAAAAATATTAAGGATAGACTTATGGGACAAGAACAAAACCTTGAAAGTTTTGATTTCGATAAAGAAAAACTTAAACGTTATATAGAAAAACTTAACACGCCCAGAGTGCTTATAATAGGCGATATGGGTATTGATGAAATGATTTACGGAGAAACCGAAAGAATTTCACGCGAAGCTCCGGTTCTTATCTTAAGACACTCCGAAACCAAAATCATTCTCGGTCAGGCCGCAAACGCAGCAAACAACCTTGCATCAATAAACGGCGGAAAAGTTTCAGCAATAGGTCTTTACGGAAACGATTATTACGGCCCGATGCTTTTAGAAGCCTTCAATAAAGCAGGTATTAATACGGAATTTATGGTGCAAGACCCGAATCGTCCGACAACGGTAAAATCAAGAATTTCAGGTTCAAGCTTCCATTCCGTTACTCAACAGGTGGTAAGAATCGACAGACTAAAACAAGAAGCCCCCTGCCCAGAAGTGGAAGATGAACTTATAAAAAACATAGAAAAAGCTGTTCCTTTGCATGATGCGGTTATCCTTTCCGATTATAACTGCGGACTGCTTACAGACAGAGTTATACAGGCTACCGTTGCAATTTGTAAAAAATACGGCAAAATTCTGGTTGCGGATGTCCAAAAAGATATGGCCCGCTACAAAGGCGTGTATGCTCTTACCCCGAATCAGCCAGACAGCGAAAAAGCAGCCGGCTATTTTATAAGGGACAGAAAAACGCTAAACTCTGCCGGTGCTGATATTCTTGCTCTGACTGACGCTCAGGTGCTTTTATTGACAAGAGGCGCAGAAGGTATGGCGGTATTTGAAAAAGGAAAAACGCAACACACTGATGTACCGGTATTTAACAAAACAAGCGTTTTTGACGTAACAGGTGCCGGCGATACCGTTGTTGCTTCGTTTACACTTGCACTGGCTGCGGGAGCAGAACCAAAGTATGCGGCAATTATAGGCAATATCGCTGCAAGCATTGTTATACGTTCTTTCGGGTGTGCAACAACATCAATTGAGGAAATTTTAAAGAACTTGAACAAATTAGATATGGACAATTATACAATTAAGGCATAAAACATATTTGATATATGTTTTATTATAAAAATATTAATCAATTTGATAGAAATAAGGAGTTACGGATGAAAAAGTTAAAACCATTTGATTATGTATTAATAGCAATAGTCATAGTTCTTGCTATAGTATTTGCTCTTGTTCTTATGAATAAAAATAAATTTTCAAAATCACCTGTTGAAGCAAACAAAAAAGTTGCTTTTCAGGTAATAATGAGAGGCGTTTCCTTTACCAGTCCTGAATCTCCCTTCAAAGTTGGGGAAGAAACTTTTATAACGATAAGAAACGTTCCTTACTCAAAATTACAAATTATTGATTATGTATATGAGCCTAAAAAAACAATGTTGCCTTCTGATAATCCCAATAAGCCGTTTATTATTGTAAATGATTATTCTGCACCATATCAATATGACTTTATCGTTACACTTATTGATGATGCTAAAATCACAAAAGACGGTCCTGTCATTGGAGGAAATAAATTAAAAAGAGGACTTCCTATTATATTGGAAGGATTTGATTATCGTTTTGGTGGTACGATCGTGGATGTAAAAATACTATCCGATGAAGATATGGCTCTTGTCAAACAAATACTGATGAATGCAAAGAAAGCACAAAAAGAAGAACAAATTGGTAAAAGTAAAGATGCAGCCTCTGTTGAGGCTCCCCAAAAAGCTAAAACAGTTGAAAAAAAGTAAGCGTTAAAGTGAAAAAGTATGATAATTGAAAGTAAATTACTGGAATTAAAAAACAGATATTACGCATTTTTTCAAAACAAATTAGAAAAAATAGTAAATAACAGTCTTATACTGTCAAAAATTGATGAGATAATTCTGTTGTTTATCGGACTTACTCTTTTTGTTTCGACATTCATGCAAAGCGACAATATAGCGGTTTTTGCAATAACCGTTATATTGCTTACCTTTTTTAAATTGCATACAAAAAAGGGTGCAAAAATCGTAATAACAGGTTTTGACGCAGCACTAATCGTATACTTTCTTATTTGCTTGATAAGTACAGTAAACTCCACACTTGTTGCGCAGAGTATACACGGTTTTTTAAAGACAGTTATTTATATTTTTTACTATTTTTGTATATCAAATTACTTCCAAACAAATCAAAGCAAGATAAAATATATACTATTTTTGCTTTCCGGACTTTGCTGTGTTGAAGGTTTGATTGCTTTGTATCAAAATTTTGCGGGTGTTGAGCAGATTTCAACCTGGCAGGATTCCAGATACATAAATCCAGAAGATGCTATTGCACGTGCATACGGTACATTAAAACCTTACAATCCTAATTTACTTGGAGGCTATTTGGTATGTGCAATACCTTGCGTAATCGCATCCGGTGCGTTGTTGTTGATTGAAAAGCATTTTAAAACTTTATTAATAAGTCTTGCCATATTTTTAATCACGTCACTGGCCGTATTTGTTACAGGTTCGCGCGGAGCTTATCTGGGTTTGGGTGCAATTATTGCCGGACTTGTGATACTTGTTACAATCATAATTAACACTGATTTTAAAACACAGGAAAAACTGAAGTCCGTATGGCATAAGGTTGTTGCTGCGCTATGTGCGGCTTTTGTACTCCTGCTTATTGCAGTGCCTAAAATAACAAAAAGAATTTTATCCATATTTATATTAAGAGGCGATTCTTCCACTTCATTCAGGATGAATGTGTACAATTCGTCCTGGCATATGTTTTGCGACAACTGGCTTTTAGGTATAGGTGCGGGGAATCAAACCTTTAGAGAGATTTACGGACTATATATGCTGACAGGGTTTGATGCTTTAAGCACTTATTCTGTTCCTCTGGAAATTGCTGTTGAGGCAGGAATCTTTGCACTCATTGCTTTTTGTGTATTTATACTGTGGTTTGTTTTTGACGGTTATAAATTTATAACAAATAATGATAATACAAACAGTCTAGCCGATAAGGTAATAGTCTGTGCTTCAATATTAACAATTCTGGGCGTTATGATGCACGGAATGTTTGATACAATATACTTTAGACCGCAGGTGCAGTTTGTATTCTGGACAATGATTGCAATGGCGTCTGCCGTTATTGTAAAAAATAATCTAATTGAGAATAACGAGGTATAAAAATGAATCTGGCCAAAAGAATAGCATTAACGGCGGTTGCCCTGATAGGATTTCTCACTTCCGTTAAACTGTCAATGATATACTGGGATGCAAATTTTAACCCCTATGCACTACCCAGTTTTTGTTCTATAAATGAGCTTATCGACTGTGATGGAGTAGCAAAAACAACCCACTCACAGGCGTTCGGAATCCCGCTGGCTTTCTGGGGGCTGTTTTTATACTTTGTTTTTCTGTTTTTCACCTACGTTGACAAAATCAAAAATATAGAAATCAAAGGCTTTAGAATATTTGCATACTTTGATGTATTCAAAAACCCTGAGGCTTATATGTGTGCACTTGGCGAAATTGCTTTTTTAATTTCAATGTCACTTGCGTGCCTTTCTGTTTTTGAAATTCAGAAAATATGTATATTATGCTTTTTTACTTATATCTTAAACCTTATACTTGCCCTCATTGCAAAACCGAAAGGCGAAAATTTCTGGTCTGTTGTTGTAATAAGCGTAAAAGATTTGATTGAAGGTTTAAAAGTAAAAAAATACGCAATACTGTTCAGCGTGCTTATTGTTGCGGCTGTAGGTGTTTTAACATACACAACCATAAGTAACGTACTTGCTCCGCAGGTAAAAATACAAAAAGAATTTGCCAAAAGTGCGAGTGAATACGGAAGTATTAGCGGAAATGTACTAGGGGACGAAAAGGCAGAGGTTGTTGTGCATGAATACACAGACTATCAATGCCCGTATTGTTTTGTTCTCAACACAATGATGCACAGAGCCGTAAGTGAACTTAAAAATCTTAAAGTAGTACACCACAACGTGCCTTTAGACATGGAGTGCAACCCTATTTTAAAACAGCAGATGCACCCGGGTTCCTGCTTGATGGCAAAATATGCAATTGCCGCAGGATTGCAGGGAAAATACTGGGCGATGAATAACCTGCTGTTTGACAAAGAATTCGCGGATGAAAACGATATTATTATTGCTTCAAAAGAAATAAAAGGGCTTGATATAGAAAAATTAAAACAGGATGTTAAAAGCGATAAAGTTAACCAAGAACTTAAGAAAGAAATAGACGAAGCCGTAAAAATAGGCATTGACGGTACTCCTGCAATAAGGCTTAATATGGAAACACATGTCGGAGTGATGCCGTATGAAGAATTGAAAGCAAAACTTATAAAGGCAGGGGCAGTTGAAAGATAACAAACCTAAAATTCTGCTGCATGCCTGTTGTGCAGTGTGTATGGCATATCCTGTTGAAATGCTGAAAAATCTTGACGAGTCCGGATATACTCCCGTAGTATGGTTTTATAACCCAAATATTTATCCTGAAATGGAATATTTAAGACGCCGTGACGAGCTTATCCGTTACTGCGAAGAAAAAGAGTATGAATATTCAATAGGGGATTACGACCCTGACAGATGGAGAGTTTATATATCAGGACTGGAAAATGAGCCGGAAAAAGGCGCAAGATGCAACAAATGTTTCGAATTTCGACTTGACAGAGCAGCGCAAAAGGCAAAGCAATCAGGCATTGAGTTTTTCACAACTACGCTCACAGTAAGTCCGCACAAAGTATCAAAAAATATTTTTACAGCAGGAAACAATGCTGCTGTAAAGTACGGAGTAAAATTTTTGGCGCTGGATTTTAAAAAACATGACGGTTTTTTAAAAACCATGCAGCTTGCCAAAGAAAACAATTTTTACCGCCAGCAGTATTGCGGCTGCGAGTTTAGTATAAGAAGCTGAGTTGTGGTATAATCATAATACAAAGAGCTAAACGGAGTTGTGTATGCCAAATTATGCAATAGGAATTGACTTAGGCGGAACTAAAATATTGACAGGGCTTGTTAATAAAGGCAGCGGAGAAGTTCTGTTTTCAATAAAACAAAAAACCGGCAAAGAAAAAGATGCCGAAACCATTGTTGAAAAAATTAAATTATCCGTTAATGAACTTTTAGAAACATCTCATTTTGATATAGCCCAAATTGATTCCATCGGCATAGGCGCCCCCGGACAGGTAGACAGAGAACGCGGAATATTACTTTCCGCACCGAACCTTAACTGCGAAAACCTGAACCTTAAAGCTATTTTGGAAAGAGAATTTTACGTGCCGGTTTTCTTAGGCAACGATGTCGAAATTGCCACCTTAGGTGAAATGAAATTCGGTGCAGGCAAGGGTTGTGATGATTTTGTCTGTATCTTTGTAGGCACGGGTATAGGCTCCGGTATTGTGCAAAACAGCAGCGTACGCCACGGTGCAACAGGTACGGCCGGTGAAATCGGTCATATTATAGTGGATGCAGGCGGGCGTCCTTGCGGCTGCGGTGCAAACGGATGTCTGGAAGCTTATGCTTCGCGAAGCGCAATCGAAGCAAGAATAATGGGAGCCTTAAAAAAGGGCAGAGCCTCTGTTATTACGGAATATATGCGCGATGACAAAGCAATAAGCTCAAAAATGATAAGAAAATCTCTTGAACACAAAGACGAGCTTATAACTCAGATTCTTTTTGAAGCCTCGGATTACCTGTCTAACGGGCTTGCAACAATCATTAATTTTTATAATCCGGCACTTATTGTTATGGGCGGCGGGCTGATTGATGCTGTTGATGAATTTTATGAAAGAACAATAACTAAAGCCAAAGCAAAAGCTCTGCCTGTGCCTGCTTCAAAAATACGTTTTGAAAAAGCAAAACTCGGTGATTTTTCCGGAGTAGTGGGGGCTTGTTTTTTAGAAGAAGCCCAAAAGCTAAAAAAAACATCTAACGTTTTGCGCTAGATGTTTGATTATTAGTGTATTAAGTTCCCAAAAATTTGTGTATTAACTTTTATGCTGCATTATTGTCCTGTTTTATTTGTCGAACTTGCATCATATTATTTGTAAATGAATTTAAACCATTGGTTGCTGTGTTAACAGCATTTTGGGTATCACCTTGTGTGGCTTGTGCAATAGATGTTGTACCTGTACCGGCTGCTGTTGCAACACCGCCACCAGCCATAAGAGCTGTACCTAGTTGGTTACTACCCCAGCTCAATGCCAACATAGATGCACCTGTTGCCGTAGCAAGACCGCCTGTTGTTGTCGTCACGGTACCTATTGTTTGAGCAGTTTGAGCACCTTTATAATTATCCGTGTTATTTGTCTTTTTAGTTACGGTCTGATTCATTATTGCTTTTAATTGAGCCTGGAATGAATCAGTTTTTTGGTTGCCTGAAGTTGTTAATGACGAAATACTGCTTGAGTTAGATGTTATTTGATTATTTTTAGTGCTTACCTGATCAAGCAACTCATTAATTTTGTCTGCATTTTTGCCCTTCGGTTTGACAAGCGAGTTGCCAAAAGCCTGAAGGGAATTACCTGCACCACTTTTGCCTGCGGCTTTATTAGCTGCACCCTGTTGCTGTTGAGCTTGTTTTTTATTGTTGCCCTGACCGGCTTCTTGTGCCTTCTGGCTGTTTTGAGCCGAAACCGCTGTTATTGAAGTAGGTGCTGCTGATTGTTCTCCGCCTGATGGAAGTGAATTCATTGCAAATTGCTGTACCGCAGCTGAACCACCCGAGGTTGCTCCGCCTACGGCTGCTGCACCGCCTGCCGAATCACCTGATGTCGATGAGGTCATACCGCCATCGCCTGTCGGGGCAGCTGTATTATCTGCGCCACCGCCTTGAGCCTGTGGTTGAGGCATTGCAGCTTCTTCCGGTGCTTCTTGCGGTGTATATGTTTGGCCGTCTTCTGCCATCAAACTAGAAATTTCCGAATTAAGTGAATCGACTTCACTTCTTAAAGATTCATTTTCGGAACGAAGTTCTTCTTTTTGGTTTATTATATTGTTAATTTCATTACGAGTTTTAGTTTCAGCTTGTTTTTGTTTTTTAACCTGCTGGTTAACAAATTTTTCATCATCAGCAGCTACATCTTGATAATCTTGACAATTAGACTTTTGTGTCTTAGCTTCACCTGTTGCACCAAAAGTTCTGTCAAGAAGTGACTTACCGTCTTTTTCTTCTTTAGATTCTTTTTGAGCAGGAGCCTGTGTAGTTCTTGTAAAACCGTCATAGTTTTCGAACACACCATCCGTTGTGGCCATAGATCCGCCGTTTTGACCTGCTAAAGAGTATACGTCCGTAGACTTAAGTTTTTGAGTTTCTTTTGCTTCACGAGCTTCTTTTGTATTCTCGGTTTTACCGGAATCACCAGTACCTTGAACACCCTGTTGTCGTTTTAATAATTCTTCTGACGTAATTGCGAATGGATTGCTACCCATTTTACCACCTGCGTTTCTTACTTAATACACTTATCTTATATAAATAAAAACAAAATATATACTCGATATTCACAAAGTATATATTTTGTTACAAAAGTTAACAATAAGATTTAATACGTAAAGCTTATAATGCGCAAAAACAATGCCCAAACAACCGCTTTTTAAAAAACAAAATATCAGCACTGTTGAATAAATACCGCGGCTACAGAGTGCAATAATCTACCCGACCCGAAGTTTATAAAACACGGGATTTTCGAGAATACCGGACTAAAACAAACCGCCAACAAGCATTATTCATTACCTGCTTTAGACAGTTCTGCTTCTTTTAAAGCACCTGAGATTCTGTTGTAAGAGGTATATAAAAGCAGCAATGATACAAGCCCTGTAAAAATTACAAGTACCTTAACCGGCAGCGTAACAAAAACGCAGACAAGCGCAAGTACTCCAAACCAGAAAGCTCTGTCACTTTTACCCATAGGACCTTCGTAATGCCTTGAGGCGTTTATTTGAACTCCCATAATGCCGACTGTTTCACTTATAATTGTCAAAACTGTAAACAAAAATATCAGCCATACGTTACAATTTAGAACGTACAAAAACGGAACATATATAACGACATCTGAAAGTATGTCGCCGAGTTCGTTCAATACTGCTCCTATATTGCTTTTCTGGTTATGTTCACGTGCAAGCATTCCGTCTATTGCGTTTAAGCCCATTCTTACAAAAAGTGAGGCAGGCATTATCCAGAACACGCAGTTGTATTTAGGCGCATACAAATAAGTTAAAACACCTGTTATTATTGATAGTATAAACGCAGATACCGTAACCATATTGGCAGTGACGCCTATTTTACACAAATTATCTGACAACGGGCGTAAAATACCCTGAAATTTGCTTTTTAACTGATAAACCGAAATCATAATTATCTCCTTATTTTTTACAACTCTTCTCTTCGTTTGTGTTCTTCTTTTAACTTTTGTACAGCGGTTTGTATCCTGGTTGTAAACTCTTTGGTAGAAGTATTGTCGTATAAAATCGGTTCTCCGACATAAACATCGGCAATAAAAGGAACCCACATTAGCGAACCTTTAGGCAGTATTCTGTCAGGGCCGTTAATATAGCAGGGAATAACCGGAATATCGGGATTCATTTTTGCGATATGAGCAACCCCTGTTTTAAATTTTGTCAGCTCGCTGTTTTCACCCCTTGTACCTTCAGGATAAATAATAATTGTTTCGCCCGCTTTTAAAGGCTCGTTTATATCTTTAAAAAGTTCTTCTTTAGAAGCTTTGTGCACTGTGCGTGACAGCGGGATTATACCTAGCAGCTTTGTAAAAACAAAAGTCTTTAACTTTGTGTTGCAAAAATAATCAGCCGCCGCAACAGGGTGGATTTTTAGTATCTGAGAGCCCGAAAACAAACACATCAAAATCAAGGTGTCAAAATGGCTGTTGTGATTAGCCACGATAATAGAAGCCCCTTTGCTGACTTTAGGCAAATTATCCACACCTGATACATTTATTCCGAAAACCAGATAAATAAAAGGTTTTATAAAAACAACAAACAAAAGATATTTTAAAAAGTTATAAAACATTGACTTAGCCTTTCACAAAAACTATTGTGTTCAAATATGCAAAATAATGGAAAAACAACGGAGCCGTAAACAAAAGACTGTCGAGCCTGTCTAATATTCCGCCGTGGCCGGGGATAAGCATACTCGTGTCTTTTACACCTAAATCTCTTTTGATTGCTGACATCGTAACATCACCGAAAAATCCGAATATTGCAAGCACTGCACCGCCGAAGATAGATTGCGGAAGGGTAAGCGGGGTTAAGAAGTATGCCATTACAACAGAAAGAATTGTTGTACCGATAACACCGCCGATAAAACCTTCCCACGTTTTATTGGGGCTTACTTTGGGGATAATTTTGTGTTTACCAATAGCTTTACCGCAAAACATCTGCATAAAGTCGTTTGCCACGGTCAAAATGAGTATGTAGAACAAAAGCCCTATACATCCGCCTTTCGGATTATACTGCATAGGCACAATCGCCAGCATTCCGAGATATCCAAGCGCATAAACAGTTGACATTAACCCGTATTGTATTACCGCAAGGTTCTTTAAAAAGCCTTCCGTATTGCTTGACATAACCATTCGCACAGAAATCAAAATAAACATATACAGAGGAATAAACAAATAAAACATTGTTGCCCACTGTATGTAAACAATGTAATAAGAAACAGGGATAGATAAATATGCCCACAAAAGCACTTTTCTGTCGGTTCTTCTTGTCGGAATCAACGACAAAAACTCTTTCAAGCACAAATAACTAATCAGCATTAAAAACAAAAACGCTACTATTTTGTTAAAACAAAATGCCGCAGTGAAAAACAAACATATCAGCAAAAAGGATTTTAGCCTTATCCATATGTTATCCAGATCTCTTTTTGTGATAATCTGTGCGGCTTTTATTATTGCCATAAGCGTAAATATAAAAGCATATAAAATTGCTATCGCTATTTTTACGTTTGGGGTAAATACAAAATGTTCCACTTCATTTCTCCTGTCTGTTTAAGGCGAGCTTAAGTTACCAGTACTTACGTCAAATATATAAGTCTGCCCGTCTTTTACAACCTTTTGTTTGTATGAGAATTTATTTTTATCAACATGGCTGCATTCAACAGGAACAACAAATCGACCTTTTAAATCAGCTATGCCGAATCTGTCAATGGTTTCTTTCAAACCTTCCTTATTTGTAACGGTAACTTCTTTATGCAGTCTGTAATACTTATCTCCTGGAAACAGCATAATAAAATAATACTGAGAAGGTATGATTGAATGGAATTCCTGATTAATAACCCCTTTTTTGCCGTACCATTCAACAAGGTAAGCCCCGTTTCTCATCAATGATATATGTTGATAGATAGGCTGGATATCGATATTGCCCGTTTTTATGTCAGCAAGCCCGTAGTGTTCGCCCCAAACGGACTGTACAATATATTTATTTGCTCCTTTTTTTAACCTTCTTACACTCAAATACTTGCAAGGAATAATAAGCTTGCCCGAAGCGTTTGCAATACCGGTTTTATTGTCTTTTACAAGCACAAAATTATTGCTCCCGTCTTTTGAAAGCGAAATATGAGAATATTCAACTGGCAGAACAATCTTTCCTTCTTTATCCTTAATACCGTATTTTAAGGCTTTATCTCTTACAATACAGGCTCCTGAAGCTTCATTGCACTTTAAGGTTTTGTATTCCGCCTGTTTGTTTGTTGTTTCTTTAGCAAAGCTTGCGCCTGCCGTAAATAAAATAAGTACAAAAAGAGGTATTAAAATTTTTTTCATATACATTTGTCCTTTTTAAACCTGCTGTGTCTGCGCGTTTTCATACCATTCAAGCAAATCTTTTCTTTTCACTTTTTGTGTTGAAGTTTTAGGCAAATCTTCTCGTCTGAATACAACAACACTCGGAGTTTTGTAAGGCGCAAGATTAGCCTCGGAAAGTTTTTTAACCTCGGTTTCGAGTTCTTTTTGAATTTCATCATCACTCTTTTGCGCAAGTTCATCAGCAGGAACAATTATAACCCCGACTTCTTCCGTGCCGGCTTTATTGCCTGATTTAATTTTTAAAGAAAGTACGCAGAGTTCTTTTATCAAGGGAGATTGTTCCAAAACAGCTTCGACCTCTTCGGGGAAGATTTTTTTGCCGCCGCCTAAAACAATCATATTTTTAATTCTGCCAGTAATTTTGATAAAGCCGTCCTTATCAATTTCCGCAATATCACCCGTATGGAACCAGCCGTCTTCATCAATTACCTCTGCTGTCATTTCAGGCTTATTGTAATAGCCCTGCATAACGTTCGGGCCTGTTGCTAGGAGTTCGCCCTGCTCCGATAATTTTACTTTTACTGAAGGCAGCGGTTTGCCTACAGTGCCTATTTTATGAGCGTCATAGCGGTTTGTGGAAATTACGGGACTGGTTTCAGTCAATCCGTAGCCTTCAAATGCCGGTACGCCGATTCTTTCGAAAAATTCCGCGATTTCCGCATCAAGCGGAGCGCCGCCCGAGATGAAGCATTCAAATTTACCGCCGAATCCGTCAATAATCGATTTAAACATTATTCTTCTTACAAAGCGGGGCATATATTTTGCTGTAGCATACATAAATTTAAAGATTTTTTGTACCCGCTCAGGTTGCTTTTTAAGCTGTTTATCCACGCTGTTTTTAAGCATTTTTGCAACAAGAGGAACAACAATCATATTGGTTATCTGTTTTTCCTTCATTGCAGCCGAAAGCTCTTTGGGGTTAAGCGTTTTTATATAAACAATTTTAGCCCCCATAAACAGCATCCCGAAAAAGCCGACATTAAGCTCCAGCAGGTGGTTTAAAGGCAATATTGAAAGCAGTGTATTATCTTTTGAAAGTTTGAAGATTTTTTCAAAATCCTTCATCTGAGAATAAATATTGCCAAAGCTAATCATTACCCCCTTGGGGTTGCCTGTTGTGCCTGATGTATAAACAATAAGAGCAGTTTCGTCCATTGAACGCGCTCTGTTAAAGCTTTTTTCAATATCTGCATCAAGTTTTGAAACAGAAAGTATTTCGGGGTGTTGTCTTTCTTCGTCATCCAGAACATAAATCTGCTGAATTGAAGAAACATTATTTTTTAACTCAAGTGCATGTTCAAGATAGTGGCTTGAGCAGAGCAAAATCTTTGGTGTACAGTCAGACAGTATATGTGTATGCTCGGGAACAGTCAATTTCACATCAAGAGGAACGGTTATTGCGCCTGTTTGAATTGAAGCAAATATGCCTACTGCAAATTCCGGACGCGATTCACAAAGCATTGCAATTCTGTCGCCTCTTTGAACATCAGCGTTTTCCATCAGATAATTAGCGAATTTTTTGGCTCTTCGACTCAAATCAACGTAGCTTATTTCCTCATAACCGTTTTTAACCTTTAGAGAAACGGCTTTTGTCTGCCCGAAGGTATCACTGTACTGCTTCATAATATCAAGGAAATTTGTATATTCAGTATCTTTAATCTTATAAAAAGCTCTGTGTTCAAGAGAGTTTTTCATAAATCTGACACGCTGTTCAAGCTCTTTTGTTATTTCTTTATCTGTACCGGACAAATCCGTAACCGGCTGACCGAACTGAATAATAATTGTCGTAAATAATTTAGGATTTTTTCTTAATTTACCCCATGCTTCAAACCCGCCTTTGATTGCAAAAGGCACAATCGGGCAGTTTGCCTCTTTTGCCATAATCCCTACTCCTCTGTGGAATTTGCAGGGATTACCGTCAGAGGTGAATTTTCCCTCGGGGAAGATAATAACCGGTTCACCGTGTTTTAGCTTAGTCACGCCTGCTTCGATTGCCTCAATACCTACCCCGAAGTTAAGCGGCAGCACGTTAAACCATTTTAAAAGATGTCTTATAACAGGAATCTTGAAGGCAGCAGGGCCTGTAACAAACCACAAATTGCGTTTTGTTGCCATTTGCAAAATGAAAGGGTCTAAGTGTCCAGTATGATTGCCTGCGAGGATAACTTTACCCTTTTTAGGGATATTATCAACACCTTCAAATTTATAATTAAACAAACATTTGAATACCTGTCCGAGGGTAATTCTGAGTACAAAATAACGGAATTCCTTGTTAAGAGCAAGAAGTAAAAACGCCATAAAGGCGCATAAAACAGCTATTCCGTGAAAAATAGCAAGCGGATGAATAAGCCCCGCACAAACAGAAACAAGGCCAATACCAACGAGAGAAACAAAAGTTTCCAGCATTGAAGCAAAGGCAAATATTTTACCTCTTATAAAGTTTGGCGAAATCTTTTGTAAAATTGTATCAACGGTAATCTTCAACACCGAGGCAAAAAGCCCGATTGCACCGAGCCAAAAGCCGGCTTTAAAAAACGTTGTGCAAAAAGATGCAGTAATCAAACAAATAAACAAACCTAAAAACGCAGCAACAAGAGTCTTGTTTGTTTTTATGCGTCTGTTTAAAAGGATAACTGCAAGAGCGCCGTAGAAAGTGCCGCTTCCGAGCATGCATTTGAGCCTTGCCAGACCGTTGACACTGACGTCATAAACATCGGTAGCAAGAGCATTCATTGCGTTGTAAAAAGTTGCCGAAATCAAAGAAATAACAACGGCAAGCAAAATCATTCCAAGCGCCTTTTTGTGCTTATTTAAAAATGATGCGGTTTCTTTTATATCCTTAATCACGTCAAACTGCGGCTCTTGGACGTTATCATCATGTCTTAAAGTTACAAACATAAGCAAAGCCGGTGCCATAAAATACATAACACAGGTTAAATAAAACATATTTAACACGCCTATACGTGTTAGTACGGCGCTTACAATCAGAGCCCCGAGAGTCAATGCCCATGTGCCCGAACCTGAGACAAGAGCGTTGGCGGGTTTTAAGGCTTCGATATTAACAACATTGGGTACGGAGGCCATTTTGGCGGGGTAGAAAAATGCCGTCCCGATACCGATAAAAAAGCTCAAAATAACGCCGTATATTTTTATCATCGGAACAAGCGATGCATCTTTTGCAATCATGAAATAAAGCCCGATAGAAACAGCAAGTATAATTCCGCGATACAAAGCACTGAAAATCATAACATTTTTTCTGGGGAAGCGGTCGACTATACTGCCGGCAAATATACTCACAATCAATGACGGAAACACAAAACAAAACAGCATAAGCGCTATCAGTGCTCCCGGTTTGTCTACGGTACTCACAAGTATTGCCATAAGTATTATCTGTATTGAAGCATCACCCATATGGGTCAACAATTGAGCAAAAAACAGATTGATAAAATTTTTGTTAAATAACTCTTTTATAGCTTCCATAACCACACCATTCCATGATAATTGTAATAAATAAACAAGGTTATATTAGCATATGTAATTACCGGTTTTGAATACAGTTTATGATTGAATTTAGCAGAAACCCCAGAAGCGGAAATCATGAAAAACCAGTCTGAATTCCCGTGCCGAAAAAAGCAAATATTAAGAAATATTAATAAAGTATATATACAACACTTAAAAGGCATTTCCCTTGTTGTATCTGGTTTTTTGGACTATCCTCTTGAAAAATTTTTTTAAATTGTATATACTCATAAAAAAATTTCATCACTTACTAGCAAAAAAAATTTTGTTCATGTTTTTAAGCATGAAAAGACACGATGACAGAATAGAAAATAAAGAAAAAAGCTAAATAGCCGGAGAGTAAATATGACAAACTTCGATAACAAATTAAATATTAATAATATTCCAAAGGCATACACGCCAAGCGCAAAAAAAGAAGACGCAAAGCCGCAGCCAAAAGCAGAAGAAACCGCACAGGAATTTGTAAATGACGGTGCACAGGCTGCTGATTCTTACGGACGTATTCTTGTCCGCAAGGGCAATTTTGACAATGCCCAGATGGTTCAAAGCGTTAAAGATTCCATTGATTTCTTTATAGAAAATCCGGAACTTGCCGCAGCAACTGTAAAAGCCGGAGATGATGCTTATGAACTTTTAGAAGCAGCAGGTGCAAAAGATGCTTATGAAAAAGCATGCTGCGGAAGCTGTGATGCAGCTTATAACAAATAAATTTTAAAGAAAAACGGCATTTTTTGAGTAAGAAATATATTGTATCTTATCCGAAGTACAATGCCGTTTTTGCTGTCAGTTTTATATAAAACTGAATTTTAATGTCTTTATTTCCTGATGACAATTATTATTTACTCGGATATAATATAACTTATGGATAAGTCGGAAGAATTAAAAATTATAGCAGATATGCAGGCTGTTGTTGCACAAATGAAAGCCGATGACATAGAAGAAAATCCCGACTGCGAATTTGAGGGGTTTGACTGTCAGTGCTGCGGAGAAGAAAAATCAGTGGCAGGTTCTGTTGTTTATGACGGAATAAGGATTTGCAACGACTGTGTTTTGCTTGCAGAAACCGGTTTTGCACTGGGTAAAATAAAAAATATCCAAGAGCTTATCGCAAGTATGGAAGACAGGAAACTAGAAGCCCAGTGTAACTTTTTAAAACAGGAAGAAACAGGGCTGAACAACTAAAAATGCATAAAAAATTTTTAGACAAACTAACTATATTAGACAGATATATTTTATTGCAGGTATTAGAAATATTCATTATGGGTATTGTAATTTTTACCTCAATTATTTTTGCCTCAGATACTTTTATTACCCTGATAAAACAAATTACACTTTACGGAATCCCGTTTAACATTGCAATGATGATTGTATTGCTCAATCTTCCGCAGGTTTTTGTTATGGCTATACCAATGAGTGTTTTATTTTCCACGGTAATGACGCTCAACCGTCTTAGTCTTTCTTCCGAAATCACCGTAATGAGAGCATGCGGCATAGGTATAAACCGTATAGCAAAACCGATATTTATTTTTGCTGCGGCAATGTCTTTGCTTACTTTTTTGATAAACGAAACAATCGTACCGGTTACAAACTCCCAATCAAAGACACTTGCGGTCTGGGCACTGGGACAAAAAAACATCCCTAACGGAAAACAAAATTTTACTTTTAAAGAAATAAAACAGGACGAAAACGGTCACAAGGTGATGAAACGTCTGTTTTTTGTACAAAAATGCGAGGATAACACCCTGAAAAATGTTTCTGTTGTCGATTTTTCCGACCCGAAAACCATTCAGGTTGTTCAATCTCAAACGGGCAAGACAAGTCCCTCGGGCTGGCAGTTTAACCGCGGTGCCGCTTATACGATGAACAAAGACGAAAAAGTTTTGAATACAACCTGGTTTGACCAGTCTGTTGTCGACTTCGGTATGGATGTTAAAGATGCAATGTCGGATGAGGAAGCAACGCAGTATAATGTCATAGCTCTTTGGAAATACATAGAAAACAATGCCAAAAAACACGATGCAAAAACCCACTCCATTTTTAAAATAGAACTCCATAACAAATTTGCGTTTCCGTTTACTACTATTGTGCTTGTACTGCTCGGGGTTCCGCTTGCGATTACCCCGCCGAGAGTGCGTTATAACAGAGGATTTCTGTTCAGTATTTTAATTATATTTTTATATTATCTGCTAAGGGCTCTATCACTTTCCTTCGGAGAAAATATGGCTGTTTCTCCGTTTCTTGCTGCATGGATACCAAACTTTATACTTATAATTTTAGGCTCGATTCTTTATTACAGAAAAGTTTATACAATTACATAAAAATTTATGTTTTACACCTATAATATTAAAGATGTCCGAGAAAAATTCGTGATAAGTAGCAAAGCGACGTGAACGAATTTTGGGAGTGTCCCATTGTTCACATAGTGAAGCCATTTTTCAGGCTTCACCACAGTTCAGCCGAAAAAGAAGGCAAAGGTGAGCAGTGACGGCTCGAAGGCTCGAGGCGGCAATTGCGGCACTAGATTAGAAAATATTGAGCAAGACCGGTGTTTTATTGTATAATTTTTGTAATGTGAGTTTTATATCTGTTGGAGAACTGTCAGAAGATGAAAAAAATTTTTGCGCTGTTTCTTAGTGTTTTTTATTTTTTATCAACAAATGCCTGTTTTGCATTTGAAGAATTGTATTATATGAAAAACGTAAGCAAAGACAGCGCATATTCTCAAATAAAAAGTGTACTTGATGATAAAGATTTTGAAATAAAAAATCAAAATCCGCTTCACGCTGTATCCAAAAAGAAACCGGAAAACTTTGCAATAATAGTACTGGAACCAAGCGGTCAAAACCTTTTTTACTATTACGAATCAAACGACAAAAATAAAAAGCTCAATAAAAATATATTAAAAGCTTTCAAAAAAAACGACATAGAGTACGAGCAATCTCAAAACGCAATGCATCTGGCTAATTTTTCAGACATTGTGTACAGATATAATACAGGCACCAAAAAAGTTTATTCTTTTGAAGAGCCAAAAACACAAACAACAGCCGCCCAGTCACAGGCATCTGCAACCAAAAAGCCTTCCACTGCGCTAAAAGGTTATGCAGGCAAGATTGATAAAGGCGTAAAACTCAACATATACCTGCAAAACGCAATAAATACAGCTACAGCGGCAGAAGGTGACAACGTTAATGCGGTTTTAAAAGAAGATTGGACTTATAAAGAATTTACGGTTGCCCCCGCAGGCAGCGTTGTTGCAGGCACTGTCGTTAAAGCACATCCGGCACAGCTTGGCTCACGTAACGGTTCTGTTGATATTGTTTTTAACAAGATATTCACCCCGAACGGAAAAGCTATTGATATTTCTACGGAAACAGTCGAGTTTGACGTAACAAATGAAGGCAGAGCAAAACAGGTTTTGACCAGTACCGTCCTTATGGCAGCCTTCGGTGCTGCTATCGGTATGTTGTTTGCCGCTTTTACGGGGGACAGCTCTGATTTGCTCAAAGGTGCGTTAATCGGAGCAGGCGTATCAGGCGGCGGTACTCTTATTACAGGTGTTGCTCAAAAAGGTGTTGACGCGGAAATTCCTGCTTATACGGATATTGAAATAACCCTTGATAAAGCTGTAGATGTTGTTTTAAGCTATTAAAAACAGGATAAATAAATGAACAAAAGATTGATAATTACCGGATTTTTAATACTTATTGCAGCAACAGTGCTAAAACTTGTGTATATAGGTTTAAGCAATCTTGAAATCGATGATTTTCATCCCGCTTCCGTAATCTTTGTTGTCGATGCTTCCGCCTCTAATCAGGCAAATCTTGATAAAGAAATAGATTATCTAAAAACAGTCTGCACAAGTTTAGATCCGGAAGACAGCATAAAAATTCTCAGGGTTTCAGAGTCTTCTTACCTTATATATGAAGGTTCTCCGATGAACAACTCTACAATTAACAAAACCTTAAAAGAGTTCACACGCTATGATGATACAGAGTACGGCACGGCATACGGAGAGGCAATCAAAAAAGCGTTTGAACACGCACTGAATATGAAAAAAGAGGGCTACATTCCTTCAATTGTCGTAATAGGCGACCTTGAAAACGAAGGTGATGCTTCAAAACAAATTGACTGGGATACATTGCCCCAAAACGTAAAAAAAATAAAAAATTATATACCTGAAATATCCATGATGTTTGTATACGCCCACCCGCAAAAATTAGACCTTGTGAAATCAAAACTTACACCTGTTTTGGGAGAAAAGAAACTAATAGTTGCAAACGAACAAACAGTTGACAAATCCCGGAGAAAACTTCTCGAAGCAATAGGAAGATAGGAGATAATATGCAGCTTACAATAACAACAAAAGACTCAAACCAAACCTTCAATAAAAATGAGATAAGCATATCTTCCCAAAAAGGTTATGACTGTTTTGTTAATCTTAATTTTCCTTTTGTTTTAAAGCTTCACTATGACGAAAAAACAGGCAAATGTGTTTTAATAAATGAATCCCGTGCCTTAAATCTTTTGTTTAAAGGCCAGCCGCTGCCGCCACGTCTTGACATAGAAAAGATGTGTAAACTTATGGTCAAAGACTCTGATGAGTTTATAACAATAAAAGTTTTACAGACTCAACAGCAAAACGGAGATATTATACAGGAGCAAACTCAAACGCAAAATGCTCAACAAGTTTGCAACGACACATTTTCCACAGCAAAAAGCGAACTCGAAAACAGGAAAGCGGCAATAGAAAAAGCCAGAGTAGCAATAATAAAGCAGGTTTCATATGCAATAAACGATTTAAGACATAAAATTTCCATGAACTCAAAGGCCGGCATTTTTCTGCACATCGGATTATTTATAGCTTCGGTTATCCTGTCTTTCGGAGTTTCAAATTACCTGATGGGGCTTCCGCTCAAAGATGCGGGCACAATGATACAAATGCCGGTAAACATAAAACTGCTTCTGGTTTATACGGTTATAATTTATGCACTCGGACTTGTATTAAAGCAGGGAATGTATCTGTTTTTGCAAAACAGCTTGCACAAAGCAAATTCGGCAAACAGTTTGTCTGAAAAAACTTTGATTGTCACTGCCGCAATGTTTTTCGCCGGCATTTATATAATTAACGTTCTATATTATATGGCGCCCGGAGCAATGCCGGTGTTTGCAATCCTTATGTCGTTATTCTTTACGACAGTTTGTGTAATACTTGCGCTTGCGTGCGGATATTTTAAAAGCGACAGTGTTGAACTTGCTAAAGAATTGAACAAATACGAATACAGGGAAGACTTTGAGCAGGTAATGAATGCTTATCGCCACTGGATAGAACGCTATGTAAACAACCTCAGCGCCAACAAAATAACAAACATAAAAGACAGGTTATTTAACCTGAAAATAAAAGCGGTAGGCGAAATAATCCTCGGTATTTTGACAGCACCCTTTCTTGCTTACGGTGTATCTAATACTCTTGCTATGTGTTTTCCGGATGCTGCCGGATGGGTAAGAATTTCTGGCTTAAGGTTGAGTCCTGTATTTCTTGTTCTTGCTACATTTTTAATTATTTTTGCATTTTTCTCCTTTGTTAACGGATTTTTGAGCAATAAAAAGCTTCAGGCCTCAAACGTACTGAAAAATGACGGATTTAGCAACTATATGCAGCACGCAACTGAAATTTACGGCATTCAGGGCGCCAAAAAACTCGATACTGATATGAGGCGTTCTTTTATAATAGGACTGTGCATAATATTTATAGAGTTTTCTATGAACATTTCTTATTTTATGCAGGAAATCGGCGCGGATTTAGGCGGTATAATGCTTAGCTGCGTGGCAGCTCTTGTTCCGACAGCGCTTTTGATTGCAGAAACTTATATGCTCAGTCAGACCAAATTTGAAACTTACGCAAGCGAAGAGATTTTATCTAAAATCGATTAAAAACGGGTGATTTATTTTGTACAAAATATTTTTTGCGGTATTAACTTTAATAATTTTAGCGGCAACGCTGTTTATGGCGATTTTTGCGCCCAAAATGCACAAAAATCTTTTTGTGTACGACTCAAGCTTAAAAATAGTTATGCAAGAAACAGCCTCGGTAGACACAAAAGTTATGCCGGTCAAGATTAACACGGTAAAACAGGAACCTGCAAAGCAAAAAGCTATACAGCTAAGCCCGCAAAAAACACAGATAACCTCAAAAAGCACCCTTACACAGGTTAAGCCTGTGCAAAATGTTCAGACGGTTTCAAAACCTGTAAATGTACAACCTGCTGCGCAGACAAAACCTAAAAGTGCAGTAAAAACCACGGTGCAAAAAAACACAGCCAAACCTGCCCTGCAACCCGCAGCAAAAAAGACAGCTCAACCTGCGCAAAAGAAACAAACAGTACAGCCTAAACCTGCAAAAACACAAGCGCAAATCGAACAGGAAGAACTCATTTTATGGAACAAATGGCGCTCTGATCTTCAAAACAGAATTATGAATGATGTAAAACTTCCTATAGTAAAGCAGGGTACGGTGTTCAGATTTTCGTTTGACGTGGACAAATACGGCAAAGTGTCTAATGTCACAACGTGGTCTGACGATGCAGCTTACACGCCTTATGCAATACAATACGTTGCCCCTGTTATAAGGCGTTATCAGGGCCGCAGCTTTTTAAATTTCCCCGCAGGCTCAAGCAGAGTGACAACAACAGTATCAGGTGCCTGGAGAATAGCTGACAAAACAACCTACAGCACGCCAGAGGATTACAAAGACGTAGAAAGAATAAGGAATTAATATGTATAAGTACAAATGTACGGAATGCGGACAGGAATATGACGAACTTCCACAGTACTGTGACTGCGGCAATGACGCTTTTGATGTTGTTGAACAAGCAGCGCCCGCACAGCAGTCATTTGATATACAGTATCAGGACACTCTGTCAGAGCGAACATTTAAACGAATCGATATTCCGTCACTGGCTATTTTTGTATTATGCATAATATTTGCCTTTATTATACTGTTTTTTGCAGGCAATCCGTCAAAAGATTCTGTTAAAGAAAAACAAGAAAAAGCCAAAATCTCAAAACAGGCAAAAGAGGACGCAAAAAAACAGCTTGCAAATATCCCTTCGATAGACGAAATATGGATAGAAAATCCTGCTAAAAAAACAGCCGCACCAAAAGCCTCACAGCAGGAGCAGCCGCAACCGCAAAAAACTGCACAAATACAGGTGCCTGACTTCTTTAAAACAATGACAAACAGCTTTAGTCAGCCGCAACAGCAAACAAAAAAGCCGGCTGCACAAAATTATTCTCAGCCTAAAAAGTCTACCCCCGCCCGCAGCAACACACAAAAAAACACACAAAAAAAAGTTACACAAACAGCAACAAAAACAAAACCGGTTCAATCCTCAGCGTCTAAAACAGTATTCAACCCGTCGCCGCAGCCTTCTAAAACAACTACAGCAAAAAAACAGACTCAAACAACAACAAAATCGACTGCGGCTTCCAAACCCAAAGTCAATACAGCAGCACAAAAACAGGCTTTATTTAATTACAAAATCGCTTTAAGAAACAAAATTGCCTCAAACATTAATTTTGCGGCAATAGTCGGTGACGGAGATTGTGTTGTGTCTTTTAAAATTTCTCAATCAGGACAGTTAACAAACAGAACCTTTGCCAAACAGTCGTCAAACGTAAGTTTAAATGATGCCGTATACGCAGGTATTATGCAAACTCCTGCCTATAACCCGCCGCCTTCCGGATATAAAAACGAAACCCTCAAATTATCAGTAAAAATGTACGGCGGAAATTTTGAAGTTGATTTGAATTAAGAAATCAAATTATTCACTAAAACAACATAACAAAAAGCGGGGTAATCAAGCCCCGCTTTTTTGTATTTTTTAAAGAATATTGATTATCTTTTTTCGATTTTTTCTTTAATTCTTGTAGCTTTACCGGAACGTTCTCTGAGGTAGTAGAGTTTAGCTCTCTTAACATCACCGCGTCTGACAACCTGAATTTTTTCAAGTCTGGGAGAGTAAACAGGGAATACTCTTTCTACACCAACACCCTGGAAAGTTTTTCTTACAGTGATGGTTTTACCTACGCCTGAACCTCTCTTTTTAATGATGATACCTTCGAAAGCCTGTGTTCTTTCTTTGTTACCTTCAACGATTCTTACAAAAACTTTAACGGTATCTCCGGGGTTTAATTCCGGAAGATTAGCGTTTTCAACGTATTTTTTTCCTAATGCTTCAACTATCGGATTCATAACTTTATTCCTTTATCTCTATTATTCCTTTATTAAATTGCCCAAGATTACAACAAAATTGAGCACATTTGGTGACAATACAGCTATAATAATAAAAACATAAATACATATCAAGTACCGGCGCGGTTAAGAGTTAAGTTTTATTAATGATTTTAATTTCATTATGTAATTTACACTGTCATCTATTTTACTTTCCGGTATTTCGCCTTTTTTTACACCGTCTGCTATTTGCTCAATAAGATGCGCTGTTTTTTCATCGGCATTGCGGTAAATAAACATATTCACACCGGCAATTATACCTCTTTTGCAGGCTTCATACGGCGTATACCGCTTTATTCCGCCCATAACCATATCATCAGAAATAATAAGCCCGTCAAAATTCATAGAGTTTCTGAGATAATTTATAACATTTTGAGAAATAGATGCCGGAATTTTTTGCGAATCAAAAGCGGTGTAATGAACATGCGCAACCATAATTGCAGACAGGTCGTTTATCAGAGCCTTAAACGGCTTTATATGAATATTTTCCAGCTCACTCATACTTAAGTTTTCTACAGGCATATCAAGGTGAGAGTCAACGCTTGTATTTCCATGCCCTGGGAAATGCTTGCCAACAGGGATGATTCCGTTTTGTTTATATGTATCAATCGCAATTTTACCGTACTTTATGACACCGGCAGGGTCGTTTGAATAAGCTCTGTCTGCGATAATCGGGTTATCAGGGTTTGTGTCCACATCAAGCACAGGCGCAAAGTTCATATTAAGCCCGAGATAATTAAGCTCCTGAGAAATCCATTGAGTTTGTTGTTTAACAAAGCTTTCGCCCTTTTTGGCTGCCGCCCTCGCACTCAAATAGTGAGCTCCGCCGTACAGGTTAATGGTGCGCTCAACACGTCCGCCCTCTTGATCAATACTTAAAAAAAGCGGAAATAATGCGTTCTCTTTTATAATTTGTACAGTGTTTCTGAACTGTTCTTTTTCTGCAATATTCCGGCTAAAAAATATTACCCCGCCAAGCCCTGATTTTAAAGCCTTCATAAATTCAACACAGGATTTCGGGTTCTCACCTTCATAGCCCAGTATGAACATCTGATGAATTTTTTGTTCTAATGTTAACCCTGACATTTTAGCCACCCCCAGCCATTCTTATAGTATTATATGTTATAATTTTTTACAATGGAGAGCAATCAAATTATGCAAAAAATAGCAATAGTTTCTTTAGGTTTAATCGGCGGTTCAATATTAAAAGCCTTAAGCGGCAAAGACTATGACCTTTATGCAGTAACAAGAAACCCGAAAGCCATTGAAGCAGCCAGAGCTTACACAAAAAATGTTTCGTCTGATTTGACAACGATAAAAGACTGCGAGGTTGTTTTTGTCTGCTCTCCGATGTCAAAGACAATTGAAATGCTGGATAAGCTCGAATCTGTTGTAAAGCCGGATACAATAGTCGCAGATGTTTGCAGTTTAAAAGCTTTCGTTATGCAAAAAAAACGTCCGTACTGTTTTATCGGTACACACCCGATGGCAGGAACCGAACACAGCGGCTTTGAGGCTTCTTTTGCTCAACTCTTTGACGGAGCAAAATGGGTCATTACCCCGTCAGAAACGAGCGCCGAAGAAAAAGTAAAAACACTTGTCGAAATCATTGAAAAAACAGGCGCGCAAACAATTTTTGCCGGTGCTCAAGAACACGACCGCGCAGCAGCACTGATTAGCCATATGCCTATGCTCATAGCACAGGCTCTTGTTAAAACCGCCATGCCCGATTCTCTTGCAACAAAGCTTGCATCAAGCGGTTTTAGAGATACTACACGGCTTGCACTTTCCAACACGCAAATGGCGCAGGATATGGTTAAGATGAACAGTCAAAATATAACTGACGCCTTGATTAGCCTGATGGAAAACGCAAAAGAGCTGTTAGATGACGGCTATTTGGAAAAAATTGAAAAAATAAAAAATTTTCGAGAAAACTTATACGACAAAAACGGCAAGAATACAGCTAAGTAGCCAATTTTATCCGTAATCTAATCAGCCGGCAAAAAATTGGACTAAAGTTTTAGATTTATCATACTTTCCGTCAGTTATATATCCCCCTCAGGTTGTTATTATATAGATGTTAGGGATAACATATTTACTTAAAATTGCTAAGGAAGCAAATGAACATCAGGGATATCGGCGATATCTGCATTGTGGATATGTGTAAGGAAACAATATCACAAAAAGATGTGCGCAATATAAAAAGAATATTTAAAGATAAACCGTCAACAATGCGGCTGGGCTTTAATATGCGCAATGTCCGCCACGTTGACAGCAGCTTTTACGCGTTTATAAAACAATGGAACAAAGAAAGAAATACTAAAATCGCATTTTTTAACACAGAACTTCCTGTTTTTCTGCAATTTTTCACCACCGGTGCGGATATTCTGGTCAATATTTATCTTGATAAAGCAGATTTTTGCGCTGACAAAAGAGTTATTGTAAAAAGAAGATTACGACTTTTGAAATCTGCATAATATTTATTTAAACATGTCAACGGTTGCCGCATGCCCCCGAACCCTTGTATAATCACATTTTAAATACAGAATATTAAGAAATGTTAACAAAATTCATGTGAATTTTAACGTAAAAGTCAATTTTGAATTAAAAAAATACTTTATATATATACAGGAACGAGGAATTAAAATAGACGCATATGTCTATCGTTTTTAAGAGGAATTAAAAAATTTAGGGGATACTAAAATGGGCGACGGATTAAACATTGGGCAAACTTGGACAGTAAATGTACCTGCTTCTACAACAAGAACAGTAAGTCCTAATTTATGGCAATACAGCTTGTTTCCAAACGGAACAGCACCGAGTGTAATGTATCCGTGCGACGGTCTTACTAATTTAAATGACGCTCAGTTAATGAATTTCGATTACGGCGTTACTTCATTCGCTGATACTTCAGCTAATATGTATCAGATAGTTATGCCGATGTTAAAACAATGGATGGCACAACAGGCTGAAATGTATCAAAAGATTATGTCTAATCTCCACAGCAATACAAATATCAACGTAAATAACAATAACAACAATAATAATGATTCTAATATCGACGGCACTAAAGTTATTAAAGAATCTCAGATTAAAGATGTCTTGAACAGAATCGCTAATGATCCTAACAACAAAGACAGATTTAACAAAGAAATCACAATTACTAACAAAGACGGTAAAGAAGAAAAAACTACACTGCTTCGCAGATTGATTGACCTCTCTAAACAGTATCAGGACGATCCTACAACTGCTGAAATCAGTGAAGAAAACTACAAATTGCTCTGGGATATCGCAGGCAAATATGCTAAAACAGGTGAATTGTCAACAGAAGACTACGGCAAACTCCTTGAAATAGCTAAAAACCCCGGCGGCCCCGGTGCTTATAAAGCAGATGACGAAGACGGCGAAAATACCGATACAGAAACACCTGTACAACGCAGTGCAAACTACTTAAACGGTTATATGTCAAAAGAAGCTAATCACTCAACAGGTCAACTCTTCTTTGACGCAATGAACGGAGCAGGCACAAATAAAGGAAAAATGAAACAAGCTTGCGAAGCAACAAATAAATATAACGTAATGGAAGTTCTTGGCGAGTACAACCAGATAAATGCATACGTAAACGGTGAAGACTGGATTGACGCAGTATTTGATGATTGCGACAACTGGGGTTCAGGCGAAGGCGGCAAATGGTACTGCTTTGGTATGGACGATGACGATGCTAAACCATTCGTAGATAAATTGTCTTACGCAATGATTGAAAGAGCTGCTGATGTACAAGAATTATCTAACTGCAGCGAAGAAAACAAAAAAGCACTTGCTGACAAAGCTAAAGCATTAGAAAACGCATTAAAAGCAGCTGATGCAAGCAACCCTGACCACAGCAACAAGGATTTGTCAGAAGCTTTACAAAATTCTATAAAAGCAGCATTCAAAGACTTATATAATGCTATCAAAGCAGCCGAAATTCAAGTATACGGCAAAGAAAAATAATTAAAATATAATCACTCATCACACACAATATAGATTTATTCCTCGGTTTATAATAGGTATGGTAGGTTTTCAAGGGCACAATAAGTGCCCTTTATTTTTTGTTTTATTTTGTCCGAGAAAAATTAGTGATAAGGAGCAAAGCGACGTGAACGAATTTTTGGAGTGTCACATTGTTCACATAGTGAAGCCATTTTTCAGGCTTCACCACAGTTCAGCCGAAAAAGAAGGCAAAGGTGAGCAGTCATGGCTCGAGGCGGCTACTGCGACACTAGATTAGATTAAAAACGGGCAATATATGTGGTAAGTGTGGTTACATATTGCCCGTTTTTTATAATGGTGGTAGGTGATTGGTTTTTATTTTACCTGTGTGTATTTTTCATCAATTTTACCGTCGTTGTAAGCTTTTTGTGTAACAATTGCCCCTAAAGTACCGAGCACCAGTGCCCCAATAAGACCTGCAACTTTGTACTGTCCGGGCATTTTGGCAAATTTTGTTAACAAATCAGCAGCTTTGGTTTTAACTTTGTTAAATGCGTTTGTTACAGGGCCTTTAACCTTATTCCAGAGAGGTGCAACAAATTCTTTTACCTTGCCTGCACATTTGTTAAAGAAATCTTTTGCTTTGCCAAATGCTCCTGCGACATCCTTTGTAATTTTATTTTCAGGAATTTTGTTTTCAATTTTTGTGAATAATTCACCTGCATATTTTTTTGCTTTTTGAGAAACCTCTTTTATTTCTCCGTTAGCAAGAAATTCTGCACCTCTTGTCAAAGATTTATCCATCCCTTTAACAAACGATGTGTTAGGATTATTGAGAATGCTGTTTGCTGCATAAGCACCGAGAAGCGTTACACCCGCACCTGCTGCACCGTATTTGACTGCATTATTTAATTTATCTTGCTTTTTGTTTCTCTCCAAAATAGCATTGTACTGTTCTTTTGACACACCAAGTGAGTTTATGCTTGATACCATTTTTACCTACCATTTCTATAAAACTTGAACACTGTTTCTAACACTTCTGTTTTAATAAACAATTTTTTCATTCAAAAAATGCCTGAAACCACAAAAGTCGTTAACATTTTGTAATATTACATACAATATAAGAGAAAGTATCCCTTGCAGCACAAGCAAAAACAGTAAAATTTAATTATGTTTGTTTTTATAAAGATATGTAAATATACTACAGAAGTAGTACGTCTATATAATGCCCTGCATTAAAAAAGATGTTATAATATACATGTAAGTTATATTCATAATCAAAACAGGGAGATTCAAACACAAAGTATCAGCCGATTGAAAGGGCATAAAATTATATGAATAAAGTACAATTTCACAGTGACCTTGATAGGTTAATTGAAATTCTACCGCCAAAGATTACAAAATGTTTGAGCCATGAAACATTAGACGACGTAATTGAACTGGTATTGGATTTAGGCAGACAGCCCGAAATCAGGCACGCTGACGGCGCAATAGATTACCTCGGCGATGAAAATGTTGTTGATGAAGATATAAAATATATAACTGACAGAGTTCAGGAATTTACCAAAGACAACCGCTCGGGAATCCCCGGCACACTACACAGAATAAGCGCCATAAGAAACAGACAGGGCAAAATTGTTGGGCTTACATGCAGAATAGGGAGAGTTGTTACAGGTACAATAGCTTGCATAAAGGATTTTGTCGTACAAAATAAGAGTATTTTGTTCTTAGGACGCCCCGGTGTAGGTAAAACAACAAAATTGAGAGAAATCTCAAGGCTCGTTGCTGATGAATTGCATAAACGAGTTGTTGTTGTCGATACATCGAATGAAATAGCAGGCGACGGAGACACTCCGCATCCGGCAATCGGGCATGCCAGACGTATGCAGGTAACACAGCCCGAGTTTCAAAAAGATATAATGATAGAAGCCGTTGAAAACCATACACCCGAAGTCATTGTTGTTGACGAAATCGGTACGGAAGCAGAAGCACAGGCTGCAAGAACAATTGCAGAAAGAGGCGTAATGCTTATTGCTACGGCTCACGGAAATTCGCTTGAAAATTTAATCAAAAACCCTGTGTTATCTGACCTTGTCGGCGGAATACAGTCGGTTACACTCGGTGATGATGAGGCCAAAAGAAGAGCTTCACAAAAAACCGTTCTTGAAAGAGAAAAGCAGCCGACCTTTGATATTGTTATAGAAATTATTGACAGAAACACTCTGGCTGTTTACCCTGACACGGCAGAAGCGGTAGATTGTATTTTGAGAGGCTGGCCTATTAAACCTATTACAAGAAAAGTAGATATGACACAGCCGCAAGAACCTAACCTTGTGGAAAAAATCAACCAGCTTGATAACAAAATTACCTCGGCAAACAATGCTCTGAACTTCAGTTTTTCACGCGAAAAATACGTGAAAGAAGTAAAAGGTTATAAAAAAATCTATATCTATGCAGTAAGCCGCTCTATTATGGATAAATCAATAGAACGACTCAACCTCAACGCGGAATTAACAAAAAATATTGATGATGCTGACATAATAATTGCGCACAAAAATTTTGCAAAGGGCGGCAACAAAATTCTCAGTATTGCTAACGAATACAGATTGCCTGTTTATTATGTGCGTTCAAATTCAACTTCACAGGTGCAAAAGGTTTTAAAAGAAGCTCTCGGGCTTAAAGACGACAACAGAATTGTTTTCCATGACGAAACGGAAGAAGCCCTTGACGAGGCTAAAGAAGCAATCCAAAAAGTGCTGGAAACAGGAGAATCAGTCGAACTTTCCCCGCAGAGCCAGCATATAAGAAAACTTCAGCATGACCTTGTTGACCAGCATAACCTTTCCTCAATAAGTTTAGGAGAAGGTGAAGACAGGCACCTTAAAATCTTGAGCGAAAAAGATCTTAAGCAGGATATAGGCTAAATCAAAATATAAATGCGTTGTTTTTTATATTTGCCCCTGCGGAAGAATTTCGCCATACAAATATAATTTATTCCCGGCTTTCTTGATATCCGATATTTTTATAAAATGCCCCGGATTAATCAAAACCTCGGCCTCGGTGCTCTCGCCTGTGTTGCCTAAAATATGGTCAATATCACTGATATAGTTATATTTAACATTTTCACCAAGTTTAAGCTTCATCTTTACATTGCCTGCAAGGGTTTCATAAGGGCTTATTGATGTGGACAAAAAACCGGGCTGATATATAACCGGTTTGGTTTCGTTAAGGTAGTCAAGGACTCTTTGCGGCAGAGAATCCAAATTTCTATTAGAAAGATACGTTGCAAGACTTTCACCATCGTATCGCAGCGTATCAAGACCCATATCGGTTTCTATTCTTGTTAAAACTATTGACTTATCTTCTTTTGCCGAGGTCGTTGCATAGTTTTTAATAAGCTCAATCTTTTTAACATAGCCGTTTTCTTGCGCAATTTTGTTTATAAATGCTTTTAAATTTTTTAAAGAATCAACAATCTTTTCTTTTTCAGCAGGAGCATTTTTTGACTCTAAAATGTTTAAAATATCATTGATTATTCCATTCATAACCTTTGAATTTTGCCCGCACTCTTCAAAACCTTTGCCCATATAAAATCTTGATACAATAAATTTAAGCGGAAAGATTTCTTCTTTTAAGCTCAATGCATCTTGTATTCCAAATTTGTTGATATTATTGAGTTTTTCAAGTAGAGAATCTATTTTGTAATTGCTTCTTAAATAACCGTTAATCTGATCATAGCCTGATAATCCGGAATATGAAAGCAATGCATCAATAGTTTTTTTATCAAAATCGCGTTCGCAAAAGGTTTTGAAATTTTTTATCACAAAATCCCACTCTTTGTCGCCAAACTTATAAAGCTGACCGTCAGATACCGCTTTAGAATTAATATACAAAATCATTTTGTCAGGGTTGTTTTTCCAAAAATCAAAATATTTTCCGTTATTTTGGCTCATTATCTTAAAAATTTTGAATAACTTTATATCATCAAGATTCTGTTTTAGAGCATATTCTATACGGCCGGCGTATGAGCCGTATTTTTCTTTTAAAGTATTGCGCTCAACATCTGTAAGCGGATAACCGTTTTTATATTTTTCAAATATCAAATCAGTCATATACTGCGTAATTTTCAACCCGTGGTCAGAAGTGAGGGCAGAGATTTTTTTATCAAGCAGAGTTTGCAATTCTTGTGAAAGGTTTGCATCGTCAATATTTTTTATTGATTGCTGTAAATCTTTTATCAATGCAAGGCTTTCTGCCTTATCAATAAAAGCTTTAATTGTATTTATTTTCACAAGGCGTGTGTATTCCGCCATTGACAGTTCATTCTGAGGCGTGTTTTGCAGTTGGTTCAAAAATTCCGTCAAAAAATTTCTTCTTCTGCGCAAAATATCCCTGTACCCGACAGCCGACGTGTCGCCGGTTTTTGGTAGTCCTGAGATTAAAGAATAGCTGTTAAAGTCAGATTTCGGATTAGCCGTAATTTTTTGCAGAGATTTTATAAGGTCATCCCTGAGCATAAGCGAATAAACTTTAGCATTGTCCGGATATTTTTCGGCATTAAAAAAGTCCGATAGCTCTTCAACCACGGTGCCGAAATATTCTTTTGTTTTATCGGCTTTACTCCCCAGAGTCTGGCTCAAATCAAAACGCAAAATTCTTTTTTCTTTATCAATTCTGCACGATTTTAATATGTCACGGTTTGCGACAAGCGCATCTGCCCCAAAATCCAGAGATATTGTTTTATATAAAGACTCATCTTCACCGATATTTTTCAACGCACCCGATACCTCGACCTCCATTACCGAAGCATTCGTATAGTCTGTGCTTTTAAATTCCTGAACATTTGTCTTTAATTTTTCATAGACCCTTGATACAAAAATATGCTGCGGTGATTTAACAGGGTCTTTTATTGCAACTTTTTTTATAACCTCGTTGTTTTCAAAAGCTGTGGCAAGATTTATTTGAGGCCCGGAATTTTCTGCCTGTTGAGCCGCTTTTGCCTGCAAATCTTTTAAAATTTGCGCCTTTTCTCTTACCTCTTGCAAATTTTTTTCTATTTGTTTTCCTATCGGGGTCAAATCGTGTGAAGTATCAATATTGTCGGGCTTTAGCGATTGCGTAGTGTAACCGGAGCGGAGATTAAACAACTTTTTAAAAAATTTAAAGATATTTTTTCTTTTAACAAATGCAAACACCCCGCCTGCGGCAACAATTGTACCAGCAGCATAAACAGCATATTTACGTTTTTTAAAACCGATTTTTGACTGCGGCTTTTTAGCAATCACCTGCGGTTCAGACTTGCGTATGTTTTGTCTGTTATCAACGTTATTTTTTAGCTGTTCTACCAGTGTAGGACCGCTTTTAAAAGTTATGTGTGTTATTTTCATTTATAAATTTCGCTTTTTATGGATGAAAACATGAACATAATTAATTTTGCTGTTTTTCCAGCATAACTTTTCTTGATATTTCAAAATCAGGCAGGTCGTTACCCTGTTGTATATCAAGCGGATTAGGGTTTTTCATCCAAAAATCAATTGAGTCTTTGTGTATGTAATTTTTTGCCTTTGCTGTTATAAGGTCAATGATTTCCTGTTTTGATTTTTCCTGATACGCGTCTATACCGGCAAAATCCAGTACTTTTTGAAAATTCTTCTTCATAACGTAAAACGCGTTTTCCATACCTTTGCCGTCAGGTTTTCTTCTGGTTTCCGCAGCATTAACCGGAAGCCCCGAAGGCTGTTTCATGTCAATTTTTTCACCTGCTACCTCGCTGCGGAGTCTGCCCGCATTTTCTTGCCCGATTATCGGCTCAAGCTCGTTTATATCCTGTTTTGTAAGCAGATAACCGTTGTGGAAATTATCCACGCTTATGGAAACGGGACGGTATGAAGTACGGAAGTTAACATTTGCGTTGCAGCCCTGAGCGTCTAAAGGAATATCAATATTTGGCACTTCAAATCCGTTTTGAAACAGCAGCACTTCTCGAATCGTGAGCGGTTTTGTTTTGTCCACACGGTGTTTGTCAAGATAATAA
The DNA here is from genome assembly GCA_944323685.1 of Candidatus Gastranaerophilales bacterium. Taxonomy (GTDB): domain Bacteria; phylum Cyanobacteriota; class Vampirovibrionia; order Gastranaerophilales; family Gastranaerophilaceae; genus Limenecus. Next base: position 11,217 of record CALUTJ010000015.1, on the reverse strand, counting down.
AGCGTGTATTTAAGCATATCCACCGTGCCTTTTACATCGGCAAAAGCGTCATGGGCGTTTTCCATATTTTGCGCAAAGAAATATCTGTACTGGTTAGACAACCTCTTTTGTGCTCCTACATAGGGGTGGATTCTTTGTATCAGCAAAAACGGGTCGATAACTTTAAAATATCTTTTCGGCTTAAGCGTATCCGCAGAATACGCATTGTGCTCTTTTATTGCATTATTGAGCATTGTTATGTCGAATTGCGAATTGTAAGCAACAATTATCCCGTTTTTCTTGTTCAAATAGTTGTTTACAAAAGGTTTTAAGACCTGTTCCATAACGGGGGCAGATTTTACATCGTCATCATAAATTCCGTGTACATCAGAAGCCGCTTTCGGGATAGGTATTTCAGGATTGATAAACTGACTCATTGCACTTTCTTCAACTATTTTACCGTTTTTTAGCTGAATTGCGCCGATTTGTATAATCCTGTCAAGGGGCTTGCTCTCATCAGATGTGTTCGTACCCGTTGTTTCCGTATCGAATACAACCGCGTCTATGCAAATATTGCCGTCAGCGTCGGTTATAGGCTTATCCAGTGATTTGTGGCGTCTTGTGTCTAAAAGTTCTTCAAGGTTTGTAGCAAAAGATTTGTCTTTGTAAATATCGTGTTTTAAATCTTTTGAGGGCGGCTCTTTTACGTAGCGCGAATCTATTGAATGCGATGTTGCAAGAGCTTTTTTGCGGTTTGTATAGTTAAAACGTCTTACCCACGTTGTTTCATAGGCTTCTGCCAGTGCGTTTGCCTGTAGAAACACGTAAAAATCAAGCGGAGTTGCTGTTTTCCAGTCCAGCGGTTCTTTGCTTAAGTATTTCCACCCGACTTTAGAAAAATCATACCACTCGGCCTGACCGATTTCGTTTTTTTCCATCAGCCCCAGCCCTTGATACTCTTTATCTTTTACCTTTCTGGTAAAATTATTTTCAAAAAAATCACCTTTAAACCCCGGAGCATAATTTTTGTTGAACACCGGAACGAAATACGGGATATCAACGCTTGCTGCTGTGTTCTCCTGCACAGTGCCGTAAACAGGTGTTTGCTTATAGATGCGGTTGTCACCGGTTCTCTGATTTTTTTTATTATGGTATAAATTAACAGCACTAATTTTCATATCAACCTACCAAATCCAATTTAGAAGCAGTGCCTGCAATCATCGGCGGAGCTTCGTAAAATCTGTTTTTAACTTTTTCGTACTCTGATTCCGAGTGTTTCCAGTCTTTTTCAAACTGTTTTAAAAACACACGTGCAAGAATCGGTTTTTCAAAGGCAATAGCAGCTTCATTGTTGCCGCGTTTGTATTTTTCTTTTGCGTTGTTTCTGTCAATAATTATTTTGTAATACCCTTTTATGGTATTTAAATCGGAGCGGTCTTTTACACCGAACTCGTATATTTTGTCCTGTAGTCTTATTTTCGCGGAGCCTGTTTCGTTGATTTCGTTCACAGCTTTTTTGATTTTTCCGCGTCTTAACAGAACTTCTTTATAATCGAGTTTTTTTCTTATCAAAGGCGGCAGCCCGACTGCGTTTTCGTATTTTTCAACAGTTTTTAAATACCCGACGATTTCTTTGTTGATTAAATCGGTATATTTTTCATAATCTTCTCTTTGCCCTTTTTTAAGGTTTTGATTCATCGCCATGGCTGACCAGTTAGCAGAACCTATAAGCACCTCTTTGTCATCGAACACAGCCCATTTTCCGTGCATTCTCTGGGTAATTTTTGCATCTGTTTTGTACTGGCGCACATCAATGTTATTTTCCACAAGTTTCTGGTATGCAGTGTTACAGTAGGGAAATTCTTCAATAATAGACGGGTCTACGATAATTTTTGCATCAAGCTCGCCATTGTGGACGCGGTCTATTATTGTTTGAATAATTTCTTTGTCGGAGAGTACAAAAAGCTCTGCCCTCAGCTTTTTAGCCGTTTTAACCTTGTCCATAACATATCTTCTTATGGATTCCGAACCCTGCTCGCCTATGTAAGCAAGCTCTCTCGGTTTTGTGGAAAGAACTTTTATAGCCGGATTTTCTATAGGAGAGCGTTTAATAATATCAAGTTTTTCAAGATTTTTTTCATCGTAGCGGTTTCTGTCTTCATCATTATTGTAAAGTTCGCCCACAATTTTCATATACTCTACGTTTTCGTCTTTAATTTCTTTGTTTAACCCTTTATAAAACTGCTGCTCGTCCTCGGTAAGCGGGCCGGCAACTATTTTTGTACGCCCGAGTCTTTGCCATGAAAAAGCCCAGTCTTTGTTAAAAATTTCGCTTAATATGTTATCGACTTCGGAATTCTGATAGCCTGCACGTGTTTCTACCGCAACACAGGCATCGTGGTTGGCAGTTGAGTGTGTGCCCCAGTTCATACCGCCTATTATAACTTTTTTTCCGTCAACGGCTACTAGTTTTACGTGCTGCAAAGCTGCCCCGCTTTGAGCCGGACGAGGATATGGCACAACATCTATTCCGTTGTTTTTAAGGTATCTTATCATATCCTGATTGTTGTAATGCCTTGTCGGAATGCCTGTTCCATCCATATACCACTTGTGCGCATCAAGTATAATCTGCACCTTAAGGTCAGGATTTTCTTTTTTCTTTTTAATAATTATAGGCAGCAAGCTATTGTGCTGTTCAAAGCCCGAAACGGCTTCCGCTCCGTTAGACGGCCAGCGGTGTCCGTCTATTGACGGGTGCTGGAATTCAAACATTTCTATCTGGATTGAATCTTTTGCGCTTTTTATGTATTCAACTGCCTTGTCAAAAATCTGCTCGCCGTCAATAAGGGTTGTAACATTTGTTCTGCCCACAATTGCAGTTTTTGAGTCTTCCGGTATAACCTGAGGAATATATGCCAGAGATTTTATGTTCTGAATAAGGTATTCCGTACGTGAAAGCCCGAGTTTATTAGCATTTTCGGCAATCTTTTTTGCAACAAAAAACGATACATCATCAAGCGCAACAGGATGATCTTTTTTAGGTGTTTTTACAACAGGTTTTGGTATCTGCTTTTGATACGTATCAGGCGAATTTGCAGCAAACGAAGGAGTCTGCTTCACGACATACAAAAAAGGTGAAATCGCAATATTATTCATAACACCAACTTCCACAAACAAAGACCAATCTTACTTTTATTATGAATATCCGTTGAGATTTTCTCAATAGTTTGTAACAAAATTTTTATAAACAGTCACAAAATTACTACAAATGTGGTATAAGTTAGTTATGTTATTACCTGTTTCAATATTTACAAATAAAAACAGGCAGCCTGAAACATTAACAGGAAAATATTCGTCCCCCGTTAAATACCCCTCTAAACTGTTGCAAGCGCCTATTGTAGACACCGTAAGTTTTAAAGCTGCGCTGTCATATACGCCTGTATCAGGTGCAGGTTCTTTTAAAAACTGCGCGATGGACGAAAACAACCCCAACTGGGCGATTGCAATAAAAAGATATTCTCCGATTGAACAAAAAAATAACGATATAAGAACTGAATTTGAGCGTGACAGAAACAGAATTATGCACTCTGAGGGTTTTGACAGGCTGCGTTTTAAAACACAGGTTTTCCCCGTTTGCGAAAACGATATGGTTTCCACCCGCAGTACACATGTTTTGCAGGTATCTGACATTGCAAGAAACATCTCAAAAAAACTGGGGCTTAACGAGGATTTGACAGAAACTATTGCAATGGGGCACGATATCGGGCACTCTCCTTTCGGACATGACGGAGAAAAAACACTTAATACCATTGCTCAAAAAGAAGGGCTGCCGCCTTTCTGGCACGAAAAAAACAGCCTGAGAATGATAGACAGTATACTCACACTTTTAAACAGTAAAGGGCAGCAAAACAATCTCGGGCTTACCTATGCGGTGCGTGACGGAATAATCAACCACTGCGGCGAGCTTGACCAGAATTTTATTAAACCGAGAAAAACACCCGTTGACCTTTATTCGATACAAAAAGCAGGAGAGGTTGAACCATACAGCTGGGAAGGCGTTGTTGTAAAAATTTCCGATAAAATTGCTTATATCGGCAGAGATATCGAAGACGCAACAAAGCTTGGAATTTTAACAAAGAAAAATCATCAGGAGTTAAATCAAATCCTAAAAAAATACCTGCCGGATTCAGATTATCAGGTCAACAACACCTCTTTAATCAGTCTTTTTGTAAACGACCTTGTTAAAAATTCATCCCCGCAAAAGGGTATAGGGTTTTCAAAACCGGTATTTGACTTAATGAATGAGATAAAAAAATACAACTACGAAAATATCTACCTCAAAACAAGCGCAAAAAAAATTAATCAAAGTGGATGTGACAAGATTCTTACAGATATATACAATCATTATTTAAGCTTCTACAACGGCGAAGCTTCCATAGAAAAACTGTCTAAAAACAGTACGAATAAATATGATGCCAATTTCAAAGACTGGCTTGTTAAATACAGCACAAACAAGAATCGTCCCGTTGAATATCAAAATAAAACGATTTACAACTTAAACAACCCTAAAGACTACAAGCAGGCTATTATAGATTACATTTCGGGCATGACAGACAAATATGCCATCAGTACTTACGAATCCATAACCGCCAAATAGCCATGATTGTTAGGTTTTTCAATTACTGTTGTACAAAGCCTTAATTGGCATCTTCAAACCATAGTTCGTCAAGAAGAAGCTGCATTTGCGGGATATTTTCCGCAAATTTTTTTACGTCGGCAACTCTTTCCGCATCGGAATTATACTGTTTTCTCATTGCCTCAAGCTCGCTGTGGTCAAAGAATTTTCCGCCGCAGTTGTAGCACTCGTCAATTGTAATTTCCATTTTTGCACTTACATGGTTTTTAACCATTGGTTTGTGACATAAAGGACATTCTCTATCCATTGTTGTGTCTACTTTAGCGAACTCTCTGTCCTTTTTTGCTTCAGCAATTGGAGTTATGTCTTCCGCTTTTTCGTCAAGTTTTTTCAACTCTCTGTTATCCAGCCAGATTCCGCCGCAGCCGTCCAGACATATATCGACCATAAAGTTTTGTTTTTCAAGATAAACTTTCTTCATAATTTTGCCGCATGCGGGACATTTGATAAATTCTTGATTGTCTGCCATAAAAATTCCTTTTTCAATTATTATTTGTTTAATAAAAAGATTATAGCATTTTTACCCGAAATTGCTATCTTGAAATCTACCACATATGTATTATTTTTGCTAAAATAATAGTGTAAAATTTAAGGGGACGGGTTATGAATTTTATCAAAAAGTATAAAATATTTCTTTCCGTAATACTGTGCACAACGGTTGTTTTGTATGCAGGGTTTGTTTTTGCTCTGCCAGAACTTATAAACCTCAATAATTATAAAAAAGATATTCAGGAGATAATTTGTCAAAGCGCAAAACTCAATTTTGACGCAAGTGACATAAAACTTGTGACGACACCTTCTTTAAAGGCAGGTGTAAATTTAAAAAATCTGAAAATTTCATATCCCGAAGGCAAAGAGATTGCAACAGTTAAAAATGCTCAGGTCAAGATATCTCTTCTGCCATTGATTTTAAAAACCTTAAAAATAAGTGACATCAGCGTTGATTCTCCGGTTTTAAATCTCACACTGCTTTCAGACGGTCAGCTTGATTTAGTTAAATACATAACCCAAACCCTTGAACAAACGCAGCAGACCTCTCAAACTACAACAGCAGAAATGCCGGTTAAAATTTCGTCTGCGTTACCGGTTGTGACGGTAAAAGATTTATCTCTCAGACTTAAAGACGAAAAATCATCAAATACCTTTACAGTGAATACAAACAATTTTGTGTTTGATAAAGCGGTTTTAAACAAACATTTACGGGTGACAACAGACGGAAAAATTTTTGTTAATGACAAAGAAAACGTTAATTTTGATGTAAGGTTATACAGTTTCTGGCCGGCTGTTGCTTCAAACACTGCACCTGCTCAGACACAAAACCTGCCGCAAATAGATTTTATTAAAGAACTTGTAAAATATGACCCCAAAGCCGTTATTTCTGCTGATATAGCGGCAAAAGAGCATCAGGGGCACATTGACCTTGACGGTTACTTAAATATAGACAAATTGAGCATAAAACTCAACGGAGACAAGCTGCCTGACAGCTACTTTCATCTTCTTTCTAAAGGACATGAAACAGATATCGATGCAAACGTTTACGTAAGCGCAACAGAAAAAGTTTCGCTTGTAACAAACGTAAAAACCGGCAGCAAAACAAAACTCGATATTAAATTTAATACCGATAAAATCAGTTTTTCAAGCATACAAAATTTTGCAATAGCTCTTTTAAACTCGCTTAATATGCAAAATGACCTTGCCTCACTTAAGGTGCAGGGCTACATAAAATCAAACTTTAACGTAAAAACCGATTTAAAAGAGTTCGAATCCTCCGGTAAATTAAATGTTGTACAGGGTTCCGTAACTCACAATCTTATCCCCGTTAAAATAAGCGATATTACGGCAAACATTGATTTTTCAAACAACGCTTTGAATATCATAAACGCCCATACTTTTATAAACGGAACCAAAATCTCAGCAATGGGTTCAATAAAATCAAACTCGGACACAGATATAACGGTAAAATCCGATGATATAAACATAGCTCCGTTATTCAACGCCTTTGCGCCTATGTCTATGAAACAATCATTCCTGCTAAACAGCGGTATTTTAAATATCGATATTATCCTCAAAGGCAAACTCGCAAAAATACAGCCGGATATTGATGTTGCGCTATCAAAATTTGCACTTAAAACAAAAGCGCCAATGCCTGCAATCACAACAAAAATCAACACACTAAAACTTGATGTTAATCCAAAACAGGCTGTTATAAACTCTTTTGATGTAATTTTAAATTCTTCAAAAATAAAAGTATCAGGCACGATTAAAGACTATCTTAACGATATGAAAATTGCCATAAATGCAGACGGTTCAATAAAAGCTTCCGATATAAATTCTCTTTTACCAAAAGAAGCAAGAACCTTGATAGGAACAAATGGAGCTATACCTATTAAAGCTGTAATAAGCGGTAATTTGCAAAAAATTGACATAAACGCTCAAGCTTACCCTGACGCAAACAACAATTTTTCACCCGTAAGCGTTAAAAAAATGCTCAATAAAAAGGGGCTTGTTAATGCAGAAATGACATACTCAAATGACAAGCTTAACATTGCTGATGCCTCACTTTATATGCCAGCTAAATCAAATTTAGGTCAAAATTTTGTACAGAACAAAAAAGGTGCAACAAAAATTGCCGGCATTACAGGTTCAATAGCTAACATTTCTTCAAATTATCCAGAGATGAAACTGCTATTTTCCATACCCGAGCCGGTTATCCTCTCTCACACTCTTATGAATGACGCTTCGCTCAGTGCCAAAGGCGATTTGAACATATACGGAACCTTTAATAACCCGTCTTACAAAGGTTTTATTTCTATAAAAGATATAAATTTACCCGCACTGCTCACCAAAGTACAGGGTGTGGATTTAGAATTTAACGGCGATACAATCAGCGCAAATATCCAGAACCTTGATATAAACAAAACCGTTTTAAACATTATTGCCGATGCATCGACAAAATTCGGCAACGTATTCTTGATAAAATCAATGAAACTTTCAAGTCTTGATTTAAACGTTGACAATCTGTTTAAAGCAATGGACAAAATGAATGCGCTTCTTGCATCAGGCAGCTCTTCCTCCGCATCATCAGGGCCAAACGCAACTGTACTGCCAGTTAAAATATCTAACGGCAATGCTGATTTTCAAAAATTCACAATGAAACAAATGGGCGGCAATCTCGTAGCAACAAATGTTACAGGCTCATTTACACTAATAAATGACCTTGTGAAAATTCCGGATTTAAAAGCGGACGTATACGGCGGAACAGTAAGCGCTGATGTGTCTTACAACGTAAAGACAACTGAAATTAAAGCAAAAGTAAAAGGTCTTAAAATTAATGCCAATCAAGCAATAACCGTATTTACCGGCTTAAAAGACCAGATACAAAGCAATCTTGACTTTAACGCCGATGTAAAACTCAAAGGTGCCACATACGAACAACAAATGAAATCACTCAACGGTAATGCCGATTTTGAACTTAAAGACGGCCAATTAGGCAGCCTCGGACGTTTTGAAACTTTCTTGCAGGCTGATAATCTGTTGTCACAAAGTTTTGTAAAAACAAAGCTCGGCAGCCTCATTAATACTATATCACCGTACAACACGGGACAATTTTCATATCTTAACGGTAAAGTAAAACTCTCCGGCGGCAATGCAATACTTGAACAGGTTAAAATGTCAGGCGCCCATATGTCACTATTGTTAAAAGGTAGTGTTAACCTGCTTTCAATGGATTCCAATATAGAAATTCTCGGCTCTCTTTCTCAAGAGGTTACAAACGCACTGGGCCCTGTTGCAGACCTTTCGGTAGAAAAATTTGTGGCATTGATTCCAAACTTCGGCACAAAAATTGCATCTGCAATGAACTCCTTTAACGAAGCAGCTAACAAAGCCGTTTTACAGACAATTCCGGCGCTGACTCCGGAACAGTCCGGCACAAAATCGTTTAAGGTAAAATTAAACGGAAACCTCAACAATCCGGCTTCCGCTTTTGACGGATTTAAATGGCTTAATACGCCTGAAAAAATTCAGCAGGAGCAAGCAGAGCTGACACAACAGGCAGAAAAACAGACCGCTCCTGTTACTAAAGAAGAAATCAAACAAAATATAAAAGAACAGGTTAAGCAATCTGTCAGCCAATCGCTGCAAAATAACGAAAAAGTTCAAAAATTAAAAGAAAACAAAGCAGTAAAGGCCATAGGCGGTATCCTGCAAATTTATAAAACAGCAAAAGATGCACAGGAATCAAGCACAAAGGATTCATCAACAACACAAAATCAGACACAAACAACACAAACCGAACAACAATGAAAAAACACTCAAAAATCTTAATAATATTTGCTATAACACTGAGCTGTGCGATTTACAGATTTTGCGCGGCGGAATGTCTGGCGCAAACAATAAAAAAAATAAATCTGGACGATGCTATAGAGCTATCGCTTTCTAACAATCTGGATCTTCAATCCGCAAGGATTGACCTTGAGCTTGCAAAGAACGATATAAAAAGCTCAAACAGACTCAAAAATCCTGATATAAATATTTTCTACAACTTCGGCAAGGCAGGAGAAAGCGAGCCTCAACAAATAGGAGTCTCTCAAACTCTTGAAATAGCAAAACGGGCAGCAAGAAAAAATCTTGCAAAATCTCACCTCTATAAAAAAGAAAACGATGTTAAACTCTCCGAATTCACGCTCGAGATGGACGTAAGAGAAACCTATGCAGACCTTGTCGGAGCAAAAACAATTCTCAACAATCTTTATGAACAAAAACTCCTTTTAGATGAGCTGCTGTCCATTGCGCAAAAAAAATACTCAAACGGCAAAGCCTCTCAAACAGAAGTTATTCAGGCACAGATAGCGCTTAACCAACTGGAAACTAAAATAAACAGCGCAAAAACCGATGTCACAACGGCAAGAAACAACTTCAACAAAGCACTTAACCTCAAAGAAGATACCCAAACCGTTTATGACACGCAAGAAGACAATCTTCCTGATGAAACAGTGTTTATATCGCTTAAAACACCCGATTTTAACACGCCTATCCCCAGTTTTGAAGAAATTGCGCAAAGAGCGCTTGAAAAAAGGCTCGATATCAAAGCGGCAAAGCATGAAATAGACATTGCTCAAAAGAATTTGACAATCGTTGAGCGTCAGAGAATCCCCGATATAGAAATTTTAGGAGGATACTCCTATTTACCCCGCAGCCACAGTGATACCGCACATTTTGAACCCGGAGCGTACGCCGGTGCCGGTATCAACAACATTCCTCTTTTATACAGCTACAAGCCTGAAATTGACAACGCAAAACTACAGATTAAACAGGCTCAAATAAATTACGAATCAGCTAAAAACAAAGCCCTAAAAGACCTCAGCTCTGCATATAATCGTTTTGCTACCTCAAGAAACAACCTTATTTTTTACAAGCAAAAAATAATTAAAGATTCCGAAGAGCTTATTGAAATATCAAAGAAAAACTACGCTCAGGGCAAAGCAGACCTCACCACGGTAATAGTTATGCAGCAGTCATATCAAGACATTGTAACAGGCTACATCTGTGCGCTCACTGATTATTACACCGACTGGATAGACTTTTTAAGGGAAATCAACAACGAAGAGTTTGAACTTAATCCGCAGAATTTATAATTACACAATGTCTTTACAGGCAAACTGCAAAAAGCTGCCCATAAGATTTTCATTCCACACCTTCACAGTCGGAGGAACCTTTAACACCGCAGGGGTAAAGTTCCAGATGTATTTTATATTTGAGTCAATTAAAAAGTCAGCAACCTGCTGGGCCGACTGCCTCGGAACCGTTAAAATTGCCAGCTCAACTCCCAATCTTTGCACAAGATTCGGCAGTTTGGATATATGAAAAATCTGTTTATTATTTACCTGTATATCTATCTTTTGCGGGTCATTATCAAACAGAGCAAGTATATTCAAGCCATAGCTGTTAAAGCTGTCATACTTTGCCAGAGCAAGCCCCAGATGCCCTGACCCGACAATAAAAGCATCTTTTGTCTTTGAAAAACCCAATGTCTTTTCAATAGAATCTTTTAAATCCTTTACCATATACCCGACTCTGCATTTGCCTGCATTATTCAACAGTTTAAAGTCTTTGCGTACCTGTGAGTCATCTATCCCCAGTCTTTGCGCAATCTGCGGGCTTGAGATTGTTTCAATCCCCGCCTCTATATATTCCACCATTATGCTGTGGTATAATGTCAATCTGTTTGATACTTTTTCGGGTATATTTTTGCTCATTTTCCTATGCTGCAATTATTCCTGACTTTTATTTGTTAAAAATTATATATCAAATCAAGAAAAAAATCACGATTTATTTTTTTTGTTTTTTATATAGGGCGTCAATATCCTGGCTGACGTTGATTAATCCTTGTTGTATGTTCAGCGGCACAGCCGTTCTCACTAATCACTGCTTTTGTCTGTTTTACCCGATAGGGCGTCAATATCTTGGCTGACGTTTGTTAATCATTGTTGTCTGTTAAATAAATCGGATTATTGTTTCACGCCTTCAAGGCGTTCGCTTTG
>CALUTJ010000014.1 GCA_944323685.1 Candidatus Gastranaerophilales bacterium | reverse complement strand
GAATCATCGGCAGTCTGCATTTCTGTGGCACTATCCTCACGGTCGCCCGCACCTGACGTTATCAGGCGGTCTGCCCTGGGGTGCCCGGACTTTCCTCACAAAAAATTGCGCGATTATCCGGCTGCTCCTGCTTAATAATTTATCATACAAAATATCTAATTTAAATCTATTAGTTCAAATTTTAAAAATAATACTAATAAATTATTTTTTGATAACGTTCAAAGTCTTGTCACAGCAGGAAAAATCACCCGTTTATAGACCGGGTGGTCTAAACCCGTAAGAAGATATAAAACCTGCATTATTTCGACCCTTTAGCCGATGAGAGCCTACTGCATTTAGGGGTAATATACCATGTGTAAATAATATAATTACACGATTAATTTAATCAAAAAAATAAAAATCTTGGGGGGAGTAGATGAGAAGAGGGATTGAATTCAAGAAAAAAGCCAGAATCATCATTGTGGATGACAACTATGAACATTTGTCAGGTATCAAAGAGTTAATTGAAATCGAAAGCGATTTTGATGTTGTGGCAACAGCAACAAGCGCAAGTGTTGCAATCAGTCTTATTAAGAAGTATCGTCCCGAAATCGTTTTGATGGATATTAACATGCCTGAAAAAGACGGTCTGACTGCAATAGCAGAGATTGAAAAACTTGATTTGGGAGTGCGTATCATCGCTTTGACAGGCTATGATGATCCTGATTTAATTTTCAGAGCCATGAAAATCGGTGCCAAAGGCTATATCTTAAAAACAATGGCCTCGGCTCAACTCATCTATGCAATAGACGAAGTTGCAGCGGGCAAGATTTATCTTCCTGCAACTTTGTCCTCAAGATTTTTCGAATATTTTCAACAGTCCTTCAAAGAAGAAACAGAAAGCGCAGACGATGAAGAAAACCTGTTGAATTACCTCACTCAGAGAGAAGAAGAAGTTCTTGACCTTTTAACACAGGGCATAACTTACAAAGGCGTGGCACAAAAACTGTTTATCTCGGAAACTACAGTAAAAACCCACGTAAACAATATCTTCCAAAAATTGCAGGTCAATGACAGAACACAGGCTGTTTTGTATGCATTGAACAACGGATTTTTGAACAGAAGAAAAGTCAAAATAGCTATCTGAAAAAATACTTTAGCGGGCATAACGCCCGCAAATTAAATAATGGTAAGCGGATTTACGGACGGACGGAGAGAACGAAGTGAACGAGTCCGGAAAGCGAGGGACGAAGTGAGCAAAAGCAAAGCGCAGCGAACGACAGTACCGAGTGATAAGTAAATTCAAGAGAGAAAAATGAGCGGAGCAAACTTTAGACAAAAAAATCTTTTAAAAGATTTAATTTATCTGGGGCAAACAAAACCCGTAACGAAACAAACCATTAAAGGTTTGTTTCGATTTGCGCTTGAACCCCTGTTAGAAGCTCAAACTCAGAAAGCAGTCGTACTCATCAGGCTTTTTGACACGAAAGAGCTTGACGGAGTTTTAAAAAGACTGGAATTTACAAACGCTGAAGTGTACTCTTTCGATGATGTAACAAACGGTGAAAATCTCACAAGAGATGACATCTGGGGGCAGACGGAATTTCTTGTGCTGCTGTCACCGAGATATTCTGCCTGCCTGCTGTGGGATTATTCAACGGAAACGGTTAAAGATACCTCTTGTTTGTATTACCTTTTAAACTCAAGAGATGTCAACAACGTTGTGCAGATTATATCCGAAAATTCCAAAATAGATTTAATGCGCTATACACAGGAGTATACTCCCGAGCGAAGAAGCAATGAGCTTTTAAATCAGGCAATACATAAATTTATTAACTTTGCCGATTCTTTTGTGGAAGAAGCTTCGCTTACGCAGGCAGAAGCAGGGTTGTTAAGCGAAAACGATGATATTGTAAAAAAATACGATTATATTTCCACAAAATCAAAAGTAATCTCACACGATATTAAAAATCATCTTTCAATTATTGATTTATATTCCAAAATAATGGAAAAAAGGCTTGAACTTGTTAACAGCGCAGAGCTTAAAGACTCTATGACAAACGCAATTTCGAGTATAAAAAAATCAAAAGACTCAATAGAAGTGCTTTTGACAGAGCTAAAAACCATACAAAGCGCAAAACTGGAAACTCTTAATTTTGCGCAATTGCTTGAAAACGCAATCAATATGGTTAACGCAAAAGCACAACAGTCAAACGTAAAAATTGAAATAACAAATTCTTATGACGGAAATATTCTCGCTGACGAAAACAAACTGCTTAACGTTATGATTAACCTGTTTTACAACGCAATCGATGCGATGGCAGATACCGATAAAGGCGGTGAAATAAAAATTAAAACAGAAGTCAGCGAAGATAATATGCTGAAAATCTTTATTTGTGACAACGGCTGCGGAATCAAAAAAGAAAACAGCCAAAAAATCTTTGAAGAAGGTTTTACCTCAAAAGTTACGGGCAGCGGTCTGGGATTGTATATTTCAAAAGAAGCCATGCAGGAACAATACGGGGATTTAAAACTTATCAGTTCAAACAAAAAAGGTACAACCTTTGAAATTTCGGTACCAAAATTGTAAAAACCAGAGGAGAGGAGGTAAAAATTGGATTTGTTTAATGTAAGAGCCATTGAAGTCTCAAAGCTTGCAATGGACGGACTTGTAAAAAGACAAACAGCAATTGCCTCAAACACTGCTAACGCAATGACTCCGGATTACCAGAGAAAACAGGTTGCTTTTGAAGACCAGTTGAGAGAAATCATTGCAAAAGACGATATAAGACGCGACCTCAGACAAATAAACAGTCAGGCGTATAAAAACGAAACTTACAAACCGGGCTATGCTCCTTCAACAAATCCTATGCAGCAAAATATCGCCCAGAGACTTCCTCAAGAGCAGTTTATGTATATTCAACAGACACAATCAGACCTTAGAGGTTACGCTCCGGAAGTCATAAGAGATACAAGCTGGATTGATTACGGCAACGGAAACAACGTAAATGTTGAAGAAGAAATGATGGACATGGCTAAAGCAGGTTCGCAATACAATGTACTTGCCACTTTAGAAGGAAGATTTATGTCAAACCTTCTTGATGTGGTAAGAGGCGGAGGAGGTTCATAATAGATGAGTTTTAGTGCATTCGACATATCGGCAAGCGGCATGTACGCCCAGAGAACCATGATGGATAACATCGCCAGCAATATTGCCAACGTAAACACAACAAGGAATCCGGACGGTACTCCGGGGGTTTACATCAAAAAAAATGTAAGCTTTAAAGCGGTATACGCTGACAAACTCGGCTCTCACGCACCGGCATTCCCTGACGGGCAGCACGAGGTATTTTTCAGCCCCACAAATAACACAATGATGCTCAAGGGCGGAATCTCTTACGATGACAGAACTATTTCTCAAGGGGTTGAAGTAGCTGAAATCACGCCTGCAAATGACCCGTACAAAACAATATATGACCCTTCCAACCCCGAGGCGGATGCTGACGGTTTTGTCACTCTGCCAAATATCAATGCGGTGGAAGAAATGGTAAACATGGTGTCTGCCTCACGTGCTTACGAGGCTAATGTCACCACCGCGGAAACAACTAAAGGTATGATTAACGCGGCATTAAGAATCTAATCATCGTTGAACCGGAGCTCTGAATTTATTTCAGGGCTTCCGGTGATAAATTACAGGAGTATAAAAAATTGCAATTTAATCAAATAGCCAACAATTCAATACAAAATTACAACAAAATCTTCAGCCGGAATATGGAGGCTTTCAACATAACCTCTGACAAAAACGGCATGACGGCTTTTGACAGTGTGTTAAACGGAAAAATACAGGAGATGAGCAACCTTCCTCAGGGGCCTATTATTAATACGGGTATTCAAATGAATGTAGGGCTTGAAAATATGGGGATTTCTCCCGTTGATAGACTGGATAACGTTGCTCAAACTCAGGAAATCTCTTTAGATACGAATACAAATAAAAAGCGCTCCAATTCGCCTGTTGAAAACATGGCAAACGACATAGGCAATGCGTTTTCTAAAAGTTTAAACGATGTAAACGCTTCTCAAAATGCAGCGTATGAGGCAGCGGAAACTTTTGCCTCCGGCGGAGATATAAGCGTTCATGAGGTAATGCTTGCATCACAAAAAGCCAATTTAACGATGCAAATGGCTCTGCAAATGAGAAACAGACTCGTTAACGCATACAATGAAATTTATAACGTCAGAGTATAACTGTTAGTTATTCAAGCTGTGGATAGGTGCGGGAATTCGTCCGCCGCGTTGTACAAATTTGCTTGACGACAGGGTGCTGACATTCATCACGGGAGCTTCACCAAGCAAACCGCCGAATACCACTTTATCCCCCGCTTTTTTGTCGGGTGCGGGTATGATTCTGACTGCCGTGGTCTTTTTGTTAATCATACCTATAGCCATTTCATCGGCTATTATGCCTGAAATTGTATCGGACGGAGTGTCACCGGGGATTGCTATCATATCCAACCCTACAGAACAAACAGAGGTCATTGCCTCGAGTTTATCGAAAGTTAGACAGCCTTTTGTTGCGGCTTCTATCATGCCTGCGTCTTCCGAAACAGGAATAAATGCGCCGGACAACCCGCCTACGTGTGAGCTTGCCATGATTCCGCCTTTTTTTACGGCATCGTTTAACATAGCAAGCGCTGCTGTTGTTCCGTGAGCGCCGGCATGTTGCAGACCCATTGCCTGAAAAATTCCCGCAACGCTGTCACCTATTTCAGGTGTAGGTGCAAGCGAAAGGTCTATTATACCGAAAGGCAGGTTCATTCTCTGCGCCATTTCTCTGCCGACAAGTTCGCCTGTTGAGGTAATTTTAAAGGCAATTTGTTTGATTTTATTTGCCATATCGCTAAAATTTGTACCTTCAGGCAGTGATTCTATGGCTGCTCTGACGACTCCGGGGCCGGATACACCGACATTAAGCGCGCATTCAGGCTCTCCGTAACCGTGGAATGCGCCGGCCATAAACGGGTTATCTCCCGGAACATTGCAAAAACATACAAGTTTTGCCGCACCGATACCGTCTTTGTCTGCGGTTAATTCTGCGGCTTTTTTAATCGTTTTGCCCATTTTTAATACGGCATCCATGTTTATGCCGGCTTTAGAGCTTGCGACATTTACTGAGGAACAGATTCTTTCGGTTTGTTTAAGCGCTTCGGGTATGCTTTCGATAAGAGCAATATCACCGCGTGTGCAGCCTTTTTCCACTAACGCGCCGAAACCGCCGATAAAATTCACCCCGACATCTTTTGCTGCTTTATCAAGAACTTTTGCAAGATGCACGTAGTCGTATTCTTTGCAGGATTCTCCGACAAGAGAAATAGGTGTGACAGCGATTCTTTTATTGATAATGGGGATAGAGTATTCTTCTTCTATCTCATTTGCCATTGCCACAAGGTTTTTGGCATAACGGGTAATTTTTTCGTAAATCTTTTCACCGGCAATTTTTACGTCATTATCGCAGCAGTCGCGCAGACTGAGCGCCAGTGTAACCGTTCTTATATCAAGATGGTGTACACGTATCATGTCTATGGTTTCTAATATAGAATCAGCGTTTATATAACTCATTTTTCCCCTGTCGATTAAATATTGTGCATTTTGTCAAAAATTTGTTTTTTTTGAACCCATATTTCCATTTGCAGTTCTTCACCCGCTTTTTGGATAGCTTCTTTTATTTCTTTAAAAGATTTTTCTGCTTTAGAAATATCCCCGAGCAAAAACATGACAAAATAATCCTGCATAATGGTTTGTTTTATGTCTTCGATATTTACATTATATTGCGCAAGTACGTTTGCTACTTTAGCAACAATACCGATTCTGTCTACTCCTGAAACTGTAATTATTATTTTATTTTCGGATCTGTTTTCCTGCATTGGTCTTCCTCAATTATTGCGTGCAATATAATAATAACTTATTTAATAAATTAAGTCACCGCTGTAGATAATTTTTTCGTTATTTGTTGGGTCAAGGACAATCAGATTGCCTTGATTGTCAATGTTTTTGGCAATGTATTGTTCTTTTTTGTCATTATCTCTCTGTTGAATAAAAATCGTTTTGCCTAAAAAATCAACGTACTTTAAATAATCTTTTTTAAAATATTCAAAACCGTATTGCACTGCGTTATCATAATTTTTCCAAAAAGCTTCAAGCAGGTTCTGCAAAAAAACTTCCTTGTCGATTTTTTGTCCGGTTTCAAGATTCAGTGAGGTTGCCGGCCTGTCAATGCTGTTTATTGTTTTCGCATCCATATTAAGGTTTATCCCGATACCGAGAACAATACCGGAAATCTGATTATTTTTGATAACACTTTCACTTAAGATGCCGCAGATTTTTTTGTTGTTGACAAGAACATCGTTAGGCCATTTGATTTGCGGCTGAACATTGTAAGTTTGTAAAATATCTGCCGTAACAACGCTCATATACTGTGTAAGATTCGCAATATACCTTATATTTTGCGGTTTTAAAACTAAAGACAGATAAATATTTTCACAGTTTTTAGACACCCATACACGTTCAAAACGTCCCCTGCCATTGGTTTGCTCATCGGCAATGACAGCCGTTTTGTCTTTTAAGCAGTCAAAATTTGTTTTGGAGTATGTGTTTGTGGAATCAATACTCTTAAATTTTAAAATTTCCATTATTTTGAATTATTTTGATTTTTCAACTCTTTTGCGCAGCATTAAAACAGTACCCTGCTCGTCATAACATGCGTTGTCTATCCAGTGCCCGATGAGATTTTGTTTTGCATCATAGAGGTACTGTTCTTTTTCCGAAACAACATAAGTGGCATTTTTAAATGCACCGTACTTATTGTAGGCAACTGAACGATGCGGGTATATATTATACGGTTTATCAAGTACATCTACTTTAAACAAAGAGCCTGTTTCGCTGTAATAATAGTTACGATAAGGGTCGTTGTCGTATCTTACACCGTAAGTTCCGTCAGAAAACAGTACAAGAGAGCGGTTTCCGACTTTATGCACACCGTTTTTCATGGAGTTGTAATTGCCCATATAATTAGGGTCTGACCAATAATCCCTAAACTCGTTAGGCCCGAGTGCATAATTAATATTATTAAAAGTTTCTTCTCTTGCAAGTTCCTCGTTAATCTCGGCGTTGCCCTGCAATACCAGCGCTGACGCAGGCAACATCAT
This sequence comes from Candidatus Gastranaerophilales bacterium, assembly GCA_944323685.1. Lineage (GTDB taxonomy): Bacteria > Cyanobacteriota > Vampirovibrionia > Gastranaerophilales > Gastranaerophilaceae > Limenecus. Next base: position 64,101 of record CALUTJ010000014.1, on the reverse strand, counting down.
AAAGAATGCAAGAAGTGTTAATAGAAATTTTTTCATAAAATAATAATATAATAAAAATACTCCGAAAGTCACACACTAACGGAGTATTTTTTTGTAATCTTTTGCGCTTAAAGCTTTAATTAAGCTTTAGCTTTAGCTGTTTCAACAATAACAGAGAATGCTTCCGGTTCTCTTACTGCCATATCGGCGAGCATTTTTCTGTTAACCTGAATATCTGCTTTTTTCAATGCGTTCATGAATTTAGAATAGCTCAAACCGTGTTGTCTTACGGCAGCGTTGATTCTGACAATCCACAAACGGCGCATATTTCTTTTTCTGTTGCGTCTGTCTCTGTATTGATATTTAAGTTTTTTCATTACAGCGGTGTTAGCAACTTTGAAGATTCTGCTTCTTGCACCGATAAAGCCTTTAGCTAATTTTAATATTTTTTTATGTCTTTTTCTTAAGACATTTCCGCGTTTTACTCTCATTTTTAACCTTCCTTATCTTGAATATCTTTTGTACGGTAATTCTCTTGAAACCAATTTCAAATTAGTTTCTGATACTTCAGTCATGCCTGTCATTCTTCTTTTTCTGTCAGCAGACTTGTGTTGAAGCAGGTGTTTTTTACCTGAGGAAAGTCTCATGATTTTACCTGAAGCTGTCACTTTGTAGCGTTTTGCAGCTGCGCGGTGTGTTTTCATCTTTGGCATAGTTTTTCTCCTTTCAAAATGCGGGACTCACGGGTGGGAACCACTTTGAACCGCAGTCCTGTTTGTTTTAGCCGGATTATTATGACATGCCGTCCACAATAATCCTTTATAACATTATTGTATGCGCAAAACAAAACCATGCAAGCATGAAAAGTATTTTGTGCTCTGATATTTAATGTTTGTTAACATGAAATAATTCTGTATTGCTGAAATTGGGCGGATTGTTTTCTTGCTTTGAGTATGTTGGGTATTGATAATATTTTATTTCAATAAACTATCTAATCTAGTGTCGCAGTTGCCGCCTCGAGCCTTCGAGCCGTCACTGCTCACCTTTGCCTTCTTTTTCGGCTGAACTGTGGTGAAGCCTGAAAAATGGCTTCACTATGTGAACAATGTGTCACTCCAAAAATTCGTTCACATCGCTTTGCTCCTTATCACGAATTTTTCTCGGACATTCTATAGCCCCACACCCGAAGGGAAAAGTAAATTAACTGTCATTCTAAGGGAGTGAAACGACCGTACTCTGCGAGCAGCCTGATATGTACGGCTCGTACCTCGCCTACATCTCAAGCAAGAATCTCTTTGTATATCCACAATAGATCCTTCGGCTAACGCCTCAGGATGACGTCCGGAAAATGCCTCTGGATGACGATTTTCTGTCATTCTGAAGCATTCATCAATGCGTGTTTGTGATGATTGTGTGTGTTCAGAATCTGACCGGCTGGGCGTGTTGTTTGAGAGTTGGTAAGATCCTGAAATAAATTGTCTTGGATTTACTTCACGCTCGCAGAGTTTTGCATAAAGACATTCTGTCTTAGTATGCTCAATCTGCTCGCTCACCGGACTGGGTTCACATTCGTTCACACGACGTCTGTCCGCAAATCCACCCCAAACGGGGAGGGAACAGACAAACTCAACAAAGCTCTTTCCCTGCCTTGTTTTGCACTACACACAAAAAAACAAATATCATACAACTGTTATTTTCTATTATCTAAATCTTCCAGCATATCAGAGGTTATTTTTTGTTCATTTAATGAAGGATGAATAGGTGCAGTTATTTTATCTTTGTTTTTGTAATTAAGCTGAATATCCGTAGGATAAGTTTCGTACCAGTTCATTACATACAACTTGCCGTTTATGTCGATTAGCCCGTCAGTGAAAGCTTTTACTGCTTTGTGCGGGTTAGCATAGGTACGCTCTTTTGTTGCTTTATACGCAACTATTTTTTTGTCGGTCACAATATCGGCCAATCTTCCGTTTATACCCATGCTTTTATCGACCTTCTTTAACTTTTTATTAAGGTAATCAAGGTTTTTATTTATTTGTTCTTCGTCTTTTATAACCTTATGAGCGCCGCTTTCGTAATCTTGTTTATAAAGTTTCAATAGTTTGATAAATACTTCACTGTACAATTTCAATAAATCATCTTCACGATAACCTTTTGCGTGTCTTGTTTCATTAGGCAGCGCTCTGGCAAGCAAGTTAACTTGTTCTTTTTCTATTAACGGGGTAAAAGTAAACAGCACATTTGCCATTCTGGTTGTGTATATATCACGGAATTTGTCATATTTTTCGTAATCCCCGTTTTTAAGATGCTGTAAAGCACGGTAATTCAGCGCATGGAAGGGGTTTGTTGAAATATTAAATTCCATAAAATCATATTCATCGGAACTTGCTGCTTTTTTTACGAGCTCTTCCATTCTTTTTTGTGTTTTTTTGTCCTGTATATTCCAGCCCGCAGTGTCAAACAAAACGGTTTTGTCAGTTAATTCATGCACCATTTTGCTAAGGTCTAAATAGTCATAAACTTTTCCGTTTTTATCCTGCAAAAATATTGTGGAAGAGTCGGCGTCATGAAACAGAGTATTGTAGTCATTTTTCGCACTTTTAAAAATGCTGAATCCGAGTTTTTTATTAAGCTCTTTAAAGCCATAGTAGAGCTTTTCAAAATCTTCAAAATCGATTTTGTTTATTTTATCCGGCATTTTTTGATAAGAAGGCGGCATAGCTTTTGCATAACAATGAGCGCACATGTTGTGGCATCCGCGCTGCAAAACAAATTCCGTTGAATGCTTAGCGATGAATTTTATCTGTTCCATTGACAGACCCTTAAAAACATCTATGTCTTTTTGGATTCCCTCGAGCTTTTTTGTATTGTATAAATCTATGTTTTTGTAAGTAACCCCGTGCCGTGTATGTTTTAATCTTATTTTTTTCATGTACTTTCTTATTTTTTCGTCATCACTTTGACCGAAAGAAATTTGATTTTTGTAAAAAGGCAGGTTGTTAAGATTCAACACTTTTTTACAGGCGGCATTATTTGTACTTTGCGGCTGTTTTTTGTACTGAAGCGGGGGATAATTATACAAACTGTTTTGTATCGGCGTAATCATATCAGATGTAACAACCAAAGATAAAATTTTTTGCTATATAAAAATAATTTATGTATAATTTGAAACAATACGGTTAAATAACATGGAAACTAAAAAGGGAAAATTATTTGTAATATCGGGTTCATCAGGTGTTGGCAAAGGTACACTGCTAAAACAGCTTGTGCAAAAAAATCCCGAACTTGAAGTTTCTATCTCAGCAACCACAAGAAGCCCCCGCCCCGCAGAAGTTGACGGAGTAAATTATTTTTTTATTACTAAAGAAGAATTTTTAAAAGAAGTTGAAAATGGTGAGTTTTTGGAGTGGGCGGAATTTAACGGCAACTATTACGGTACAAAACAAGCCTGGGTTGAACGCAATCTCAACAAAGGGCGTAACCTCATTCTGGAGATTGAAACAAACGGCGCCTTGCAAATTAAAAAGAAACTGCCGGATTCTGTTTTAATTTTTATTTTACCCCCGTCCTTAGAAGAACTTGAGCACCGCCTTAGAGGCAGAAACACAGAAGATGAAGAAACCATCCAAGGCAGGCTGCATGAAGTGCGCAGAGAAATTGAATGCTCTAAAAATTATGATTACACGGTAGTTAATGACGACCTTGATAAAGCACTGCTTGAGCTTGAGAGAATAATAAAATCAATTATTCGTTAAATACCCATTTTTTACGCGTTTTCCATTGCAAAACAGTTAAAAGCAGTATTATCAAAAACAGAATGTACGCACCTGCAGAAGCCTCACCGATATTGAAAAACTCAAACGCGTTTTTGTAAATCCAATAAACAAGCACGTTTGTCGAATCCATTGGCCCGCCTTGAGTCATAAGATAAATCAAATCAAATACCTGAAACGATGAAATAGTCGTTATAACAAGTACAAAAAATATTGTAGGACTGAGCATCGGCAGTGTAATTCTGAAAAATGTCTGCACGGCGTTTGCACCGTCAATCTTAGAGGCTTCGTAAAGATTAGGATTTATGGCAGAAAATCCGGAAAGAAAAATTACCATATTGTAGCCTACAAGCTTCCACGCAGAAACCATAATAAGCGCAATCATTGCTGTTTTGGTGTCATACAGCCAGTTAATATGCGCCCTTAAAACGTAATTTAAAAGACCGTTATTAGGGTCAAAAATCCACTCCCACGCTATTGCAATAACTATCATCGGTGTAATAAACGGAAGAAAATATGCCGTTTTAAAAAATTCACTGCCTCGGATTTTGTTATTTAACACCGCTGCAAGAATCAACGGTAATATTATGGAAATTATTGCCGTAGAAATTGCAAAAACAAAAGTATTTTGTATTATCAAACCGAAATTTGAGGAAGATAAAAGCTCAAAATAGTTTTTAAGCCCCACAAACTCTATGTTCGATAATAAATCCCATTTACAAAAACTTAAATAAAAAGAAAAAAATACAGGTATTATAATAAACACAAAAGTGCCTGCCAGAGCCGGCAAGACAAGCAGGTTAAGCTGAATATCTTCGTTAAAAAATTTTTTCATTAAATTCTTCACAAAAAAATTATAACAAATTTATGGTTTTACCAGATACTGCAAATATTGCAAATTTACCTTTATGGCTTTTTGTGAGATAATATAAAAAATTAAATACGAAGCTACGAGGCGATTATGACAGAAACACTTGATTTTAGAGCATTTGGAAAAAATGATATAAGAGGTATTTACGGCGAAGACGTAACAGAAGAAGTTTTTTACTTTGCCGGACGCGGTTATGTCAGATTTGTTGTGGAAAGTTTAAACAAACACCTTGCAGAGGATAAACAAATTACCGCAAAAGATATCTGGGTAAGCGTTGCCAGAGATGCAAGAACACACTCGGAATCTTTAACCAATGCTTTGATAAAAGGTGTAACCTCAACAGGCGCATGTGTTTTGAATATAGGTATGGTGCCGACACCGCTGGGATATTTTTCGGAATTTGCACAAATTCCCGATACAGTTATCAGTGTGGGCAAAGTTAACGGTGCTTTGATTGTAACGGCAAGCCATAACCCGAGCGAATACAACGGATTAAAAATGACTTTCAACAAAGCTTCTTTAACCGAAGACCAGATTAAAGAGGTAAAAGCTTTTGCAGTGGAAGAAGTCAATATAAGAGATACTTCTAACAGGCACGGTATAATTCGCAAATACGATATAATCGAACAATACAGCGAAAATATCGTTAACAAATTTGCTTCCGTAGGCCGCGGCATAAAAGTTGTAACTGACTGCGGAAACGCAACCGCAGGCGTTGTTGCACCGCAGCTGTACAGAGATTTGGGCTGCGAGGTTGTGGAACTTTTCAGCGAGCCTGACGGAACTTTCCCCAACCACCACCCGAACCCGAGTGATGAAAAAACTCTTGACGCTATTAAAAAGAAAGTTGTTGAAGAAAATGCGGATGTAGGTATTGCTTTTGACGGAGATTCCGACAGAATCGGTGTTGTCGATTCTAAAGGCAATTCTCTGACAGGGGATAAACTGCTTTTGATTTATGCGCAGGATATCATTGAACCTCTTGCAAGAAGGGGTGAACAACCTGTTGTTGTATCAGAAGTTAAATGCTCGCAGGTGTTGTATGACACTATCGACAAAATGGGTGGCAAAGCAATTATGACCAAAACAGGTCATGGCTATATTAAGTCAAAAATGAAAGAAACAAACGCAATTTTAGCAGGAGAAATGTCCGGACATACCTTCTTTAAAGACAGATACTACGGCTTTGATGACGCTGTTTATGCGGGTTGCAGGATTATTGAAATTATTGCAAAACAAAAACTTCAAAATCCCAACTTCAAAATCGAGGATATGCTAAAACCCTTTGAAGGCGTTTGCACTTCAAAAGAAGTTCGCTTCCGTTGTCCGAATGACTTTAAAAAACCTGTATTAGAGGATATGAAAAAAGCCGTTGCCGACAATCCCGATTTGTTCGGCACAAAAATAAAAGATATCATTACGCTTGACGGTATGAGGATAATTCTTGAAGACGGTTTTGCAATGATAAGACAAAGTAATACAGAACCAGTGTTCACCCTGAGATTTGAAGCTAAATCACAGGAAAATTGCAAACACTACGAGGATACTTTTGTTAATTTGCTGGATAAGACCGTAAAAAAATACTGCTAATCAGTTAAGAAACTTTTTTATAAAACTAAAGTCCTTTGTATTAAATAACTAATTTTTTGGGAGAATTTGTCCGGATAGCCGATACCACAAAATCCGTGCTTTATGGTATTATATTTTTTAAAAGTGTCGGGACATTTCCTTACTTAGAAAAATACGAGGTATAAATCTTGAAAAATATTGTGAAAAAATACTGGCTTACCGCATTGGTTTTGGTAATGGTCATAGTTGCGGGAACTATCACAAATTCATCGGGTGTTTTTGCGTCTTCTCCGCAGCAGTTATATGATCAGGTCTGGAAACTTGTAAACTCAAAATACGTTGACCACACCAATAATCAGCAGGATTGGAAACGCTGGAAATGCAAATACGATAAGGTTATAAAAACTGATGAAGATGCCTATGTTGCTATTCAAACAATGCTGGCAAGCTTAAACGACCCCTATACAAAATTTTTAGACCCCAAAGAGTTTGAAGAAGAAACAAGTTCAATAAAAGGTTCTTTAAAAGGGATAGGGGTGCAAATCGGTCTCAGGGATGGCAAACTTCTTATCATTGCTCCGATTGAAGATACCCCCGGAGAAAAAGCAGGCTTGCTTGCAGAAGATGAAATCCTTGAAATTGACGGAAAATCAACAAAGGGTATTACTATAGACAAAGCGGCAGACAGAATCAGAGGTGAAGAAGGCACATATGTAACTCTGCTTATCAAAAGAAAAAATCAACCGAACAAATTATATAAAATTAAACGTGCTGAAATCGAAATAAAATCAGTTTCAACAAAGGTTCCGGAAAAAGCAAAACTCGACAGCAGTGTCGGATACATAAGACTGAGCTCTTTTATCAGCAAAAATGCAACTTCGGAATTTGAAAACGCACTGAATTATTATAAAGACAAAAAAGGTTACATAATTGACCTTCGCTCAAATCCGGGCGGACTTTTAAGCAATGCCATTTTAATTTCCGATATGTTCCTTGACGGCGGTATTATAGTAAGCACCGTTGACAGGGACGGCTATAAAGAAACAACAAGAGCAACAAGAAAATATATCACTGACAAACCTATTGTTATACTGATTAACAAAGGCAGCGCCTCGGCAAGTGAAATCTTCTCCGGTGCAATGAAAGACAACAAACGTGCTTTGCTTGTCGGGGAAAATACCTTCGGCAAAGGGCTTGTGCAGGAGGTTAACAAACTGATGGGCGGCTCCGGTGCAAATATTACTATCCAAAAATATTTAACACCTAACGGAACAGATATTAACAAAAAAGGTATTGCACCTGATGTTACTGTCGAACTGTCCGAGGATGATATTAAAAACAAAAATGACGTACAGCTTCAAAAAGCAAACGAGTTGCTTGTACAAATGATTAAAAATCAAAAAGTATGTAATAAATAAAAAATATTTTTGTATAAAAAGGCACACTCTTAAAGACAGGGGTGTGCTTTTTTGTATGCTATCAAATACTTATTGCAGAGAAAAATTATAAACTTTTGTAAACAATTTGTTTAAAACAGTAAATTTTTAACTTTGAGGGTTCTTGTAAAAGCAGGAAAACACAAAGTTTTAAAAAGTGTGTGAATGAAAATTTATTAAGTGTGAAAATCCTTTTTAACTAACTCCATAAATTCTATAACCTAACTACCAAAATTACTAACCGAATCATCGCCTTTGATACACCGTCAAAGGCTTTTTATTTTGTTTGTTAAATATGTTATAATTCCCCTGTTACACATAATACGGGAATAATTCTTATGACACAGGTAAAATTTACAAAAATGCAAGGCGCCGGCAATGATTTTATTTTAATGGAATATAATGAGTATAAAAAAATAGAAGATAAATTCCCGCAAATTGCAATAAAGTTATGTGACAGACACTTCGGCATAGGTGCTGACGGAATTTTTGTTCCCGTTGAAAATCCGAAAACCTATTCCGATTTGGAATGGCTGTTCTATCAGGCAGACGGTTCAACCGCTCAAATGTGCGGAAACGGAATGAGATGTTTTGCACGTTTTTGTTTTGATAAAAAAATAGTTAACAAAAGAAAATTCACGGTTCATACAGGTGCAGGCAAAATTGTTCCGGAAGTTCTTGACGATATGAGAGTAAAGGTTAATATGGGCAGGCCTGTGTTGGAACCCGAGAAAATTCCGTTTAAAGGCAGTAAAAATTTGAATTACCCTCTGTGGGACGGCATTAAAAAATTCAGCGTAAACGCTGTCAGCATGGGCAATCCTCATTGCGTTATCTTTGTTAAAGACGATGAAGGCGATATACACGAATTTGCTAAAAAATACGGTGACGCTATTGAACATGATAACCTTTTCCCCGAAAAAACCAACGTAGAATTTGTTAAGGTTAAAAATAAAAATGAAATAGATGTTGCCGTCTGGGAAAGAGGCTGCGGAATTACTCTTGCCTGCGGGACAGGAGCATGTGCAAGCGTTGTTGCCGCAATATTAAATAATCTTTGCGACAGCAAAGTGAATGTAAATCTGCCGGGTGGTGTACTTACCATTGAATGGGCAGGCAATTCACAAAATACCGATTTTGATGTATTTATGACAGGTGAGGCACAATACGTTTACACGGGTGTTATTGATATCTAATGTCTAAAATATTAGAAGTAAAAAATTTAAACCTTGGTTTTAACCTCTCTGACGGATTCAGACAGGCTATATATAATGTCAGTTTTTCACTGGAAAAAGGGGAAACACTCGCTATTGTCGGAGAATCAGGCTGTGGCAAGACGGTTTCAACCATGTCAATTTTGCAGCTTTTGCCGCCTTCGGCAGAGATAAAAAACGGAGAAATAATTTATAACGGAGAAAATCTCCTTAGTTTCAATCAGAAACAAATGCAAAAAATCAGGGGGAAAAAGATAGCACTAATCCCTCAGGACCCGATGACGTCGCTAAACCCGCTATACACGATAGGCAATCAGCTTTTGGAAGTGATTGAATTACATCAGGGTTTAAAAGGTCAAGAAGCCTTTGAGGTTGCGGTTAAGGCTCTTGAAAGGGTAAAAATTCCCGATGCAAAAGAAAAAATGAAGGCTTATCCGCATGAGTTTTCAGGCGGTATGAAACAGCGCGTTATTATAGCCATGGCGCTTGCGTGTAATGCTGAAATTATTATTGCGGATGAACCTACAACAGCGTTAGATGTAACTGTTCAGGCTCAGATTATGGATATTTTAAAAGAGATTAAAGAAAAATACGGCATTTCTATAATACTGATTACACATGACCTCGGGATAGTCGCACAAAACGCAGATAAAATTGCCGTAATGTATGCGGGACGTATTGTCGAATACGCATGTAACAAAGAACTCTTTGAAAATCCCAAACACCCTTATACAAAAGCTTTGTTAAATGTCATTCTTGATATAAATACTGATACAGTGCAGACTATAGAAGGACATCCGCCGTCTATTACCGATGATATAGCAGGTTGTCCGTTTTCCTCAAGATGCAAAGATTGTATGGAAATTTGTACACAAAAAGACCCGTGTTTAAAGCCGGTAGGCGCGTCTATGACGGCATGTCATTTGTATGATTAAGGGGTTTTAGATAAATCTTGAAAAAAAACAAAAACGATTTATAATGAATGTATAGGGAAAGAGCCTTAAGAGGCGTCATTCTCTTAAAGCTCTTCTTAACTCCCTATTTTGCAAAAGCGAGCGCTATTATTATCAACAAGATAATCAGTAGCGCTTTTTCTGTTACGCTAAACTGCATTATTTCACCACCTTTCCGTCTCATTCCCTTAACAAGTCCGTGTCGGGGGTGGTAAACGGGAGATTACCCTTTTGATATTTTACAGCAAAATTTGTAAATTAATAAGTTCATTTTAAAGGTGCAGTTTTTATACAAAAATCGTTTGTGTATTCTTTAAAATTATGCTAGTCTAGAACTGTGTAGAAATAATGGTTTCATGTGAAAAATAAAACAACACAATATACTCAGTTTATTAAAAGGAGACACAATTATGACAGCAAAACGAGTATGGTTATTTGAAGAAGGTAACGCAAATATGCGAGATCTTCTGGGTGGTAAAGGTGCAAACCTCGCCGAGATGACTAATTTGGGACTTCCAGTTCCTCCGGGGTTAACAATCACGACAGAAACTTGTATGGATTATATAAACCACGGTAACAGAATGCCTGCCGGCGTTATGGATGAAGTAAAAGCAGCTTTGAGAAAAGTTGAAGAAAAAGCAGGTAAAAAATTCGGCGACCCCGAAAACCCTCTGCTCGTTTCGGTTCGTTCCGGCGCCAGACTTTCTATGCCGGGTATGATGGAAACTATCTTAAACCTCGGTATGAACGACCAGACAGTTGAAGGCATGATTAAACTCACCAACAACCCGAGATTTTGCTATGATTCTTACCGTCGTTTCTTAACAATGTTCGGCTCGGTAGCATGGGACATTGAAAGGATGAAGTTTGAAGAATACATTGATAAAATCAAAGCTGAAAAAGGTTACAAACAAGACGTAGACCTTACCGCAGAAGATTGGAAATCTTTAATCGAACCTTACAAAGCTTTGATTAAAGCAGAAACAGGAAAAGAATTTCCGCAAGACCCTTATGTACAGTTGGAAGAAGCTATTGAAGCGGTATTCCGTTCTTGGAACATCCCCCGTGCAGTAGCATACAGAAACCACTATAAAATTGACCATAACTACGGTACTGCCGTAAACGTTCAAACAATGGTGTTCGGCAACATGGGTGATGACTGTGCAACAGGTGTATCCTTCACAAGAAACCCGTCCACAGGTGAAAACAAATTCTACGGCGAATATCTTACAAACGCTCAGGGTGAAGACGTTGTTGCAGGTATCAGAACACCTCATCCGATTGCAGACCTTGAAAAAGAAATGCCTGAACAGTACAAACAATATGTTGATATTGCTAAAAAATTGGAAGAAGGCTACAGAGATGTTCAGGATATGGAATTTACAATTGAAAGAGGCAAACTCTATATCTTGCAAACAAGAAACGGTAAAAGAACAGCTAAAGCTTCCGTAAGAATCGCAGTTGAAATGGCTGAAGAAGGTATTATCGATAAGGAAAGAGCAATAGAACTTGTTGACCCGAACCAGTTGTATCAGGTTCTCTTGCCTGACTTTGACCCTGCTGCCAAAAAAGAAGCACACAAAATAGCTCAGGGGCTTGCAGCTTCTCCTGGTGCAGCCGTTGGTAAAATCGTATTTGATACAGAAGAAGCCGCAGAAAGAGGCAAAAACGGCGAAAAAGTTATCCTTGTTCGTCTTGAAACCTGCCCTGACGATATTCACGGTATGATTGCTTCTCAAGGTGTTCTTACATTAAGAGGCGGTATGACATCTCACGCAGCAGTAGTTGCAAAAGGTATGGGCAAACCCTGCGTTGCGGGCTGTGAAGATTTGAAAATCGACCTTAAAAACGGTACTTTAACAGACGGAAGCGGCAGAGTTTACCATGAAAACGATATTATTTCGTTAGACGGCGGTACAGGCGAAGTATTTGAAGGCTCTGTACATCTTATTCCGCCTACATTAGATGACAACTTCAAAAAACTCTTTGAATGGGTTAATGAAGTTAAACTCTTGAGCGTACGTGCTAACGCAGATACCCCTAATGATGTTGCAAAAGCACTGGAAATGGGCGCAGAAGGCGTTGGTCTTTGCAGAACAGAACACATGTTCATGGATCCTGAAAGACTTCCGTGGGTTCAAAAAATGATTATCGCTGAAAATACCGAACAAAGAAAAGAAGCTCTTGAACACCTGCTTCCTATGCAGTACAAAGACTTCTATGAAATGTTCAAAGCTCTTGGCGACAAACCTATGACTATCCGTCTTTTAGACCCGCCGTTGCATGAATTCTTACCTTCTAAAGAAGAATTAATTGCAACAGTGGCTACTAAAAAAGCATTGAATCAGGATTACAAAAAAGATGAAGAAATGCTCCACCTCGTAGAAAACATGTCGGAATCTAACCCGATGATGGGCTTGAGAGGATGCCGTCTTGGTCTTACATATCCTGAAATCAATGAAATGCAGGTTAAAGCTATTTTCTATGCAGCTTGTGACTTGAAAAAAGAAGGTCTTGACGTTAAACCCGAAGTTATGATTCCTCTTGTAGGCCACGTAAACGAACTTAAAGAAGCAAAAGCAGTTTGTGAACGTGTTGCAAAAGAAGTTATGGCTGAAAAGGGCGTTGGCGTAGATTATATGATTGGTACAATGATAGAAATTCCGCGTGCAGCACTGACAGCAGATCAGATTGCAGAATACGCAGAATTCTTCTCATTCGGTACAAACGATCTTACACAGATGACATTCGGTTATTCAAGAGATGATGCGGAAGGCAAGTTCTTACAAAAATATGTAGACAACAAAATCCTTCCTGCTAACCCGTTCCAGACATTAGATCAGGAAGGTGTCGGCCAGTTGATGAAACTTGCTCTTGATAAAGCATTGTCAGTAAAACCGCACCTCAAACGCGGTATCTGCGGCGAACACGGCGGCGACCCTGCTTCAGTTAAATTCTGCCACAGAATCGGTTTGAACTATGTATCCTGCTCTCCTTTCAGAGTTCCGCAGGCTAGACTTGCCGCTGCTCAGGCTGTAATTGAATTCAAACACAGCAAAGAGGAAGAAGGTACACTTGGTTGTAAATAGCATGGCCGATGAGGGAATCAAAGATTTCTTCAAAAGCTAAAAAGCTTATAACCTAAAAGAAAAGACCCGTGAAATTAATCACGGGTCTTTTTATTTTGCGTAAAATATCATTTGTTTAAAATTTCGTCTAATTTTTTTGTTTTGTACAAATGTTCCAAATCATCATAACCGCCGATATAATGGTCGTTAATTATAATTTGCGGAACGGTTGCAATGCTGGGGCGGTTGTACTTTTTTGAAAGTTTTTCGCACATTTCATTAAAATTATCATCGCTGTTTATTTCTTCAAACTCAAGATTCAGCATTTTTAATAATTTTTTTGCTTTAATGCAATACGGGCAGCTTTGTGATGTGTAAATCGTTACTTTCTTCATATTAAACTCCTTATAAATCGTATAACATTTTATCATAATAAATATTTTTGCAATCTTAAATATTCCCCAATTTGGCAAAATTAATAAACGCTATAGATAAACAACGCCTAAAATCCTACAATTTTAAAAATTCTGAAAACCTCTGGCACATATGCTTTGCGGTCGATTTTGACAAGGTGGGTTTGTAACAATTTCTTAATAAAATGAGTCAAAAGTGTTATAAATTTAAAAATTTGGGTACTTAGTATATAGGTAGTATATACACAGGATGTTAAAAATGATAGGAAACTTTAATAACAAAAAAGAATCAAAACCCTTGTCTCACAAGGTTTTAAGAGTCTCGGGGGGGTATAAACCATATAAAATCAATGATTTAGCAGACTGTATCGATGCACAATTTAGTGCATCACTTGAGCCTGCGCAGGATTTAGCAAGACAACTTTGTTCAGGAGCTGAACACACCTCGCAAAATGCAAAAGAACTTTTAGAAGAAGGAAATAATAACAAGATAAACTACAATATTCACCGCGCAAGCGGTCGGGTTTCAGCACTGTAGGTTGGGCATACGTGCCCAACACAAATAAATAAAAAAGAATTAGTTATTACATAAAGGACATAAAAAAATGAAAAAGATTTTCCGCAAAAATAAAAAAGCTAACCTTCTTAAACATTCTTACCGGCCTTGTGATTCCACACAGAATCGGTCAGATTCTGAACACACCCAATCCTTGCAAACCCGCAACAACGGGCGCTTCAGAATGACAGAAAATTGTCATCCTAAGGCATTTTCTGGACGTCATCCTGAGGCGTTAGCCGAAGGATCTATAAAAGATTCTTCGCATTCGCTCAGAATGACGCATAATTCCTCCCTCTCTTTGGGAGAGGGCTGGGGTGAGGGTTGGCACTGGCAAAAGGCATTAAAAACAGCCGCCTTGACCCTTGCATTATCCTTCTTCATCGCAGCACCGGCAATGGCAGCAGACCCTGAAACTACCCCTGACTATCAACCATCATACACACTCGAACAGGTTGAACAAACAGGCACAAATGTAATAACAAAATACGAATGGTCTGAAACAGACAATAAACTTGTACCTCAATATTACCGTGTTGATTTAAATAAAACAGAATACGGCTATCCTGATGTAGCTGATGACACAAAAACTTTTACTGTGACTACCCCCAATCCTGACGGCAGCGGCAATGCTTTTGAATATGAAATTAAATATTATGTAGACCAAAGCAGAGTTAAACCTGACAGAATTACCGAAGACATGGATTTAATGGGCGCAGATATAAACAATGATTTTGTAGGGCAAAATAATACACTTTATGACAGCATTATTGATAATCATGGGAGTATTGGTAATATAACCGGTGATTTTATTGGTAATAGCTTAAAAGGCGGAGTTGGGGCGGGTGCTGCTGCTATAAGTAATTTAGGAACTATTAATAATATTATTGGTGATTTTATCGGAAACTATAGAGAAAGTGGCAATGCGCCATACGCCGGTGCAATTAGTAATTATGGAATTATAACAAGTGTAACCGGTAATTTTATAGGTAATTATTCTTACGGAAATCGAACCGGACCATGGGAAAGCTATGGCGGTGCTATTTACAATACCGGAAAAATTGGAGATATAACCGGTAATTTTATAGGTAATTATTCATTGTCATTAGCTGGCGGGGAAAGCTATGCCGGAGCAATATATAATAGAGGCTATTCTTCTTCGGATATTGCTGTTATAAACAATATAACTGGTGATTTTATTGGTAATTATGTTTCAAAATCCAGCGGTAGCGGTTATGGTGGAGCAATTAACAATAATGAATATGCCCAAATTAACAATATAACCTCAAATTTCTTTGGTAATTATGTCGATGCGGCTATTGATGCTCAAGGGGGTGCTATTTATAACGAAGGTTATAATGTAATAATCGGAGATATAACCGGCAATTTCATAGGAAACTATGCTACTTCGACAAGTTCATCTTCCTATGGCGGAGCAATTTATAACGATGGTTCTAATGCACAAATCGGAGATATAACCGGCAATTTTATAGGCAACTATGTGTCTTCTGCAGGTACTGGTATTTATTCATTTGCCAATGGCGGAGCGATTTATAACGAAGGAACAATCGGCGATATAACAGGTGATTTTATAGGCAACTATGCATCATCAACTAATGATGATGCCAGAGGCGGAGCGATTTATAACTCTTATGGTGGAACAATCGGTGCCAAAGACGAAGAAGGTAATGTAGTCGGCGGTCTGATTAACTCAAGCTTTATCAACAACCACGCAACTGCAACCGGTGAAAATGCAACTGCTCTTGGCGGTGCAATATACACAAATAGCAGTTTAAATATCATAGCTAAAGACGGCGGACAATCAATCTTTAGCGGCAACTACACAGAAGCTGGCGGAGTAAAAACACCGAACGCAATATATGTAGAAAACAATATCAATGCAGGTTCTCTTGAAAGAGAGATTGTCTCTATAGATGAGGATAAAATAATATACAGTGAAAAATCATCAAACTTTGACAGCTTTGATCCATCCAACAATCCTGCTCTGACCCTTAATGCATCAACAAACGGTGTAATTCGCTTTGATGACCAAATTTCAGGAAACGCTGATTCTGTTTTAGTTAACAATACATACCAGATGAACATTATCGGTATGGCTCAAAATTTTGAAGGCAAAGACGAGATTTACGGACTGCTTGGTCTTTCAGACGATGCCACAGTGTCCGAAGTAGTAGATGCATACTTTGACTATATGGTAGAACAACAATTCGGCGATTCAGGCTTGCCGCCTGAATATGCAGATCAGGTTGAGCAAATAAAAGGAGGATTGCTTGCAGGATTAATTGATATGGGCGCAGTAGAAACTACCGACCCTGAACTTATCTCATCAGAAACTAAAGGCAGCTATGACCTCAAAATCACAGGCGACTCCACAGGTAAAGTAATCCTGAATAATGATGTGATAAATGCAAACATCTCCTTAGACAACACAAACCTTTACTTAGGCAGAGAAGATGTCTTTAATCAATCCCAATCTTTAACACTTAACTCGGGCAGCATTTACCTTAACAACAATACAATCGGCACAATGCATGTTCCGACCCTCAACCTCAACGGCAATACAAATATATCCGTTGATGCTGACCTTGCCAATAAATCCATGGACAGAATTACTGCTGATAACTACAATGTAAAAGACGGCGCAATGCTTAACGTTAACAACGTTGTACTCTTATCAGATGCAAAAGAAGATGTTACAAATATTCAATTTGCTGATGACGCCTTAAAAGGCAACGTCGCATTTACTGGTGCTTCTCCTATCGCATATTCTCCAATCTGGAAATACGATGTTTCATATAATCCGGATGACGGGTTCTTTACCTTTACACGAGGAGCAGCTTCCTCAGGCAATGCAAGCGATGCCTTTAACCCGTCTGTATTGGCTTCTCCTGTTGCAACTCAGGCAGGTGCTTATACTACACAACTTCAAACCTTTAACTACGCATTCCAGCACGCAGATACATTCATGAATATTCCGTACATTGAAAGACTCGCTATAATCAATGAAGGCAAATACGCTTTATCTCCGACAGGTGATGCAACAGATGTGGGAACATACTCTCCTCTTCTTCTTAAAGAAGAAAGTGCAGGCTTCTGGGTTAAACCTTATGCTTCATTTGAAAATGTTCCACTTAAAAACGGTCCTAAAGTTTCTAACATCAACTACGGTACTTTAGTTGGTTACGATAGTCCTTTAACATCTGTCGGCAATGGCTTTGAACGAGTCTTAACAGGTTACATCGGTTATAACGGTGCTTCTCAAAGATATCAAGGCGTAGATGCTTATCAAAACGGAGGCTTGTTAGGCGGAACAGCAACCTTCTACAAAGGCAACTTCTTTAACGCAACAACATTGAGTGTAGGAGCTTCCGCAGGCGATGCAAGTACAATGTACGGCTCTGAAAACTATACAATGCTATTAGCGGGTTTAGGTAACAAAACGGGTTACAACTTTGAATTCTTTGACGGCGGTATGATATTGCAGCCGAGTATGTTGATATCATATACGTTTGTAAATACATTCGACTACCACAACGCAGCCGGAGTAAGAATCGAGAGTGACCCTATGCACGCAATCCAGCTTGCCCCCGGAATCAAGTTAATCGGTAACACAAAGAACGGCTGGCAGCCATATATAGGTGTAAGCATGGTATGGAACCTGCTTGATGAGTCAAGGGTAACTGCCGACAGTGTAAGATTACCTGAAATGAGTATAAAACCATACGTACAGTACGGTGTGGGTTTACAAAAACGAGTAAACGATAAATTCTTAGCCTTTGGACAGGCGATGATACACAACGGCGGGCGTAACGGTGTGTCATTATCCGCAGGTTTACGCTGGAAAATCGGCAGAGAGTAATAAAATATGTTAAAAGAGTCTGACAATAGTCAGGCTCTTTTAATATTATCAACCCTCACCCTACCCTCTCCCAAAGAGAGGGAAAATTCTGTGTCATCCTGAGGGTGAAACCCGAAGGATCTTTTAATAGCGTTGGGCAAGTCTCTTGGATTTGCTCTACGCTCGATATTGTCGTTCGCTGCGCTTTGCTTTTGCTCACTTCATATCTCGCTTTCCGGACTCGCATGACTCCGTCCGTCCGCAAATCCGCTATGCCCAACCTACGTTGCTAACGCCTCAGAATGACGCAAAATCCCTCCTCTCCTGCGGGAGAGGAAAGCAGCCGTATGAGCGTAAGCGAATTACGGACGCAGGTGAGGGTCGACAATACACATTACCATTCTGACGATTCCACGCCCAGCCGGTAAGATTCTGAACACACACAATCATCACAACCCCTTAAAGACGGGCGCTTCAGAATGACATATTTTCTCAATAAAGCACCGTAGGTTGGGCAAATTCGCTTTGCCTACCCTATGTCCATAGCAATAGACCAAATCCACACTGCTGCTAAAATGAAACAATTCTATTTCAGACGCTCTAAAATATTGCGGATTTTTTCTTTTTCTTCCACGGGTACATCAAAGTTAAGGTATTCGTCAAAATATTCTTTTGCGTCTTTGTTTTCTCCGCGTGCCATAAACAACATCCCCAGTCTTTTATATCCGAGAGGGAATTTTTCATTTACGGAAATACTTTTTAAAAGGTTAGAAATAGCCTTGTCCACTTCATCGTTAGCTTCATAAGCAAGAGCTGTCTGATAATAGATAAGTTCATTATCTTCAATATATTTTAAAACCTCCTCAAAGTTGGCAATAGCGCTGTTATAATCCCCGAGCTCAAAATATACCATACCCAAATCCCAGTTGGCATCAAAGTTTTTAGGCGCAAGCTCCAGCACGGAATCTAAAATATCAATCGCATCATCGTAGCGTTTGTCTTCTATATATATTCGGCCAAGGTAATGTCTTAGAGCAACATTGTCAGGTATAAGCGCAATGGCCTCCTGCAAAAGTTCTATTGCGTCCCAAAGACGATTTTCTTTGTAATAAATATCCGCAATGTTTATATAAGTTTCAACAAGCTTGTCATCGATAAAAAGTGCTTTTTTGTAATACTCTTCCGCCTGAGCATTCTGTCCCAGATGAGCATAACAAAGACCTATATTGTTATACAGATGAGCATTTTTGTTATCCGCATCAAGAAGCGCTTTAAATTTTTCCACAGCCACTTCAAAATCTCTTTTTTGAAAGAGTTTCATTGCGTCATCGAGTTCGTTTTTAAATTGTTTTTCGTCCATTGTATAAGTCCTTGCCGTATTAACTGCATTTATTATAGACGAAAAGTTTTTATATTACATTCAATTGTTTTTGCAGTTTTTGTGCATAATCGCTGTCAGAGGCTCTTATCGCAAGCAAATGCGCTTTTTCAAGCAGCGATTGGGCTTTTTTTCTGTTGCCGAGTTTGAGCATAACAACAGAGGCTTTTTCATAGTTGCGGGCCATTTTAACCGGAGAATCGGCCTGTTCGTAGAAACGGGCGGAAGATTTGTAATCTTGCAGGGCGTTAACGTTTTCGTTTAAAATTGTCATGGAGTCCCCGCTGCGCGACCAAACAGAGCCCATAGTTTTAGGGTTGTTGGTTTCAAGGGCAATATTTTTTGCGGCGCCGTAATACTTGTATGTCTGCTCTTTGTCATATCTTTCGGCATACATATCCGCAATGTTTGACAGGGCTTTTGTCTGGGCGTTAAGATTTTCGGCTTCGCCGGCGTAAGAAATAGCAGCAAAATAATGATCCATGGCCGGTTCAAAATAAACTATATCATCATAAATTTGAGCCATTGCATACAGGGCGTGTGCTTTTAAATTGTTGTCGTTAGAAGCTCTGTAAGCATTGTTGTATAACCCGAGAGCTTTGTCCAGATTATCTTGATTGTCGTAAATTTTTCCGAGTTCATAGCTGGCCATGCCTTCGGCATTTGTATCATCAATGTACTGAGCCTGTGTCAAAGCGGCGTTAAAGGCTTCGATAGCTTTGTCGGTCTGATTTATTGCCGCATATTTTTTCCCTTGCAAAAACGATTTTCTTATCTGAGCATCTTGAGGGATATAAACACCGGTTTTTGCGGAAGGAGCTTCACTTTGCGGTTCAACTGCCTGTTGAACTGTTTCTTGAGGCTGAACTTCTTCCTGTACCGGAATTTCTTGCGGTTGCTGTTGTTGAGGTGCAATGTTTTGAGAAATAGGCTTCATGTCGCCTGTTTCTTTATCCGGAAGTTTAACGAGAAAATCCTCATTAACCGTTGTCGGGTCTGATTTATAATCGACCTGTTGCAAGAAAAGTGCATCAATCCAGTTTTCCACAACCTTGGATTTTTTGTTCAAAGTTTGTGAAATAAACTTGTCGAGAACATTTGAGGCATTTTTTAAATTAGACTGTATAAGTTTTTTGTCGGGCTCGTTTTTTAAAGACTGAGTTTCCGCAAGCGCAAGATACTGGTCTACCTCCTGAATGATATTTGGCGGTGCACCTATTGCGTTTGCAGTGCTTTTAAAATCTGTAATAATCTGGGCGATGTTAACTTTAGACTTAGAATAATCAATGGTTGATTTTTGACCGTTAGGGTATTCGTGGCGCGGATAAGAACTTCTGCCGTTAGGGTCTGTTGCTCCGTAAGGGTCAGTGCTGCCCGAACGTCTGTTTTTGTAGACGTCGGAAGATTGAGAAGCCTCGTTCTCATCGTTGCCGTCGACCTGTTTTTTGGTCTGCGGCGGCACATATGGTTTTATTTGTACCGGATAAATACTGTTATACAAATTTTAACACCCTTGTTAATTTGCCCTATTTACGTTATCGGAACACGTGCATGGTAAATTAAACTTTTGGTATAAATATCATACTTTTGGCGTAGTTCACCATGCTTTTATGTAACCTGTGCCTTAAAATTTTTAGTTGGGAATCTTTCAGCACTACTTCAATTTAATGATTTTCTAAAAAAAGTCATGCACATGTCGAATAAATGTATGAACAAGCAAAAAATTATTCATAACAATGAATGATTTTATATAACTAAAGTATATGTAAAATAGCACTATACTCCTTAAATAAAGACGACGATACGCATATCCCTAATCTAATAGCTATGAACCAAAAGTGGAAAACACAATTCATAGCTTTTTTTTTTGCAGATTTGAACTTAACGGGTGAAAAGAAATTTAAATAAATTTATAAAACACCCTTTCCGGCTTGCGCAAAGCAGGAAAGGGACACAACACACAACACACATGAGCATTTAGTGTTGTGGTTTTATATGTCCGAGAAAAATTCGAGATAAGAAGCAAAGCGATGTGAACGAATTTTTGGAGTGACACATTGGAAAGGTGAGCAGTGACGGCTCGAAGGCTCGAGGCGGCAACTGCGACACTAGATTAGAATATAACACTAAATGCTCTATTAATTGTAGTTTTGTAATTTTGTTCTATTTCATATAATTAATAATAAAATCGACATCCTTATCGCCGCGTCCGGAAAGGTTTACGAGAATCTTTTTGTCAGGGTTTTGTTTTGCATATTCAATTGCATACGCAACGGCGTGAGAACTTTCAAGTGCTGGAATTATGCCTTCTGTTTTTGATAATTCAAAAAAGGCCTGTATTGCCTGTTCATCGGAAACGGTAACATAATTTGCCCTGCCAAGACTTTGCAGATAACAATGCTTTGGCCCTACGCCGGGGTAATCTAAGCCGCTGGCAATAGAGTACGCGTTTGCCGGGCTTCCGTTTTCATCTTGCAAAAGCTTGCATTTGAATCCGTGGATAATGCCATTTTTGCCGTATGTCAGGCTGGCTGCGTTATCACCCGTTTTTGTACCTTTGCCCAGCGGTTCTACACCGTATATGTTGACTTCTTTGTCATCTAAAAAGGCGTCAAACAAGCCTATTGCATTTGACCCGCCGCCTACACAGGCAATAACACAATCAGGCAGTGTGTTTGTTAATTCTAAAAACTGTTTTCTGGCTTCTTTGCCTATTACGGATTGAAAATGTTCCACTATCATAGGAAACGGATGCGGCCCGACAACGGAGCCTATTGCATAAATAGCCGTATCGTATTCTTTTAAGTAAGCGTTAAATGCAGCGTCAACAGCTTCTTTTAAAGTTTTTTTGCCGTCTTTTACGCTTATTACATTTGCTCCCAGAATTTTCATTTTGTCTACGTTGGGTTTTTCCTTTTGAATATCGACTTCGCCCATGTAAACATCACATTCAAGTCCCATTAAGGCAGCCGCAGTTGCGGTAGCTACACCGTGTTGACCTGCGCCCGTCTCGGCTATAATTTTCTTTTTGCCCAATCTTTTTGCAAGCAGCGCCTCACCTAAAGAATGGTTTATTTTATGTGCGCCGGTGTGATTTAAGTCTTCTCTTTTGAGGTAGATTCGAGCACCGTATTTGTTTGACAGGTTTTTAGCAAAATACAGGGCACTCGGTCTGCCAACATAATGTTTTAACAGATAATTTAATTCTTCATTGAAATCTTTGTCGTCTTTCAGAGCTAAAAACGCATCTGCAATTTTTTTGAATTCTTTTTTTAATTTTTCATCAAGAAATTGTCCGCCGTATTCTCCGAAAAAACCTTCGTTATCGGGAAGTATATTAATTGTTTTTTGCAAATTTGTGTTCATTTTGTTCTCTTTCTATAATTTTTTTTGTCATTGCGTTAGGAGTTTTTAAAATTTTTGAGCCGCGTGTTACCTTGCAAAGGCTTACTCCCAATTTTTCCGCAATTTCTCGCTGGGTGTAATCTTTTGACGCAAGCATTTTTATGATACGCCATCGTTTTGACAGAGTTGTTATTTCTGAAAGAGTGAGTATTTCTTTAAAAAATTTTGTAATTTCTTTTTTGTCCAGTGTGCTTAACGCTTGTGAAATTTCTTCTATAGTCTGCATAATTGTCCCATTTGTTTCTGTATATAGAAACAATAATACACAATTTTGTTTTTGTCAATAGAAACAAAATTATACGGATGATTAATTTTTCTTAATACACAGATTGCACTATTGTACTGTTTAGTGAAAAATTAACAAAAAGGAGTTTATATTATGGACGAACAAAAAAAGAGTATAAATAAAAAGGTAAAAAAGTTTTATATTGTACTGGGTATGCTGCTTATATTGCTTATACCGATAGCGTTTATGAGCGGTATTATCAGTGATAGAGAGGCTTATAAAAACGAAGCCGTGGAAAATGTCCAAAAATCCTGGGCAAACTCTCAGGTAATATACGCTCCTGTTTTGACTCTTAATATCCCTGATAAAAAAGGAATAACCAAAAAGGCATTGCAGTTAAATAATTACGAAGCGGAGGTTGAAGTCAAAACTCAAGTCCGCAAAAAGGGAATATTTAAGGTTCCCGTCTACACTGCGGATGTAGAGTTAAAAGGTGATTTTTTAAACACTTACGGAAAAATTAAAAATCTTAAAGCGGAACTTTCTTTTGACATTACCGATGCAAAAGGATACGTTTCACAGCCTGAAATTAAATTATTAAAAGAAAAACCCGTTACTCTTACTTCTTCTGACTACGAAAAAAATATTACAACCTCGGATAAGAACATTCCGTTTGAAATAAAATATCAAATTCGGGGTATTAATAAAATTCATGTTGTACCTGGCGGAATAAATAATGAAATTGAAATAGAAGGCGACTGGAAAGACCCCGGGTTTGACGGAGATTATCTTCCTGAGGAACGGGAAATAGCAAAAGACTCTTTTGAAGGTGAATGGAAAATTCCTGCTATTGCGACTTCTTCTTTTTCTTCGGAAAAACCTAAAGCCGGCGTATCCTTTTTAACACCTGTTGACAATTACAGAATGGCTGAAAGAGCGGTTAAATATGCATTTTTGTTTTTATCGCTTACGTTTTTGGCTTATTTTATATTTGAAATTGCCTCTAAAGACAGAAAACCTGTTCATCAGCTTCAATACCTTATAATGGGTGCCGCAATGCTTGTGTTTTATCTGCTTATGCTTTCTTTATCCGAGTTTATGCCGTTTGGCTTGTCATATACCATTGCCGCTATTATGACAATAGGTTTGATTAGTACTTATACTTATTTTGTAATCACTAAAAAAGAAGGTAAGAAATTTGCACTGTTGATTACATTGATTATGGCGCTGCTTTATACATTTTTGTATGTATTGCTTTTATTACAGGATTTGTCACTGTTAATCGGCTCGCTTCTTTTGTTCTTAATAATAGGAATTGTTATGTATTCAACAAGAAATGTCGAATGGAACAGTGATAATTAATATTAGCGCATTATGGATAAATTTATCCGTTAATTTTTAGTAATTCCAACAAATCTGTTTCTATATCACAGGCGATTTCGTCAAGATTATCTTTGCTTTTGCGTGTTTTATAAATCCATGCATTATTGGGACCCATATAGCAACAGTATTCCTTGAGTTTTTTTATACACTCTTTTGTAGATAAAAATTTTTCGTATTTATTTTTGCATTTTTCTATTAATTTTTCTTTTGTATCTCCATTTTCTTTTTGGATATTAAACACATATTTGTATTCTCCGTTACAGTACAAGCTTATTGAAAATTCTGTATCAGGAATAAAAAAATCTATGTATGCAACGTGACTGTTGCCTATATTTATTTGATAATTTAAATTGTTAATTTGTATTTTATTTATCAGTTTTTCAGCAATATTGTTCAAAAAAATTTTTTGTATTATTATTGCGAAATTTATTTCATCAAAATCTTTTTTCAAAGCCATATATTCTGCCCAAAATTCTTTTATTGTTTCTGAATTTGTCAGTTCGGAATCTTTTAACTCGCACAACAGTTTTATACACTCTGTATAATTTTGTATTATGGCACAGTCTGTCGGATTTATATCAGAAATATCCGCATTTTTTAATCCGTCATAAAGAGCTTTGTACGAGATGTATGTATCCGTCTTAAAACTTGGCTCAAGATAGCTAACCAGTATAATGTTTTTTTCTCTCCAGTTTTGTGCTTTATTTAAATACCTTTGCAACTGGTTTTTATCTGGAAGTGATTTAAATTTGTTTTCGATAATCACTATTTTATCTTTAAACTTTAAAGACAGGTCAAAATTATTTTTTTCACGTTCAACTTTAAATTCGCTTGAGTTATCATAATCGGGGTAAAAAATGCCCGTAAATTTTTGTTTATAATTATCAATCAGCCAGGCCCAAAAGTTAGAGTGGAATAACTCTTTTGATGTCATTGACAAACGGAACATTGAATTTTTTTTAAGTTTTTTTAAAATTTCATTAATTTGGATTGTTGGCAAGATGGATTCCTTTTTTTTGAATACAGCATTAATGCGGATTTTATCATAAGACAAGATATCCGGGCTATACCTTAAAAGTTTTTAAAAAATTCTTAGCTGCCTTGTTTGCGCTTGTTTCCAAAAAATTAAATTTATAGTTGCAAATAAGTTCTTTTATAAAAATGAGTATTTTTTTCACCTTACAGATATCTGTTCTTTGCCAGAGTTTCATTAAATCCGGATATTTTTTGTAGGCATCAATATATTTTTGTGCAAGTATTCCTTCAGGGGAATTTGGGTCTATTTTCCCCAGCATCTGCTCTACTTTTTTGTAGTAGTTAATATTGACTTTTTCTGAATTTACAATTTTTTCCTCCGGACAGTTTTCGTTTTTGGAAACCATTAGTTTTACAAATTTTTTTAAGCCCAGGAGTCTTAATATTTCATGAAATTGTTTTACATGTTCAAGCTCATGCCTTATTACAAAGACAATATCACTATCTTCAAGCTGCTTTAAAAAATTGTCATCAAAATAAATTTTACCGTCTATATTGCTAAAACCGCCGGCTGCATGTGCCCCCAGAGATTCAAATTTCAATTTTGGGGTGATTTGTTCTTGCAAATTAATTTTGTTGCAAATGTCTTTATACATATTTTTGATATGAACTTTAAATTTTAAATGTTCAATATACTTAACTTCCGAAAAAGTATCTCGGGGGATTGAAACAGTAATCCTGTTTTTAATTTTTGCAGGTAAATCAGTTGAATTGTTTCTGTTTACTCCCTGCAATTTGTTATCCATATATTGCATATTATTAATTTTATCCAATCCTGTGTTTCACCTGCCGCAAGCTGTCTTGAAATTAGATGTTTTGCAGGTGTAACGTTTAACTCTACAATTTAATAAAACCTCTAAAAAAATTTTTTGCCGGCTTTTATTAATTAAATTTTAGCAAGTTTTCATAAATTTTAATTTACCAAAACCTATTTTTGTTTTTTTGAGGTATTTTATATCTAATCCGGTGTCGCAGTTGCCGCCTCGAGCCTTCGAGCCGTCACTGCTCACCTTTGCCTTCTTTTTCGGCTGAACTGTGGTGAAGCCTGAAAAATGGCTTCACGATGTGAACAATGTGTCACTCCAAAAATTCGTTCACGTCGCTTTGCAACTTATCACGAATTTTTCTCGGACATTTTTTAACGGAAATAGCAAAAATTTTTTTTACGATTTTTATATTTTTATACACACAACATGGGGAATATGAATAAATGAGAATTGACAACAATTACACACAATACAGACAGCCTAATTTCGGCAGGCTGAAATCCATACAATACGGTAAGAACTATTACCCTGACGTTTATCCGGAAGAAACCGCAAGACTTTTGAGAACTATTAAAGAATCAAAAGCTTTTAATGAATTTTTTAAACAATATGATGCAGATTTGTTTATTAATAAGGGGAAACATGAGCTGTACCAACAAAATACTGACTTTGTTAAAATGACCTTAAAAACAGCAGTTCCAAAAACTGATGGCGGCAACTGGTATCCTGAATTAGTATTGGAAGCAGAGGCGAGCGAAAAAGAAGCCTGTCCGACTCAGTATTTGATTAATAGATTAACCCGAAAAATTGAAGATGTAGAATTTTTAGATTTAAAATATTGGATTGATGGCAAAATAAAAGAACTGGAAAAGGAAGAGAAAAACAAGAATTTAGACGAAATATACAAAGCCGAGATTGAGGAAATTACAAATAGTCTTCTTTCATTGGAAAAGCCTAAAAAGAAAACTTTTTTTGAAAAACTATTCGGCCGTTCAAAATAACAGGCTGATTTCAGTACAATATTTTTAAAATCAATACAGTGTCCGTTTGTGTCATATAAATTTGAGAATATAGGGGTAATGGCGGTATTTATTATGCATGATAAAGAAGAATTAAAAGAAATTTTTGAAAACGCAGAAAATAACCTTACAAAAATATATAAATTTTATAAAGGAGAAAAATTAAAAGAAACATATTTAACCTGTCCTACACCGAAAGAGGATAAGGATAATGTTTTTGAGAATTTTATAAGAGCTTTGCAAAATGGTTCAAACATTGGACCTTCGGCAATTCAATTTGAAAACGAAGAGAAAAAAAACAGAGAAAATATTATAAAAGTCTGTAACGGCGATGATAACAATAAGATATTAAAACTGGAAAAATTTGAATACACAAATGCGGATGATTTGTATAAAAAATTTGCCCGAAAAGGTCTGTGTCAAGAAGAAAATTACAAAAAGAATTCCTCGTGGTACAGATTTGCACAAGGTATAGTTGCAGGGGCTCAAAAACTCAAAAATGAACAAAATTATAATAACTTTAAGAAAAAATTTGCTATAAATGAGCCTGATAAACAAAAAAAAGCAATTAAAGATTTTTGTCAGGATATACCCAATATGGGCTTTGAATTAACCTGCGATTTTCTTAAAGAATTCGGATTTTTCCAATACGGCAAACCGGATGTACATATAAGAAATATTTTTTATAATCTCGGGTTAATAAAAAACATCAACGATGATAACACAGCGTTTGACAAGATATGTGAGATTGCCAAGACAACAGGCAAAACACCGTATTATGTTGATAAAGTTTTGTGGCTGCTGGCATCGGGAAATTTTTACAAACATATAATTGTCGAAAAAAACAAGTATAAAACGGCTGTCTTAAGCAGAAGAGAAATGCTGACAGCCTTAACAGCGCCTGAAAACAAAGTTAGTGAGGGTATTTATTTCAAAATAAAGGACTAAGAATATTTAAAAGACAATGTTCTGCCGATAAACGGCATACCACCGCATCAGCCGCAGCAAACCTGTATTAAAGTGTCCGAAAAAAATTCGTGATAAGGAGCAAAGCAACGTGAACGAATTTTTGGAGTGACACATTGTTCACATAGTGAAGCCATTTTTCAGGCTTCACCACAGTTCAGCCGAAAAAGAAGGCAAAGGTGAGCAGTGACGGCTCGAAGGCTCGAGGCGGCAACTGCGACACTAGATTAGATATATATCGGAGATGTCTGATTATACGGAAATAAAAAATTTTATTGATTTTTTAAGCTGCCGGCTCTGTTTAATGACAGAGCCGGCTTTAAAGTATCTTTTAGTGCAAGTGTTTTTTTAACAGTCTAAAAACCGACAGTATTTTTAAGACTATCACTTTTTTTGAATTTTACTTCCTTTGTCAACAAATTTAGTATCTCATTTTTGTCTTTAACACCTAAAAACTCAATTTTTTTCTTTACCGTTGCAAAGTCACCTATAGACAAACCTGCTATATTGCAATCGTTTTCTCTGATTTTTTGCTTGAAAAAGTGTTGAAAGGCAATACTTATTTGTTTATCTGTTAAAAAATCAAATTTTATTTTAAAAGTAAAACGTCTTAGTGAAGCTTCATCTAATGTATCCATAAGATTTGTTGTACAAACAAACGGGTATTCAAAATTTTCCATCTGTGTCAGCATCTCATTAACAAAAGATATTTCCCAGTTTTGCTTTGCATTATTTCTGGACTGTAAAAAACTGTCTGCTTCATCAATAATCAGCATTGCTTTTTTTGCTTTTGCTTCTTTAAAAGCCGCAGCAATATTTTCTTCTGTTTGTCCGACAAATTTGTCAAATATATCAGATGCCCTTTTTTGTACTATTGGCAGACCGAGCCGATGAGCCAAATATCTTGCATATTCGCTTTTGCCTGTACCAGGCTCTCCATACATACAGATAGAAAAATTCAGTTTTCGGGTTTGCTGCAATCTTTCGGTCAGATTTTTTAAATTAATATCCGTATTTGTAAGTTGGTCATTATAAATAAATCCATTGTCATTAAATTTGGATTGATTTTTGTTTTTTACCGGATATCCGAAATTCATTGCCGTAGATATACTGTCAATAAAACTTTCAAAATCGTTTGCATTTCCGTTTATGAGTTTTGTTGTATCCACAGCATTTTTAATTGTTGATATAGATACGTCATATTTTGAACTGAGTTCAATGATTTTGTTTTTAGCAACTTTTATATTTTGACGTTTTAACTCTTTTTGCCATATTTTAACCTGTGTGTTTTCGTCCAATTTGGTAAATTTTACGGCATAAGTCATTCTGCGCAAAAAAGCGTCATCAATAAAATGTACATTGTTTAAAGTCCATATAATCGGGCGGGGGGTGTTTTCAACTACATTGTTTACAAGAATTTTAGAGATTTTTTTATTTCCGTCATCAATGTTGTAATCTGTAATATCATCTGCTTCATCAAACAACAAAAGGGCGTTTTTATGCTCTGCGACGATATTCAGATTTGTTTTTAACGCAACAACTCTTTCATATATTGACATATTCTGATTACATTCATCAAGAAACGGTATCTCGTATAAATTTTTATGTGCAGACTTTGCCAACAGTTTTGCAAACTCTGTTTTACCGGAACCGGGAACGCCGTATAATAGTATGTTTATGCCTTTAGTATTATTTTTTATTGCATTTTCTATTATATTTACACATATAGAATGTTCTTCTTTTAAATGTTTAAAATCCTTAATTTTAAAATTTGCGCTGCATTTTTGCCCGAGCAAGTATTCAGAAACATTTTTTAAGTTGATACTGTCAAATTTGTGAAAAAACAGGTTATCTAAATGTGCGGGGAAATCGTATTCTATGTCTATCCCTTTCCTCTCAAGCTGTCTTTTGGCTCTTTTAATAACGGCCGGAGATTTATGTATTTGCTTCTTAATTAATCTGTTTGCCTGATAGTTATCATTAAACAATTCGGCACAAAAGAGTTTGTTTCTCAAATATATGGAAAATATTTCTTTCTCTATATCTTCCATTTTAAAAATTTCAGCAAGAATATCTATAATTTTTTGGACCTTTGATTTTTTGACTTTGGAATATCTTTTTATTAATTTTGATAAAACTTGTTTTACGGCTTTTATTACTTTAGGGGCCTTTAGGTTTAATTTACTAAATTCAAAAAGAGTGTTATTTTCAGCATCAGATATTTTATCAATTAGATCTTTTGCATAAGTGAAAAACTCTTCATAAAATTCCGGACAATCATACGCTTGTTTCAACAGTATTTTTTGTTCATACAGTTCCAAATCTGACATATTAAATTCCTTTCATTCTTAATATAAAATTGTTTGTGATTTTATATTAAGCATAAAGTATGTCAAATACGGACATTGTTTGTAATGGCATTTTAATAATTCTTTTTATTGTTCAAAATGGTGTAGCGCGTTGTTATTAATATACAAATACTGTATAATAAACGCGTCCGATTGTGGCGCAAAAAGTGTTTGTTATAGGAATTAATGAATATGCAGGATAAACCGAGATACTCTAGAATCAGTGATATTTTACAGGTACTTGTACTTATGCAGTCAAGACCTTTAGGCGTAACAATTCAAGATATACAACGGGAGTTTAACGTATCAAGAAGAACCGCAGAACGTATGAGAGAAAGTATTACAAATATTTTTCCTCAAATTGACGAAATAGAATCCTGTGACAGAGTAAAACATTGGGGTTTTACAGGCGGATACTTAAACGAAATTATTGTATTTACTCCGGAAGAGCTTGCAAACCTTGAAAAATTAAAAGAAATACAGCGGCAACAAGGCTTTTTTGACAAAGAAAAATTGTTGGATTCTATCGTAACAAAGATAAAAGCACTAAGCAGAAAAAGTTTGAATAAAATTGAAAATGTACTTGAAATATTGCTTCAAACAGAAGGTTATGCGGTACGTCAGATGCCTAATCATAATATCGATATAAACACACTTTCCACTATTCGTGAAGCAATGAAAGAAAATAAAAAAATTACGGCAACATACAATGAAAAAAACAAAACCTTATCTCCTTACGGTTTAATATATGGTGAAAAGATATATTTGATAGCGAGAGAAGAAGAAAAAGGCCCGTATTCATACAATTATCTTTTGTATAAATGCAAAAATGTAAAACTTACAGACCAGACTTTTGATAAGGGCGATTTTGACCTTAAAGAATTTTCGGAAAAGTCTTTTGGAGTTTACCAAGGGCAGATATTAGAGGTAAAACTTCAGTTTAAAAAAGAAGTTGCTGATGAGGTATTAATTTATCATTTTCACCCGACACAAAAAATAAAACAAAACGAAGACGGCACTGTTAACGTAAAATTCAAGGCCTCCGGAGAATATGAGATTCTCTGGCATTTGTTCAGATGGGGAACATCTGTAAAAATCATTTCTCCAAAATCTTTGAAAAACAGATATATAGAGATGCTTGAGGGTGTGCTTAAGAATCAGAAAAAAAATAATAAACATTGTAATTATTAGTTCTGTTCCAAATGCTTTTTCTTTGAATCTGTAAAACAGAGACTCTGCCGAGAAAACGATTGAGTATCGTTTGTGAGAGGGGCAAAGTCAGATACGAAGTATCTGCGAGCAGTATAAAAATTAAATGAATCCCTTATTAATTAACAACAAACAGTCACTATTTAAAAATCATTGCTGACATAAATAATTTAGCGCTTATTCGTGACGCCATTTTGCACGTTTCGCCATAGCTCAACGGCAAAAGAAGGCAAACGCGCCCGGAGACTCTGCCGAGCAAAAGTTGACTAAATGTCAAGTTTTGCGAGAGGTAGAACCCCCGTATTTTGCGCCAGCAAAATATAGGGGTGAAGAATCCCTTATTTTTATAACTCAAAAAAATAATAAACGCGCCCGGAGACTCTGCCGAGCAAAAGTTGACTAAATGTCAAGTTTTGCGAGAGGTAGAACCCCCGTATTTTGCGCCAGCAAAATATAGGGGTGAAGAATCCCTTATTTTTATAACTCAAAAAAATAATAAACGCGCCCGGAGGGATTCGAACCCCCGACCTTTTGGTTCGTAGCCAAACGCTCTATCCAACTGGGCTACGGGCGCATCTGTCTTGAATTATTGACGTTCACAAGGTTTGGCACTCCGCTTTAATTTGCTTTGCAAATTGCGCTTCGTCAACCTTGCTCACATGACTGTTCACTCGTCTGTTTCACAGACTCGATTCCACAGCCGTACAAAATTCGCTATTAAGTTATCAATTTCGCGTTTGGCAGCCAAACTTTATCGGAAATCGCAAGCTTACCGCTTGCTTAGCCAACCGGGCTACGGGCGCAAAAAGTATTGATAACCAATACCTATCTACAATAATATATTATAAATATTTTTTATCAAGTTATACTTATAACAAAATAACCAAACACGCAAACATACGCTTTAGAATAAGACTAAAGCGTATGTTTTATTAATTTTGTAACAAATTAAGGTACTAGTTTTCCCTGTAACATTCTGATAAATCAATAGTTACATCAGAATTTTTGGATGCATTGTATGCATTTAAAATAGTATTTAAATCGTAATCCAATTTAAATACAGTGGGTTCCTTTAGTTCATAACCGTTATGTTTTACAATTCTCGGATAATCATATTCCAAAAGAACAGCATCATTATCATTTTTTCTTGTTGAAATAGAAAGAATTTTATCGCTGTCAAGACCTACAATAGAATGACTTGATTTGTCAGCGACTTTCAATGTACCCTTAAATGCAACATTACTCATTGGCTGAATCTTCATAATAACCTCCTAAATCTTTACACAATAAATATTACATCAGCTTGAGTTTTATTTAAATATCTTGTTTTACAAAAATTAACCCGATTTTTAATTGTTGTAAAATTTTTGCAGATGTTATTTTGTGCTAAATTAAATAAAGATTCAAATACTAAAAGGGATACACAATGAACGATAACTACGAAAAACTTTTTGACACTGAACCTGTTGCGTTGAAGTACGGAGAAAATCCTCATCAAAAAGCATTCTTTTATAAAACCGAAAACAGTGCTGATATGGAAAATTCAAGCGATATTGAGCTTTCTTATAACAATCTGCTTGATATAAATTGTGCGGTGAAAATTGCTGCGGAATTTTTTGACGTAAACGCGGTTGTTATAGTTAAACACAACACTCCTGCCGGCGTTGCTCTGGGAAAATCTCTTAACGAAGCTTACTTAAAAGCTTTTGATACAGACCCGATAAGCACTTTCGGAGCTGTCATCGCTTTCACAAAGCCGATAGACGCAGAAATAGCAAAACACGCTTCCTCAGTATGTCTGGATGCTGTTATAGCACCTGATTTTGAAGACGGTGCGCAAGAAATACTTAAAAAGAACAAAGATTTGAGAATCATTAAACTCAATACTCCGCTAAAACAAATAAGGACAATGCAGGAGCAGGAAATCCATATTACACCTTTTGGGACGCTTGTTCAGGAAACTGACAATAAAGAACTTGATAAAGATACTTTTAAAGTTGCAACAAAAACCAAACCTGATGCCGAAATGATAGAAGATATGGTGTTCGCTTGGAAGATAGCAAAACATGTAAAAACAAATGCTGTGGTCATTGCAAAAGATTTCAAAACTCTTTCAATCGTCGGCGGACAGACAAGCCGTATAGATGCTGTAGAAACAGCACTTAACAGAGCCTGCGACGGTGCTAAAAAAGCGGTAATAGCCTGTGACGGATTTATTCCTTCAATAGACAGTATTCAAGCTGCTGCACAATGCAGAATCAGCGGTATTATCCAAACAGGCGGTTCTCCTAAGGCAAAAGAAATTATAACCTGTGCTGACAAGTACGAAATTGCCATGATTACAACCGGTATAAGACATTATAAACATTAATAACTTATTTGTTAGCAGCCGAAGGATTTTGCAATGGACGAAAACAACAATACACTTGAAAATAAAAAAGCCGTTATCTGGCTTACACTCGGGCATGGTCTGGTAGACAGTTATGCCGGATTTATTAATCCGATTTTGCCTTTTATTGCCGCAAAACTCGGTATAACTCTGGCTGTGGCAGCCTGTGCCTATAGTATCTCGCATTTATTTTCTTCGCTTATCCAGCCGATTTTTGGCTTTTTTGCAGACAAATTGCATAAAAGATTCTTTATTTTTTGGGGTACGTTAATGTGCTCTTTTTTTCTGTCTTTGACAGGGCTTGTTCACAGTTACTGGCAGCTTGTTTTGTGCTTGATAATAGGCGGAATAGGTACTAGTTTTTATCACCCGCAGGCGACAGGGTTTGTTGTAAGATACAGCGGTAAAAATCTTGCCAAAAATATGAGCCTGTTTATTGCGGCAGGCGCAATCGGCAACTCTTTAGGGCCTGTTATTTCTTCTTCCGTAACTCAATTTTTCGGACTCGAAAAACTGGTGTTCACGTCTGTATGGGGGATAATATTTGCCCTTATGGTGTTTGTTTGTGTTCCTAAAATAAACATAACCAATTTTGAAAAAAATCAGGATTCTTTTGTTTCTACCGTTAAGGAAATTTTTAAAAACGAAACAGTAAGAGTTTTAATTATGATTTCTGTATTAAAATCTCTCGTTGTTGCAAGTTTCAGCATATTGCTGCCTTTTTATTGGAAAGATATGGGCTATAACCCTTTGCAAATAGGCATCGCAGTGTTTTTATTTTTGACTGTTGGTGCGTTAGGCACTTATTTGAGTACAAAATTTGAAAAAATCATCGGATATAAAAAAGTATTCTATATCTCAATGGGTGTTCCGTTTGCTTTGACACTTGTTTTTATACTGTTAATGCATCTGTCACCTGTATTGTCCTTTATTTTATTTATACTGACAGGGTTTGTTACAATGCTGTCAGTTTCCATAAACATGGTTATGGCGCAAAAAACAATGCCGCAGTATAAAAGTATGATATCCGGTTTTATAGGCGGATTCGGCTGGGGAGTTGTCGGTGTATCGCTTCCGCTGATAGGTCTGTGTGCTCAACATTTTGGCATTGTGCCCACTCTTGTTGTTATTTCATTTATTCCGTTTTTACTTTCTTATTTTGTAAAATACCTGCCAGACAAGCCTGTCCAATAACATATAAGAATTGTAAAAAAATCTGTGAAAAATAACAAAAAAAAATTATTACAAACTTATAGTGAACGTATACGAAAAAAGGAAAAATGACATGTCTATTCAATCAGTATCATTCGGAAAGACGGTTACTACAAAAAACGGCAATGAATATAAAAAATCTCATGCCGGTACAATAACAGGTGCGGCAGCAGGTTTTGGAGTTGGAACATTTTTAGTTTACAACTGTGTTAAGCCTAAAGTTCCAATGGCTATCAAAAGGAGTCTGGCAAAAGCATACATACAATTAAAACAAATTGTACCCAAACAAACCGCTCTTAAACTAACTAAAAAAGTTACGTTTCCTTCAAGTCTTGCCACTGCCGTAGGTGTTTACACAGCAGTAGGTCTCGGTATCGGTGCTCTTGTTAACAAGGCAATCAATCACCATAAAGCCAAAGTTGCAGACAAAAAAGCTGCAACAGCAAAAGCTGAATAAATTTTTAAAAAGATTTTAAAAACAGGTAACATTTTTTAACAATGTTGCCTGTTTTTTTGTTCCATGGTTGATTTTTGGTTTTGTTTCACATAATATAATTCATACGAACCGCAGACAACAGGCGGGGGCTGGAAAAGGGGCTGCGTAGCAGCTGATGTTGGAACTGGCGTAGAAGCCGGTCGTCTGCCGGTTAAAGGCAGAACAAAAACAAACAACCAGACTCCCTCAAAAAACGAGCCTGTCGAGGATCAGGACGGCATAAGTCAGGATTGGAATAATACACTTATTGCCGAAAACATAAATAACAATGTTTTGTCTGATGATTTTGCGGTTTTACGTGAAATCATTTTTTAGTATGGAATGATTTAGGTCGACACAATACAAAACATAGAAATAAAGGAGCAAATCATGGCAACAAAAGCCTTTAAAGAACAAAAAATTGCACATATCAAAGACTATGCGCAAAAGGCTAAAGTAGCAATTGTAACTAATTACAAAGGTTTGTCTGTTGAAGAAATCACTCTTTTGAGAAGAGAACTTCAAAAAGCAGGCGCTGACTATACTGTTACAAAAAATACATTAGCCAAAATAGCTATGAAAGATACTGATTTTGCAGTACTTTCAGATTCTATGAAAGAATCAACTGCTATTGCTTTCGGTTTTGATGACGAAGTTTCCGCAGCAAAAGTGCTTGCAAAATTCATCAAAGAAAAGAAAAAAGCAGAAGTTATCTGCGGTGCTTTAGACGGTCAATTGCTTGATGCATCACAAGTTGAAGCACTGGCTAAAACACCTTCTAAAGAAGAACTTTACGCAAAAATGCTTGGCTGCGTAAATTCACCTGCTACAGGTATCGTTGGTTCTATCAACGCTGTAATGAGCAGCCTTGTAAGAGCTATCGACGCTGTTGCAAAACAAAAAAGCGCGTAGCCGGTGTGAAGGTGTGACGCAGGTCACGCAGGTGACAGACACAACACCGTAACATTATATCGGCGACGTTGTTAAGAGAACGAAGTTCTCGAAACTGCCAGAGCCACAGGCTCTTAAAAAACTAAGTACAAAATACTCAACAATATAAAAGGAGAAAATCATGAGTGTAGAATCTATTTTAGAATCAATTGAAAAATTAACATTGTTAGAAGCTGCTGAATTAGTAAAAGCTATGGAAGAAAAATTCGGCGTTTCTGCTGCTGCTCCCGTTGCTGTAGCTGCTGCTCCGGCTGCCGCAGGTGCTGCTGAAGCAGGTGCTGAAGAAGCTTCTGAAGTTAACGTTATCTTAGCTTCCGCAGGTGCTAACAAAATCGCTGTATTGAAAGAAGTTAGAGCTATCACAGGCCTTGGCTTAAAAGAAGCTAAAGACCTCGTAGATGCAGCTCCTAAAGCTATCAAAGAAGGCGTTAAAAAAGAAGATGCTGAAGCTATCAAAAAACAATTGGAAGCAGCAGGCGCTACTGTAGAACTCAAGTAGTTTTTATTAACGCTTTAAAGACTTATACAAGCTTTAAAAGAACCGTTGTTTTTTAATGACGGTTCTTTTTTATGTTATTTTGGTAGTATGAACATAAAAATTATTGCGGTAGGCAAACTTAAAGAAAAATATACAAAAGAAGCGATTGACGAATTTAAAAAACGTCTGGGGGCGTATTGCAGTCTGTCGCTTGCGGAAATACCGGCGCAGGAGATAAAAGATGACAATATGGCGCAAAAGTATATGGAGCTTGAAGGTCAAAAAATTCTTGCGGCAATAAAGTCGGATTCTTATGTAATTACGCTTGAAATCAAAGGTAACATGCTTTCTTCGGAAGATTTTGCAAAAAAAATAAAAGACCTTTCAAACGAAGGCCATAATGAAATTGTTTTTGTAATCGGCGGAGCTAACGGACTTTCTAAAGATGTAAGTGAGCGCGCAAATTACAAGCTCAGTTTTTCTAAGATGACTTTTACACATCAACTGATTCGTATATTTCTTTACGAGCAGATTTACAGAGCGTTTAAAATCATTAATAACGAAAACTACCACAGATAATTTTTATTTTTTATTGTTTAAGCCCACAAGCTGTGCGAACAGAACTTCTTGACCCAGACTCAAATCCAGTTTAATGTTAAGCGCACTTGTGTTAACACCGTATAAAAATATCGTATTCAAATCATTTGCGGCGCTGTAGAGGTATACGTTTTGGGCGATAAAACCGCAATCAACTGCCGCAAGGTATTTGCTTTGTCTGGAAAGATTAGCGACATAGAGCAAAATCAATGGCGCTTTTGTGTTGCCGATAATCGGTCTTATGTCTTCCTTGCTGAAGGCTGACAGAGTGTGAGTATCAGGTTCATATTTGTAAATTCCGTCTTTTAGTGCAACATAAAGGGTTATAACCTGTGAATTTAGAGCACTCGGGGTTGTGCGTTTACCGTCGGGGCGGTTTTTCCCGTTTGCTGCCCACAATAGCTCCGATAATTGCTGCAAAGGAATTTCATCTTTAGCAAATTTGACAGAGGAGTGTCTGTTCTGTAGTGCTTCCATCAAACTCATTCCGCCTGTCATAACGGGTTCCGGAAGTTTTATGTCTTCCATAACAACCTTTGCCTGCGTAGCGCATCCACCAAGTGCAAGGCCGAAAATAAGAAACATTACAGCAAATAAATTTTTTAAATTTTTCATAATTACTCTACCTTAATATTTATTTAATTAACCAATTCTTTGGAACATTCTAAACAACTTCTGTCAAAATCGTCAAAATCTTGTATTATTTCATCAACTGCCGGAACTTTTGAATACAATTCTCTCGTTTCCATTGATTCTATAGCAACAATTTTGCCGATGCCTGCCCTGTGGGCTGCTTCTATGCCTGATAGGGCATCTTCTACAACTATGCAGTCTTCGGGTTTTAAACCCAAATTTTGTGCGGCTTTCAGATAAATATCGGGTTCCGGTTTGCCTTTAATTTTTCCGTCGTCAAAAACGATTTTGTCTACATCAAACCATTTTGCAAGATTAAAACCTTTTATAAAAAATTTTACGTTTACTTCTTCGCTCATTGTTGCGATTGTGTGAGGAATGTTATTCTCGCAGAGGTACTCTAAAAAGGCTTGTGCACCTTTTGCCAGTTTAAAATTTTCAGGGTCTTTGGCGCACATATCTCTGTAAATTGCTTCTTTTTCATTCTGGCATTTCAAAACCAGTTCTTTTTCAGGCTGTCTGCCGATTAGGTATTTTATTATATCCTCATTCGTCCTGCCAAACATGTATTTTTGCATTTCTTCATCAGTAAATGCTGTACCTCTGAGTTTTTTAGAATATTCTCTCCAGGCCTCCAGATGTTTTTTTGAGTCCCAGAATAAAGTTCCGTTAAAATCAAATATTATCCCTGAATATTTTTTATTTTCTGACATTGTTATTACCATTTGTTGTAGTGTATTCTTGAAGAGTCATAGCGTTTCGGGCGTTCGAGTTTTACTTCGCTGTAGCCTAGTGATATAAGGGCAAAGGGTTTTATATTTTCGGGCAAGCTAAAATGTTTTGTGAAAGCTGTCATTGTTTCTTCCCACGGATAAATCCCCATCCAGCAGGTATCAAGCCCTAACGCTTTTGCCGCAAGAATCATATTTTCGATTGCAGCGGAACAATCAACCTGATAAAATCCTGTTGCCATTTCTTTTTCCGTATCCCCGCAAACCATAATGCAAACAGGAGCTGTTTCAAGTGCTGTTGCATAAGGGTGCATTGATTTAACTTCTTTTATAACATTTCTGTCATTAAAGACGACAAAATGCCATGGCTGCTTGTTGCAGCCTGACGGGGCAAACATTGCCGCTCTTAAAATTTCATCAACAAGGTCTGGATTAACCTCTTTATCAATGTATTTTCTTACGCTTCTTCTGTCGTATATTGTATCAATAGTATTTTGCATAATTTTTGCTCCGTAAGTCTTTTTGTATCAAATTAATATTTCTTTCTACCTGTATAGGAGCGTGATTTCTCCGTATATACACATGTTATCGAATTATTAAAAATCTGACTGTTGAGTCTATTTTAGCGCATAAATCGGAAGAGATAAAGTAGGCAATGTTATCAATACTCCTGTCTTGATAAGCAGTATCCGGTTGTCAGTATCTAATCCAGTGTTGCAGTTGCCGCCTCGAGCCTTCGAGCCGTTACTGTTCACCTTTGCCTTCTTTTTCGGCTGAACTGTGGTGAAGCCTGAAAAATGGCTTCACTATGTGAACAATGTGTTACTCCAAAAATTCGTTCACGTCGCTTTGCTTTTTATCACGAATTTTTCTCGGACAATTTTTATTACGGTATTTGCCGTTATTTTGTATTTAGCAAATCTTAAAATATACGTATATCATGCTTGACGCTGAGGTTTGAGATGTTATGATTTAGGAACGAATAATGTATTTTATTTAGTTTACGCCACCAACTTAAACTGATTAAAATAGATAAAGGAACAAAAAATGGCAATAAATTTAGCAAAAGAAGAAAAAGCTCAAATCATCAAAAAATTCGGAAAAGACGCTAAAGACTCAGGTTCTGCCGAAGTTCAAATCGCTCTTTTAACTCAAAAAATTACAGAATTGACCGAACACCTTAAATCTAACAAAAAAGATTTTCAGGGCAGAAGAGGTCTTTTGATGATGGTTGGTCAAAGAAAAAGACTTTTAGCTTACGTTAAAAAACAAGATTTGCAAAAATACAGAGATTTAATCAAAACTCTTGGTATCAGAGGTTAATTCACTGTTTTTAGTTAAATCTTAAACCATTTTAAAACTTAAAAAGGCTCCGCAAAAATTACGGAGTCTTTTTTTACATAAATTTACGCTCCCAAAACTGTTGTATATAGTATAATTATTTGTATGGGACGGAATTATAAAAGCGACAAAGAGAAGTTTAAAGAATTTGATAACAAACTTATTTTCTGGCAGGTAATATGCATAGCAATAAGCTTTGTAATCATTGTTTATCTGTTTTTGATAATGGTTGTTGATGTAAAAGACTACCGTGAACAGGCAAAACGCCAGAGAACCGCGAAAAAGTTTGTTATGAGAGGGGCAATATTCGACAGAAACGGAATAAAACTGGCCTCTGACCAGACTTCATATGATATTTTTGCCATTCAGGAGTATTATGACCACACGCCTAATGAACTTGCGGCCATGCTTGCTCCTGTATTAAATATGAATAAAAATAAACTGGCTAAAACACTTGCGCAGGACGAAAAAGTTATTGCCATAAAAAAAGATGTTCCAAGAACTTTGGCACAGAAAGTCAGTGAGCTCGGGCTGAGAGAAATAAGTCTTGATAAAAGAAATAAACGGGTATATCCGCAAGGGTCAATGGCCGCGCATGTTCTGGGGTATTATAACCCTAACGCAGATGTTGCCGCCGGTGTAGAATATACTGCAAAAGACAAACTGGAAGAAGTTGAACAAAACGTAAATCTTGAGCAAACACGCGACGGAGATATCATTTATGAGGTTGATACAGACCCCGAGGCAACAACTTCTCCGCTAAAGGGTAAGTCAATAACCCTGACCATTGATTCTGCGATTCAACACATTTGCGAAGTTGAATTGAATAAAATAATAAAAGAGAAAAAAGCTCTCAGAGGTACGGTTATTGTTATGAACCCTAAAAACGGGGAGATTTTGGGGTATGCGGTTTATCCCAGTTACAATCCTAACAATATCGGCAAAGCTACCCTGACTCAGCTGACCAACTGGACTTTAAGCGATGTTTTTGAGCCCGGTTCAACTTTTAAAACTCTTACAGTTGCATCAGCAATTGAAAACGGCAGGCTGAAGGAAAATTCCAAAATTCTTGATACGGGGAAAATCGAGATTGACGGGTGGCCTATAAAAAACTATGATTATTCAACGCGTCCGTACCCCGGAAGTATTGATTTATATTATCTTTTTGAGCATTCCAGCAATGTAGGCAGTGTAAAAGTTGCTTTGTCAATGACAAAAAACGAACACTATAACGTGCTCAAAAAATTCGGTATCGGTGAAAAAACGGGCATAGACCTTCCCGGTGAATCCAGAGGGCTTCTGCTGCCGCCGTCAGAATGGCATAAGTCCACTCATGCTTCAATAGGCTACGGTTACGGCGTTTCTGTTACCGCAATCCAAATGGTGGCTGCAATATCAGCACTTGCAAATCACGGAGTTATGGTTACTCCTCATGTAATAAAATATTCGCCTGAAGAAGAGGCCGTTAAAGTTAAGCATGTACAGGTAATTAAACCCGAAACTGCACAAACAGTAACAAAACTTCTTACAGGCAGCATAGGACGTTCAAAATCACCTGTTAATCTTGAAGATTATCACGTAGCTGCAAAAACAGGAACCGCCAAAAAGATAATACCTGGTCAAAAGGGATACTCGGGCAAACTTGTTACTTCTATAATAGGGTATTTCCCTGCAACTAATCCTCAAATAGAAATATATGTAGTAATAGACTCACCTTCGGAAGGGGAAATATGGGGCAGTACTGTTGCGGCACCGGTGTTTAGAGAAGTAGCTCTTCAAACGGCCAGAATATTAAATATTACTCCCGACAAAGTACCGTCACAACCTAAAACAGTAAAAGCAATAAAAAAAAAACAACCTGAAACAACTAATACAAAACCGGCTAAAAATGTTAAAAAACAAAATTCTTAAACTATTCAATACTGATAAGGAACTCTGATTATGAAATTAAGTGAACTTATAAAAAATATAAAAATAAAAGATATAGTAAATAACGAAGAAACAGATATTACGGGTATTTCGTATAACTCAAAAACAATACAAAAAGGAGAAATTTTTGTATGTCTTAAAGGTGAAAATTCCGACGGTCATGATTATGCCAAAATGGCGATGGATAACGGAGCGGGTGCACTGTTTTGCGAAAGACAGCTTGAGCTTGATATACCGCAGGTTATTGTGGAATCCACAAGACATCAAATAGCTGATTTGGCCGCAGCTTTTTATGATTATCCGTCTAAAAAAATTAACCTCATAGGTGTAACCGGTACAAACGGAAAAACTACAGTAACCCACCTTATACAAAGGATTGTGGAAGATGCAAACCACAAATGCGCATTGATTGGTACTTTAGGATACAAAATGTCAGGCAAAGATTCTTACCATGATGCAAAACACACTACTCCGCAGGCGCCGGAACTTCAAAAAACTTTGCAGTTGGTGTGTGACAACAATATTGATTATGTCGCTATGGAAGTAAGCTCACATGCTCTGGAGCAAAACCGTGTCGGCTGCTGTGATTTTAACGGGGCTGTATTTACAAACCTTACACAGGATCATCTGGACTATCACATTACAATGAATAATTACTTTGAAGCCAAAGCACTTTTGTTTAAAAGTTTAAAAGCTGGCGGTTTTGCAGTGATAAACAATGATGACGACTACGCCCGGCGTTTTAAAAACGTTGTGCCGGACGGTGTAACTATTTATACTTACGGAATAAAAAATGATGCTGATATTATGGCGTCAAACATAGATTTTTC
This sequence comes from Candidatus Gastranaerophilales bacterium, assembly GCA_944323685.1. Lineage (GTDB taxonomy): Bacteria > Cyanobacteriota > Vampirovibrionia > Gastranaerophilales > Gastranaerophilaceae > Limenecus. The sequence goes on along the minus strand of CALUTJ010000014.1, from coordinate 21,108 downwards.
AATTCACGGCGCAAAATTTGACTGTCTGGTTAACGGTGTAACAAAGAAGGTAAATCTTCAGATGAACGGAATGTTCAGTGTCTATAACGCATTAGCGGCTCTTGCTGCGGGCATTGCTTCAGGTTTTGAGGCGGATATCTGTATAAAAGCTCTTGAAGAAACCAGAAGCGTAGACGGAAGATTTGAAATTGTTAATAAACAACCACTTGTTATTGTAGATTATGCACATACTCCTGACGGACTTTTGAATGTTTTGAAAGCGGCAAGGGAACTTACGCCGAAAGACAGCAGACTTATTTGTATGTTTGGCTGCGGCGGGGACAGAGATGCAACAAAACGTCCTAAAATGGGTAAAATAGCACAAGAAGCCGCTGATATTGTTGTTGTAACTTCTGATAATCCGAGAAGCGAAGACCCTCAACTTATTATTTCCGATATTCTTGCCGGCATAAAAACCGTAAATACGCAGACGGTTTATGTTGAACCCGACAGAAAAACCGCTATATCTATGCTTAAGAATATAGCTAAAGAAAATGATGTTGTTGTTCTTGCGGGCAAAGGGCATGAAGACTATCAAATATTGAAAGACAAAACAATTCATTTTGATGACAGAGAAGAGGCACGTAAAGTTTTTGCAACAAATGACCCTGTAAATGTTTAAAAAATAAAAAATTGGGTATTATTATAATATGGAACATTTTATTTCCATATTAAAGAAAATAGTTTCAAACTGCGCCTTTATTTGTCGTAAAGGTCTCGCCACAATGTTTGGCACATTCTGCTAGGAAGAAAACAAATTGAGAAAGCTCCTGATATTAATTTATCAGGAGTTTTGACGTATTTTTTCTTTATTATTAATCAACAGCTAAATTAAGCTTTTACAAGTTCAATAATTTTTTGAGCTGCTTCTTCGGGCTTAACTTTAAAGACTTCATCGGTTTCTCTTACTTTAAACTCGACAAGCCCTTCAGTTATCGTTTTTCCTACGGTAATTCTAAACGGAAAACCGATTAAATCAGCATCTTTAAACTTAACGCCGGCACGTTCGTCTCTGTCGTCAAAAACCACTTCCACACCTGCCGATAAAAGTTTTTCGTACAGCTCATTTGCAACTTTCATTTGCAATTCGTCTTGAATATTTACTGGAACAATATCTACGTGATAAGGTGCAATGGAAATAGGCCATTTAATACCGTGTTCATCGTGGTGGCGTTCAACCGCAGCTGCTGCTGTTCGAGAAATCCCTATACCGTAGCAGCCCATAATAAACGGCTGTGTTTTGCCGTTTTCATCAAGGTATACGGCATTCATTGCTTTAGAATATTTTGTTCCGAGCTGGAAGATGTTGCCAACTTCAATCCCTTTTGTTACGTACAAAGGCTCGCCGCAATCAGGGCATTTTTCACCTGCTTCAACAAGTCTTATGTCGGCGAATACGGGAGCATTCAAATCAGACCAGTTAACCCCCGTAAAGTGTTTGTCTGTTTCGTTTGCACCTATGACAAAGTTTTTCATCTCCTGTGCTGTTAAGTCAGCTACAACCGTTATTTTTTCGCCTTCGTATTCTTCAGGTATTTTTACAAGTTTAATATCTTTGGGGCCGACAAAACCTTTGCTTGCACCGAAGATTGCCTCAAGTTCGGCAGGGGCTGCGCTTCTTATCTCGTTTGCACCGACTGCGTTCATAACTTTAGTTTCTTCAAAAGTTTTGTCTGCTCTGATTAAAGCCATAACAATTCTGTTATCAGCAACATAAATCATTGATTTTAAAATAACTGTTGACGGAATTTTTAAAAACGCTGCGAGTTCTTCTATTGTTGTAGTGTTCGGGGTGTCCACTTTTTTAAATTCGTTAAAGCCGAATTTTGCTCCGTCAACCTCTGCTGCCTCAAGTACGGAAACGGCATGGTTTGCGTTGGCTGCATAGCCGCAGGATTTGTTTTTGCAGAAAAATACATCGTTTTCTCCGGCGTTGTTTTCGTTGTCATCAATTAAAACCATATACTCATGCGATACAGCTCCGCCTATTGCCCCTGAGTCTGATTGGACAGCTTTGGTTTCAAGTCCGCAGCGTTCAAATATTTTGTAATAAGCTTTTGCCATGTCTGCATATGATTTTTCAAGTCCTTCTTGAGAAGAATCAAAGCTGTATGCATCTTTCATGATAAATTCGCGTCCTCTTAAAAGTCCGTAGCGGGGACGAACCTCATCGCGGAATTTTGATTGGATTTGATATAGGTTTACGGGCAACTGTTTGTAAGATTTTATCCCCTCTCTTGCAACTGCCGTAATGACTTCTTCGTGAGTCGGGCCAAGGCACATACCGCGTCCGTGGCGGTCTTTTAGACGCATAAGCTCTTTGCCGTATACATTCCATCTTCCCGATTCCTGCCAGAGTTCCTCAGGCTGGACAAACGGCATAAGCATTTCCTGTGCACCTGCTGCGTCCATTTCTTCTCTGACAATGTTTTCAACTTTTTTTAAAACTCTCCACATCAAAGGCAAATAGTTGTAAACGCCCTGTGCAAGTTTTCTTATATAACCGGCTCTTACAAGCAGCTTGTGGCTGATAACCTCTGCATCGGAAGGATATTCTCTAAGTGTTTGTACAAACAATTTTGACATTTTCATAATATATAAGTCCTCAAATTTCTGTCAGATTGCCTGTTTATACAATGGCAGTCTTCACACTGTTTAATATTAACACAAAAAAACTTGATAATAATTTTTCAGCAGTCTAAAATTTAAATACTAATAAACTATGCAGAAGGGAATGAACAAAATGAAAAAAGATATTCATCCGGAATATAAAAAAATGAAAATCAAATGTGTTTGCGGCAACGAAATCGAAACAGGTTCCGTTGAAGAAAACATCACCGTTGAAATCTGCAACAAATGCCACCCGTTCTATACAGGCAACCAAAAAATAATGGATACTGAAGGCAGAGTTGAAAGATTCAAAAAAAGATACGAACAAAAATAGTTCCGGAAATTTTAAAAGAATCAAACAGGCGGTTTTCTGTTACGGGAACCGCTTGTTGTTTTAAACTGTCCGAGAAAAATTCGTGATAAGGAGCAAAGCGATGTGAACGAATTTTTGGAGTGTCACATTGTTCACATAGTGAAGCCATTTTTCAGGCTTCACCACAGTTCAGCCGAAAAAGAAGGCAAAGGTGAGCAGTGACGGCTCGAAGGCTCGAGGCGGCAACTGCGACACTAGATTAGATAGTATTTACAAAACCATTGTGCGGCCCGGTATTTTACAAATTATTTGCAAATAAAATTAGTATTACAATTTTTGTAAGTAGGTGCCGAAAGTTTATAACTTATCGATTTTGTATAATTTAATCTGCGGCTGTTTCTTTGTTTGATTCGCTCTCTGATTTTTTTATTGTGTTCTGATATCCAAAAGTCATAGGAGCTTATATGATTGAACAATTTTTTTAATTTTTTGATTACCGATTTATGTGTAACATTGCCCGATGCAGGTATTCTTTGAGGGTAAACTGAAAAATCGGATACAGTGATATTTAGATTTTTCTCTGACATTTAAAACTCCTATCTGGTATTAAATTTAAGTAAAATATATAAACACAAAAGTTATTATAAATATTATCTTATTTAAAATAATTGACCATTACCTAATCGGGCTATTTAGTGTATATTTTACAATTTATTTGTAAATCCGTTAGTCAAAGGATATTTTTTGTTTGATTTGTTTATAAAATATAAATCCCGACAGCGGGAGATTCTGAAAATTCGATAAAAATTTATATATAAACACATCCATATTACTACTTCTGACCCCCGGACAGGTTTTATTTTTATTTGGTACAACATAAAAATCACCCTCTTGTATATGTAAAAGCGGATATATTATTCGTTAGCGGCCTTCGTTATTTTAAAAGAGTTAATAACGGAGATTTATATTGTTTATTTTAGGTAAAAAGAAATACAAAAATACAGACATGGAAGGGCTTGTAAAACTTGCGGCGCAAGACGATTTTGAAGCTCTTGAAGAGCTTGTTAAACGCAATCAAGATTCTGTTTACGCCTCTTTTTATTATCTCAGCAGCGATTGTCAGGATATTATGGATTTGACGCAGGAGGCCTTGTTAAAAATGGCAAGAAATATAAAAAAGCTAAAAGACCCGTCTAAATTTAAGCCATGGCTTAATCAGATAGTAACAAGAATTTTTTATGATCATATAAGAAGCAAGAACAGAAAGCTGAAAACAGTACCTATTGACAAAAAAGATGATGATGAACACGACCGCTTTAATGTTGCAGAGGTGCCCTGCAAAGAGTGTACGCCCGAAGAATCAAGTTTGAACAGTGAGCTGAACTGTGTGATAGAAAAATCCATACAAAAATTACCGGATTCTTTTAAACTTGCAATAGTTTTAAGGGAATTTCAGGGGCTTAGCTATGAAGAAATTGCTGATATCACAAACACAAATATAGGCACGGTTAAGTCACGTATAGCAAGAGCGAGAAATAAATTACAGGAAGATTTAAAAGCTTATATTGCCTAGACAGGAGAATTTATGGAAATAGAGAACGAAAATGTTTGCAAAAAGGTTTCTTCAATGCTTTCTTTGTTTATAGACGACAGAGCCAGTATAAACGAAAAAATATTTATTGAAGAACATTTAAAAAACTGCGTTTCCTGTCGTAAAAAATATATGTATCTAAAATCATTGATAAAAAATTTGAAAGAATCCTACAGGCAGGTTGTTGCACTTTCTGTCAGCAAACAAAAACGCAGCGGTTTTAGTATTCGTGAACATCAAAAATTTATGAGTCAGATTTCTCCGTATGTTGATAATGAGCTTGAAGTGGCGGAATGTTTTGAGTTCCGTAAGTATTTGATGCAGTCGAAAAGCGCACAAAAAGAACTAAAAAATACATATATAATACAAAAATTACTCAAAAGCTCATACAAGCAAACCCTTAAAAAAACACCTCAACAAATAAGTTCGAGGGTTATGGCTCAAATAAACACATCCGGCGGTTTTTTCGACAGCGTGATTTTAAAACAGATATTCACAATGAAAACAGCCAAAATAGCAATTCTTGCGGGATTAATGTTTATTTGCGGATACGAATTTAAGCAGTACGACACACCGTTAAAACCGAAAATAAAACATACAATAGAAGAAATCATCGACAAAAACAATTATATTGAGCCTTTTGCAGAGGATTATCAAAACTATGAAGCAAATGATGCCGTTAATCGCTGAAGCGGAACCTTAACAGCGCCCAAATAGCGTGGAATCCGTCTTTCCAGGTGATTTTTTTACCTTCAGAATAATCTCTGCCGTAATATGATATAGGCAGTTCATACAATCTCGGTTTTCTTTTCAGTACCTTTGCCGTAATTTCAGGCTCAAAATCAAACCTGTTGGATTTAATTTCAATACCTTCCAAAAAACTTGTCCTGAAAGCTTTATAACAGGTTTCCATATCGGTAAGAGTTGCTCCGTAAAGGATATTTGTTGTCAAAGTTAAAACCTTGTTGCCCAGCCAGTGAGTGAACATAAAAGCTCTTGAAGGTTTTGCGCCCGTGAGTCTCGAGCCGTAAACAACGTCAGCTTTGTCCTCTACTATGAGTTTTATAAGGTCTTCATAGTCAGCTGGGTCGTATTCCAAATCCGCATCCTGAATCACCATAATATCTCCGGTCATATTGGCCATACCTGTTCTTATTGCTGCACCTTTGCCCTGATTAAAGTTATGGTAAAAAACTTTATATTTTTCTTCAAGCTCTTTAAGGTGTTCTCTTGTTCCGTCAGTGGACATATCATCTACAAGTATGATTTCTTTTTCAAGATTGCAGAAAGGAGCCTGTTCCACTTTTTCAAGAATTTTGTCCAGTGTTCCTATTTCATTAAATACAGGTATTATTATGCTTATTTTATTCATTTTTTATAAATCCCCCGATTCCCCGATTTTATTTGCATTTGTTTATTAATTACAAAAAATATTGTATAATTAAATAAAGATTATGTTAAGGGCTTAATATGGAAGAGTTTATAAAATCTGTTTGTGTTGAAGATTTAAGTAATGCGCAAAATACAATGTTTACAGTATTTCGCACGTTAGATACCGCTGATATCTCGAGCCTTGTACCAAAAGCTGAGATGATACATAATACGTTTTTGCTTAATAAATCTTATGAATTTATTGCGCAAAACTTGTCACTGCTTGCTGTTTTAAAGTATAAAACCGATAAAAACAACTATAAAATAGCAATCAATATGCTTGAAGATGCTAAATTTCTTGCGGAAAATTCACATAATAAAAACGCAATAAAAACAAATTTGTTCTGCTGGGGGTATATTTATAATGCCGAAAAAAACTATTCAATGGCGTTAAATGTGCTTAAACAGGCAAGAAACATAAATTCCTCAAACGAAATTATCAATGCAAAAGTCAGCAATTTGATTGTGCAGATAGAAAAACTGAATATCGAAAATAAAGACACTCAACAATCAAGCGGAGCTGAAAAGCCTATAGTTGCATTGTTGAATGTTGCCCGTACTCTTGCTGCGGAAACAAGCCTTGATCATCTGTTAAAGACAGTTGCCGAGGAAATAAAAAAAGTGCTTGATGCGGACAGATGCACTGTTTTTCTTTTAGACAGACAAAAAAATGAGCTTGTGTCAAAGGTTGCACTCGGTATGGGGACACAGGAATTGAGATTTCCCGCTGACAAAGGGCTGGCCGGTTATGCAGCGCAGATGGGCGAAATTATCAACATAAAAGATGCATACAAAGACGAGCGTTTTAACTCTGATATTGATAAAGAAACAGGCTATAAAACAAAAACCATACTTTGTATGCCAATATGGAATATGAAACATGAGATTCTCGGCGTGTTTCAGGTTCTGAACAAAAATAACGATGCATTTTTTACAAAAGAAGACGAGGATATTTTAATTGCCATAGGCTCAAGTGCCGGTATTGCAATTGAAAATGCAAAACTTTTTGAATCCCAGCAAATGATGATAGACCAGCAAAAAGAGTTGTTCAAAAACTTTGTTGACACACTTGCTGCGTCTATAGATGCAAGAGATAAAATAACGGCAGGTCATTCAAACCGTGTAAAAATGTATTCTGAATTGATTTGTGAAGTAATGAACGTTGATGAAAAAACAACAGCAAACATTATTCACGCTGCAATACTGCACGATATCGGCAAAATCGGCATCAGAGATGCTGTTTTGCAAAAAGACGGCAAACTCACTGATGACGAGTATAAACATATTCAGGAACACGTAAAAATTACTTATGATATTTTAAACCGTGTTTATATATCGGAAGAATTCAAGGAAGTAGCCGAGATTGCTTCAAGCCACCATGAGAAATATGACGGTACAGGTTATTTCAGAAAACTTAAAGGCAATGATATTCCTTTTGGCGGAAGGGTGCTTGCCGTGAGTGATGTTTTTGATGCTATCACCTCGAAAAGACACTACCGTGACAAAATGCCTATAAGAAATGCACTTGATATAATAAAATCCGGCGCATGGAAACATTTTGACGGCGATATTGTGGAAGCATTTTTCAAAATTAAATTAGACAGACTCGTTGATGTATTTTTGAGCGAAGTTGATTCTGTTTTGTACGACCGGAAAGACAGAGAAACTCTGGACAAGTATGATGTTGATTATCTGTTTAATGTTTTGACAAACGAGCAGGATTGTTCTGAGGCAGACAGAGCATTGATTGAACTGTTCAATACGTATTATAATTGTAAAGCAGGTAAATAATATCTGTATAAATATTTCCCGGGGAAGGTTTATGATAAAAAAAATAATAACAGCAGCAATAATAATCGCGGGCACAACAGGCATGTGCTTTGCAAAACCTGTTTCCAGAAGCATTATAAAAACCCCTGTTTCCATGTTTAACACGGAAAATCTTAAGATGATAAAAAATAATCAGCTTACAAACGATTTTTTGAAGCTGTTAACGTATTCCCGGAATCCTGATGCAACCGCACAACAAGCGGAAACTCCGGATTATGCAAAAAAATACGCCGAAGCTAACGAAAAATTTTCACAGGGTAATATTACTTCCGCATACAAAGACTACAAACTTATTTTGCAAAATACCGCTAACGATGACTTTGTATATCTCGGGTTTGCGTATAAGTTTGCCAATATAGGTTTGTTTAGCCTTGCACAGGAAGCAATAAATAATATTCAAGACAGAGAAACCTACAATCACCAGATACAATTGATAAAATCCAAACTCTTCCCTATAGTTGTTTTGTCTTATGACAACGAGATAAAGCTCGCACAAAATTATACGGAAATATATTACAATAACCTTGCATTCGAAGTGGCAAGGGATTTAAACAGACTTCCCGACAGCCTTAAACGTTCGGATTATGCGCATTATATCCTTTCTCAGGCGTATTACAATACAAAAGAGTACAATAAAGCCATAAATGAGATTAACAGAGCTATCTCAATAAACCCTGATAACATTAATTATCAAAAATACAAAGCTCAAATTTATTGCGAGACAAACAAACTCTCCGACTCCATAAAAATTATGGAAGACTTGCTTGCGCAGGATATCAATATTCTTGATTACAAAAAGGATTTAGAAGGTCTGTATTATTATACTCTTGCCAAGGCAACAAAAGACAGAGAACTTTCTAAATTCTATCTTGCACAATATTTTTTGAAGTCAGGTGACAAAACAAGAGCAATTAAAGAACTCAACCAGAATATAACTGCTGATGCAAAAGATTACCGCTCTATGACTTTGCTTGCAGAAATATATTTCAAGCAGAATAATCTGGCTGATTCAATGGATATGTATGAAAAATCTTATAAGGTTAAAAAGAATTATGTACCTACACTTATGGGTATAGCGGATATGTATCTGTTTAAAAAAGATTACAAAAATGCTCTTGATTATTTTGTAAAAGCTTATAAGAAAGATAAAAGTAACAAAGAAGCAATGATTAAGGCTGCTCTGTGTTATAAAATGATTGGAATGAGCGACAAATCAGTGGAATGCACAAACAAAGTTTTTGCCAAAAATACTGTTGACGCAAAAATTTATTATCTTGCGTCAAAGGTTGATGATATCAAAAACACCCAGTATTTGAAAAAGGCTGTTGCCTTAGACCCGCTTATGACGGATGCATGGCTTGAGCTTGCGGATATAGCGATACAAAATAACAGGCTTGAACTGGCAAGGACATATTTAAAACCCGTAAAATATGTTGATAACAGAAACAGCAGATATTATTATTACAACGGGTTAATCAATAAAAAGCTCGGTCACATTGATGCTGCAAAAAATGATTTTAAAAAAGCAATTGAGATAAATCCGCTCAACGAAGAAGCTAATAAAGAACTGCGTTCACAATTATAAGGAAAAGTATGAAAAAATACAGTATTTTAATAGTAGAAGACCATTCTTTGACAAGATTCGGCCTTAGAACCGCATTTGAAACAGATAAATGTTTTGCAAAAATTTTTGAAGCGGCTAATGCACAAAACGGTATTGCAATTGCCCAAAAAGAGGCGGTTGATGCGGTAATTATGGATTTGGGGCTGCCTGATATGAACGGCCTTGAAGCGACAAAAATAATTAAAGAAAAAAGACCTTCCACAAAAGTTATTGTGCTATCCTCCCATGAACAGGAAGAGGATGTCTTAAAATCTTTGCATAACGGGGCTAATGCGTACTGCACAAAAGATATAGAACCCGATAAATTGATTGATATAACAAAATCAATACTTGAAGGTGCGGCATGGTTTGACCCTAAAGTGGCACAGTATGTGTTGAATGCTGCAAGCCGCGGAGAAACAATGCCTGCTGTGGAAATGCCGGAAATAAAAGAAACTCCGAAACAAGGTGAAGTTAATTTAACAGCAAGAGAAAAACAGGTGCTGGCTTTGATAGTGGAAGGGTTAACAAACAACGAAATAGCCCAAAAATTGGATGTGAGTATTAATACAACAAAGGCTCATGTTTGCAATATCTTGCAAAAACTTGCGGTTAATGACAGGACTCAGGCTGCTATAAAAGCATTAAAAGACAATTTATTATAAAAATTTTGTAAATACTTTCTAATTTGCAATTCTAATCTAGTGTCGCAGTTGCCGCCTTAAGCCTTCGAGCCGTCACTGCTCACCTTTGCCTTCTTTTTCGGCTGAACTGTGGTGAAGCCTGAAAAATGGCTTCACTATGTGAACAATGTGACACTCCAAAAATTCGTTCACGTCGCTTTGCTCCTTATCACGAATTTTTCTCGGACAAATTATGTGCAAGCTTTAAGCTTTTTTACAATTTTTTTTGCGGATGATATGATGGTATAAAGTTATTTTGTTGGGGAGAAGATTATGGAAAATAACAAACCTGTTGTTAAGCTTATATCTAAGCCGGAAAATATGCTGAGAACAATTTATACAGCATGCAGAACATGCTATAGTGCTGATTCTCCGGTTAACATTTATGACAATGCAGTTGATGAAGAAAAAATGCTCAAACTTATTGAAAGGGTCATTTCTTCGGGGCATTATTCCACTATTGAACACATACAGGTTTCGTTTGCAATTTCTAATGTTTCAAGGGCCTGTACTCACCAGCTTGTACGTCACAGACATATGTCCTTCTCCCAAAAATCACAGCGTTATGTAAAAGAAAAAGGCCAATTTGATTATATAACCCCGCCTACTGTCGAAAAAAATCCCGAATTGCTTAAAAAATATAATGAATTTATGGGTAAAATTTCGGAATTTTATACAGAAATGACAGAAGCGGGTATTCCTGCCGAAGACGCACGTTTTGTGCTTCCAAATGCAGCGGCAAGCTCAATTGTTGCATCGCTGAATTTGAGAGAGCTTATACATATTGCAAACATAAGGCTCTGCACCCGCGCCCAATATGAAATACGAATTATGGTTAAGATGATGTGCGAAGAGCTTTTAAAAGAAGAGCCATGGCTTGCTCCGTATCTTGTGCCTAAGTGTGAAAGATTAAGCTACTGCGATGAAGATAAATGCTGCGGCAGAAAAATTAAAAAGGAAGAATTTTTAGCTAAGCTGTAATTTTTTCCTATCTGCTTAACATAACCATCAAAACAGAAATGTCAGCCGGTTTTACGCCGCCGATTCTTGCTGCCTGCCCCAGTGTAGCCGGTCTTACTTTGGCAAGTTTTTCTTTTGTTTCCGTTGAAATATGCAGAAGCTCTTCGTAATTTATATCTGCCGGAATTTTAATTCTTTCAAGCTTATCCATGGTTTCTACCTGCTGATTCTGGCGTTTTATGTAACCGTCATATTTGATTTTAATTTCCGCTTCTTCAAATATATCAGCCGGCAAATCAAGTTCTTTTGTTGATTGGTCCAGTTCTTTCAGTGCTTTGTAATCAATCGAAGGGCGTTTTAACAATTCGGCAAGTTTCATGCCTCTTTCGATGTTTTCATTGTATTTGGAAAGTTTTTCGTTAACTTCTTCTGTAGGCGAGATTTTTGTTGTTTTCAGTCTTTCAATTTCGTCTTCAATACGTTTTTGCTTGTTTAAAAATCTTTCATACCTTTCGTCGGAAATAAGCCCTATCTTATGACCTATAGGGGTAAGACGTTCATCCGCGTTATCCTGACGCAAAAGCAGCCTGTATTCAGAACGTGAGGTAAGCATTCTGTAGGGTTCTTGAATATCTTTTGTTACAAGGTCATCAATGAGCGTGCCGGTGTATGAATTGCTCCTTGAAAGTTCGAGCATGTCGCTGTGGTTCAAATAGTTATAGGCATTTATGCCGGCAACAAGCCCCTGCGCGGCCGCTTCTTCGTAGCCGCTGGTACCGTTTATTTGACCTGCACAAAACAGCCCCTTGATTGTTTTTGTCATCAAGGAATGATTGAGCTGCAACGCTGAAACAGCATCGTACTCTACGGCATAAGCGGGTTTTATTACATGAACATTCTCTAACCCCGGCAAGGATTTTAACATTTGTATTTGCACATCGGCGGGCAAACTTGTTGAAAAACCCTGTACATAAATTTCGTAAGTGTCTTTGCCTTCGGGTTCAATAAAAATGTGATGTGAAGGGTTATGTGCAAATCGTACTACTTTGTCTTCAATAGAAGGACAGTATCTCGGGCCTACCCCGTGTATAAGTCCTGCGTACAGCGGCGATTTATCCAGATTATTGCGTATAATTTCATGGGTTTTTTCGGTTGTGCGTGTAAGATAGCACGGGTATTGCTTTCTTACCGGTCTGTCAGGCTCAAACGAGAAGAAATGAAGCTTGTCATCTCCGGGTTGAATTGTCATTTTGGAATAATCTATAGTCCTTGAGTCAACTCTGGCCGGAGTACCTGTTTTTAACCTTTTTAAAACCAAGCCGTTTTTTGACAGAGAAGCAGAAAGTCCTGTTGCGGCACGTTCTCCCATACGTCCGGCACTGACCGATTGCAGACCGACATAGCACTTTCCTTCAAGCGAGGTTCCTGTAGTCAAAATAACGGTTGGTGCTTGGTATTCTAAACCGAATTCATCAACTACACCGTATACAGTATTTTTTTCGATTAACAGTTCAACGGCCATGGTTTGTTTAATAGAAATGTAACAATTTTTTTCTATTAAATTTCTCATAAAAGAAGTGTACTCTTTTTTGTCGGATTGTGCCCGTAATGCTCTTACAGCAGGGCCTTTGGAAGAGTTCAAGATTTTCATTTGCATGTAAGTCGCGTCTGTGACAATTCCCATGACACCGCCTAATGCATCGATTTCGCGCACTAATGCAGACTTGGCGGGCCCGCCTACTGCGGGATTGCAAGGCATTAGAGCAATATGTTCAAGGTTAAGGGTCATCAGCAGGACTTTAAGCCCTAATTTTGCGGCTGAAAGTGCTGCCTCGCAGCCGGCATGGCCCGCTCCTACAACTATTAAATCATAACTAAACATGTTTACATTATATAACAAAAGTTTACAAAAATGTGCCAAAAATGTTTAAAATTTTGAAAATTGGGTATTAATAAAATAGGTGTTGATTTTTTTTACTTAATGATATATAGTTATTAGGTATTAAATACTTAACACTGTAATAGTAATAAGAACTAAGATTGATAAGAAAGAAAGAGGATCTTATGAACAAAAAATCAGGTTTTACTTTAGCAGAAGTTTTAGTTACATTGATGATTATCGGTGTAATTGCTGCTATGACAATCCCTTCATTGATGCAATCTACTGCTCAACAAGAATACAGAGCTGCATTTAAAAAAGCTGTATCAATGATTAACCAGGCTGTTACTTTAAACTATGCTTTAGATGGTAGAGATGCTACCGACTATTCTCAACAAAACTTCATCCACTTGATGACTCAAAGATTAAACGTTATGTCTATGGATGGCAATTTTTCTATGTATACTGCTGACGGTATGTGGTTCAATGCTACAAGCAGTGCCGGCGGTGCTACAGGTGTGCAAACTTGTAACGCAAACGACTCAGCTACACCGGGCAACGTTTGTTCAGTTGTTACAGTTGACGTTAACGGTATGAAAGGTCCGAACAGAGAAACTACTTCTACAACTCGTGTATTCGATATCTTCACTATCGCTGTTTACCCGCAAAAAGCATTACCTGCTAACGTTACAATGGGTCAAATTATGTACCAAAAATAATTGGTTAATTACAAATTTAAAAGCCTCGCATAATTATGCGGGGCTTTTTTAATTGCAAAATTATTGTTTTTTTAGTTGCTTTGCTACATTATTATTGAATTTAAGTATCTTGTAAAAACTTTTTTTTGTACGATAATTTAATCAAGAGAGAAAATGTTTAGTTAGGCAAAACAAAGGAGAAAATTATGCCAACAACTATTGAAGACGTAAAAGCAAGACAAATTCTTGACTCAAGAGGAAATCCGACTGTAGAAGTCGATGTAACATTATCATGCGGTGTTGTAGGCCGTGCAGCTGTTCCTTCAGGTGCTTCAACAGGTATTTTTGAAGCTCTTGAAATGAGAGACGGCGACAAATCTATATACTGCGGTAAAAGCGTTCTTAAAGCAGTTGATAATGTAAATAACATTATCGCACCCGAACTTATCGGCGAAAACGCTGCTGACCAGCAAGCTATCGACAAATTAATGCTTGAACTTGACGGTACTGAAAACAAATCTAAATTAGGTGCTAACGCTATTTTAGGCGTTTCACTGGCTTGTGCTAAAGCATCTGCTCTTGCATTCGAAATGCCTTTATACAGATACTTAGGCGGCATCAATGCAACAACATTGCCTGTACCTATGATGAACGTATTAAACGGCGGTGCTCACGCTGACAACAACGTTGACTTCCAGGAATTCATGATTACTCCTGTCGGTGCTTCTTCTTTCACAGAAGCTATCAGAATGGGTGCTGAAGTATTCCACAACCTTAAAACAGTTCTTAAAAACAAAGGCATGGTTACTTCCGTAGGTGACGAAGGCGGCTTTGCCCCTAACCTTTCTTCTAACGAAGAAGCTTTACAGGTTATTATTGAAGCTATTGAAAAAGCAGGTTATACAACCGAACAGGTTAAAATCTGCTTAGACGTTGCATCTTCCGAATTCTACGAAGACGGCAAATACAACCTCGCAGGCGAAGGCAAAGTACTTTCTCGCGAAGAAATGGTTGACTTCCTTGCTAACTGGGTTGATAAATATCCTATCATCTCTATCGAAGACGGTATGGCTGAAGAAGACTGGGAAGGCTGGAAAATGCTTACTGACAGAATCGGCTCTCACTGTCAACTGGTTGGTGACGACCTGTTCGTTACAAATACTAAGAGATTGTCTAAAGGTATCGAAACAGGTACTGCAAACTCTATCCTTATCAAAGTTAACCAAATCGGTACTTTGACAGAAACTTTGAACGCTATGAATATGGCATTCAAAGCAGGTTACACAGCAATTGCATCTCACAGATCCGGCGAAACTGAAGATACCTTCATCGCTGACTTAGCTGTTGCTACAAACTGCGGTCAAATCAAAACAGGTTCTGCTTCAAGAACTGACAGAATCTGCAAATACAACCAGTTAATAAGAATCGAAGAAGAACTCGGTTCTGCTGCAAAATATATGGGCTTAAAAGCTTTCAACGGCCAGTCCTGCAAAAAAGCAGCTTGCTGCAACGCATAGTAATCTGAATGATTATATAACCAAAAGCGGGTCTTGATTTCTTCAAGACTCGTTTTTGGTTTGTGATACAATATTTAGGTAACAAACAGCAGGAGGTGTGTTTATGTATACGATTAAAGAAGTTGCTCAAAAAATGGATGTATCGGAACACACTTTAAGATTTTGGGCTAAAAGCGGTTTTTTCCCGTTTGTAAAAAGAAATGAAAACAATATCAGGCTGTTTTCCGATAACGATTTAGGCTGGGTAAAAATTGTTAAATGTTTGCGTTCTGTCGGTACAGAAAACAAAGCCATAAAAAAGTATATAGATTTATGTATAATTGGTGACAGTACAATTCAGGAAAGATACGATATAATTCGTTCAACCAAGAAAAAAGCCCTTCAACAAATGAAAGAACTCAGACAACAGCTTGATTTATTGGATTATAAAGAGAAGTTTTATCAAAACCTTATTCAAAATAATCTTGAAGACGTATGGAACCCGATGAATAATGTTCGCCCCAGAGATAAAGTTGTATAGATAATTCTTGTTTATAGATTTAAAGTACTGCGCAAAGTTTATTCCGGTGCTGTTTGCAAAAACAAATTCAAGACGATTTATTCCAACTTGCCTGAATTGAGCAGTTTTTCAACATGTTCAATCATAATATTGTGAATATCTTCCACAGGCAATGTACCGTCAATGCTGACAAAATTATACTCCGGCTTCATTTTGTTATACTGCTCCAGACATTTTGCCTGATAAATTTTAAAACTTTCGTAAAAGTCCGTACTCAGACCGATATCTCGTCCTGATTCCCAATAATCAAGCCCTGTTGTGCCTATAACACGTTTTAGTAAAATATCGATAGGCATATCAAGGTAAAATACTAAATCGGGCGCAGGAGCATAGTTGTATAATTTTTTAACCCAATCTTCATCAAGCCCTCTTACAACGTCACGGGCAAAAGCCGTATATGTGTAACGGTCTAACAGCACCACAAAACCCGCATCAAGTGCGGGAATAATTGTATTTTCCAGCCTGTCAGCAAAATCCGCCGCATACAAAAGGCTGAAGGTTGTAGCGTTTAAAAGGTTACGGTCTTTTGCATCGTCAATAACATTGGCGATAAGGCGGCTGGTTTTCCATTCCGACACCATACAACCGTAGCTTTTGTCCTCTATCCATCTGCGCAAAAGCTCTATTTGCGTAGACTTTCCCGAGCCGTCAGTACCTTCGATAACTATTAACAAACCTTTGTGATTATGTGCCGTGTGATTGTTTTCCATTAGATTTCAATTCCTTTTTGTTGCAGCAGTTCTGTTACGTATTTTCTCAGCAGAACCTGTTTTGTATGGATTGTGTTATTTGCATCTATTCTCACTAATCCGTACTCATCAACCATCGCAGAGTATTCTTCGTTAACTCTGTTTTGAAAAATCACATAGCTTTTGTACGGATTGTTGCTTAATTTCAAGTCCATGCCTGCTTCGTAAAAAGAAGGTGCACGGTTTGAGCAGATTCTCTCAAGCGAAGTTTCTGCTGAAATATTATAATAAAGCGCAAGATCAGGCTGTATTGCAAAACCGTATAAGTTGCGCACCCAATCTCTGTCGACGCCTCTGGCTACATCACGCGCGAATGCTGTATAAACATATCTGTCTGCCAGCACGATAAATCCTGCTTTCATTGCCGGTATAATGATTTGTTCTAACCTGTCGGCAAAATCGACTGCGTGCAAAAGGCTGAAGGTTCTGGGGCTTAAGAGATTTTTCTTTTTGGCCTTTTTAGTTGTTTGAGAAATTAAATCCGAGGAATTCCACTCGGTAAAAATAACATCAAGATTTTTGGCTTTTAACCAATCCCTTAATATAGCCAGCTGTGTTGATTTGCCGGAACCGTCAATACCTTCAACACATATTAAAGTTCCGGGAAGTCCGTGCGGTTTTGATAACCTCATTTAAAAATTGCCTTTCTTAATAAACCTGTTAGAACGCTTTTAATTAATATATCACATTTTTTTAAATATTAAAATCAGATTATCGGCTTTTATTGTTTGTACAAGCCTGTAATTTTTGTTGATGAAACCGCAAATTTTATATCCCCAGCCGTTGCATATAAGAGCTTTATCGTTTGGAGAGGTTAAAATAATGAACATCTCGGGAGATGATGACATATATTGGTTTACAACCTTGTCTTCTCCGTACAAATTTAGCAATGACGGTATGAGATAGTTATATTTATCGGCTTTTCTGCCCGAAAGAAAGTTGATAAGCAGACCCTCCTGCAAAACAACAACAGTATCATCAGGTGCGGTTAATTTATTAACCGTATCTAAAATGGTATTAAAGACCTTTGCCGAAGCTTCATCTTTATATACTGTGCCATAGGGAGTAGAAATCTTTGTGTTCAAATATCTTAAGGTATTCAAATTCCCCGCAAAGCTGACTGTCCCCAGCAGCAGTAAGAAAAAAACGACAGTTTTTATATAAATTTCTTTTGTGTTTTTAAAATAATATTCCTTTAAAAGAATAATCAGAGAAATTACCAACAAAGGCAAAAAATACCGCCCGTACTGGTTTATTTGCACAAAGAAAAATGACTTTAACCCGACTGCAAGAGAAAAAATACAAACAAAAAACAGGGGCAAATTTTTATTGAATTCTTTAATTTTAAAAACTGCCAGTACAAAAACTGCCATTGCAGCAGAGCAAAAAACAAAGTATGTAAATATTTTGGAATACACATAGCCTGACAGCGCAAAAAGTGTAAATGCCAAAACATACAATGAGATTGACAGTGCTTTTTTGTTTTTAGCGATAATATCGATACCTTTAATCATCATGTATATGACAGTAAGAAAAACAGCGGAAAAAACAAAAGACTTTAAAGCTATTACAAAGTATTGCACTGAAAAATAAAACGTACCCGTGTAGTAATTTTTCATAGATGACGAATTAGCAAACTTAAACCATATATCAAGGTAATTTAAAAATTCGGTTAATGTTAAGCCCTGAATAAAAAGCAGCGTAACACAAAAAACAGGCATAATTAAAAAAAACGCAAAAGCTTTTAGAACTTTTAAATAATCTCTGTTTTTTAAAAGTAAAAACAAAACAATTATCAAAAATGGCAAAATAAATTCATACTTGTTAACCGCAGCAAGCCCGCACAAAAATGATGCCGAATATAAAAATACATTTTTTTCTGATTTTAAATATTTTACAAAAAATAATGCACTGTATAACGTCGCACAAAGTCCGTATACCATACCGTATGAATACGGAGTGACAAAATTCATCACATGAGGCACAAAACAGCAATAATACAGGACAAAAAAGGCTATTGCAAAAGATGTGAGTTTTGATAAAAATTCTCTGCTCAAAGCATAAATGGCACAAATTATCAAAAATGCGTTAAAACTTCCCACAACATAAAAGGTATTTAATTTTGCGCCTGAAAGTTTTACTACAAGTGCGTTAAAAAGGTAAGCAAAAGGCCCGAAAATCGCAAGCACATCTTTAAAAAGAACCCCGCCTTGAGCAATTGCTTTTGGCAGGTATATTTCTTTGCCAAAATCAATATACAGCGCAGTCATTTTGTTTTGAAAAATAAAAACATTTATCAAAAACAGGAATAAAAGTATAAGTATTAACTTATATTCTTTTTTTATAAATTCAATAACCCCCATTTTATTTCTTCCTCATGACAAAAACTCTTTCGCTTTTGCCGATTTCTTTTTCTTTGTTGTAATTTTTAAACACCCAGCCGCAAACTTGTTTTCCGTATGATTTGCAATAAGAGCCTTCTGCCTGCCCGTCAAAAACAACTATATAATCAGGACATCCTGTTTTATAAGCTTCAATTATTCTTTTATCTCCGTAAGCTCCGGCAATAGCTTCATCGTAATGACTGTAAAACGGGAAGGAATCTCTATCCGTTAAAAAATTCAACAACGGCGCCTGTCCGAGTACAACAAGGGTTTGTTTTTTATTGGTATTTTCTGCAATATATTCAACAAGCGGCTTGAATATGGTTTCTTCCTCTTTTGTAAGATTGATATTTCCGTAAGGCGTTTTTAACACTCTGTCTTTTAACACTATGGCAATTGCGTTTATTCTGAAAGCGGCAACGCTCAAAAATATCAGGATTGCACAAAAGGTTTTTTCAAAAGTTTTTTGCGGGTTTTCTTCATTAAAATAAAACTCTTTTAAAACAACAAACAACGAAATTACAAGCAGCGGCAGAAAATATCTTCCGTAAAAATTTGCCGACAAAAACCAGAACGATTTTACACTTATAACAAGCGAAGCTGATACAAGAAATAATACCGCTTTATCATTAAACAACTCTTTTATTTTAAACAACGATAACAACAATATCGCATAAGTTACAAATCCGAAAAATGCGTAAGAAAAATATTCCGCAACATGAAAAAAGAAAAACACCCCGACAATCAAAACACTCCACAGCATAAATCTTGTGGTTTTAAAACCGGCAGAATCATTTCTGTACAGTTTGAACACTGTAAAAAATAAAATTCCTGCGACAGCAAAAGTTTTTATTGATGAAACTAAAGAGTCTTTGTTTAAATAACAGGTTATTGCATAAACTTTTTTTAAATAGGGTTGATGCAAAAAGTTTTTTAAAAGCTCAAGATAGTTTGATATGTCTTGAATTGCAAGTCCCTGTAAAAACAAAAACGCTGTGCACAACACTGGGAAAAACAAAAATGCCCCAAGGCTGTATAGAATATCTTTTATATTGCATTTTTTTATAAAGAAAAATATAAACAACAACAAACCGTACAAACAAAATTCGTACTTACAGGAAGCACTTAAGCCTCCGAACAGAAAAGCCGCATATAAAAAAACTTTTTTATCGGATTTCAAAAATTCCAAATACGCAATTATGGATATAATACAAGCGCACAAGCCGTAAACAATTGCGTATGAATACGGAGTTAAAAAGTTCATTAATCCGGCATAAAAACAGCAATAATACATAACAAAAATGCACAAAACTGCTGAGATAAAAGTGCCGCAAAATTTTCTGCTTATAAAATAAATCCCGCCTGAAATAACAGCGCAATTCAACGCTCCGAGTATATAAAATGTGTTTAAATTTATTGGTGCAAATTTTAAAATCATACCGTTAAACAGATACGAAAACGGACAGACAAAAGTGTTAAAAATATCTTTGTACAAAACAGCACCCTGCGATACCATTTTGGAAAAAAGAACTTCCCGCCCAAAATCCGTATGAATATTAATCATTTTGCCGTTAAAAATAAAAATATTTATCAAAAACAAAATTGATATTATAAAAATTGCTTTGTGTTCTTTCAATTTTTCCATAAGCTTAATTTTAACAGCAGTTTAAAAATGTGCAAAGGGGGATATCAGTCTGACATAATAGATTTTAACGCTAACAAATAGAATGTCCGAGAAAAATTCGTGATAAGGAGCAAAGTGACGTGAACGAATTTTTGGAGTGTCACATTGTTCACATAGTGAAGCCATTTTTCAGGCTTCACCACAGTTCAGCCGAAAAAGAAGGCAAAGGTGAGCAGTGACGGCTCGAAGGCTCGAGGCGCCAACTGCGACACTAGATTAGATTATTATAAGCTGTTAGTCAGGAGTGTGAAATAATTTATCTGCCATTTTGAGGCACATTTTTTTGCAATATGGCAATGTTTGTGTATGTGAAATTTTGGTTTTGGTGTGCTATTTAAGAACACACAAGCTTTTGAGCCGGCTTTGTGTTTTTAGCAAATAGCATACTGTCAGGTCTTTACACATTCGCTCACTTCGTTCGACACCACAGCCGCTCAAAATCCGCTCTTGGATTATTGACGTTCACAAGGTTTAGTATTCCGTTTCGAATTTTTATTCTAAAAATTCTTCACTGCATTAACCTTGTTCACATGGCTGTTCGCTCACTTCGTTCGACACCACAGCCGCTCAAAATCCGC
>CALUTJ010000013.1 GCA_944323685.1 Candidatus Gastranaerophilales bacterium | reverse complement strand
AAAAATCTTTTTCATCTTTTTATGTCCTTTATGTAATAACTAATTCTTTTTTATTTTTTTGTGTTGGGCACGTATGCCCAACCTACTGTGCTAATTCTTTATTTGTACCGCGTAAGCGGTGTGCGGCTCTGCCGCTGTGGCTGATTACAGACTCTTTGTATTTACGTACAAAATTTTCGTTAAGCGAAGCGGTTAGAAAATTTTGAAGTTAAATACATTAGAGACTGTTTTGATATACGTTGTTTTCTCTTTCTTTGGTTCGTTTCTTTCTCTTTTGTTCGTAAAAAAAGAGAAAGAAATGAACGTATAAAAAATAATTCATTATTCAAAGCAGAATAATTCAGCAAGACAGCTGAATCTTGCGCACAATCAAATGACGCAATGATTTGCGCATTGCGTTGTTGTGCTAAATTAACCATATACCCTCCCAAACCCTTGTCACAAACGATTTTTAGAGCTTCGTGGAGAGCAAAATTGCTATTATATAAGCTATTTTGGCTATTTTCTCTATTGTCTTTTACCATCGCATTATTGTCCGGAGTATAAATTGCTAACCAAAAAACTTGTTTCTATATTAATAATTCCCAATTTTTTAATTTTATAACATATTTTTCGTCATTTATTAAGAAATTGTTACAAAAAAATCAAAAAATCATTTTTTTGCATTATCCTCATATATTCAATTTCTTTACAAATTATTGTTTAGAGCGCTTTAATGTGAGAAAATATTTTTATCAAAGGGGAAATTTATGTCAAAAAGATTACTTGTTGTTGATGACGATGATGAAATAAGAGAGCTTTTAGAATTTGACCTTTCGCACAGCGGATACATTGTTGACACTGCCGCTGACGGAATGGACGGACTGAACAAAGCAGTAACAAACAATTATGACCTTGTTTTGTTGGATGTTATGATGCCTAAAATGAACGGGTTTGACGTATGCAAAAACCTGAGAAGGTCAAAACCGGATGTACCTGTTTTGTTGTTGACAGCAAAAGGAACTATCGGGGACAAAACACAGGGCTTTGACTGCGGCGCGGATGATTATCTTGTTAAGCCCTTTGACATTCAAGAGGTTTTGTTGAGGGTAAAAGCGCTTATGAGAAGAAACTCTGACAACACTGTGCAGGATTCTTCTTTTAAGCAGGAAATTTTAAAAATGGGAGATATTGAGCTCTTTCCTGAATCTTTGGAAACCTCAATAAACGGCAAAAAGATAAAACTTACCCCGACTGAATTTGAAATATTATACTGCCTTATGCAGCATTTTAATGATTCGGTTTCGCTTGCTGTATTATTAGACGAGGTTTGGGGGTATGATTCGGACGAAGATGTCAGAATGGTAAGAGTCCATGTCGGAGGGTTACGGCAAAAAATTGAAGAGGATACAAAAAATCCGAAATACCTTCACACTGTTACAAACGTAGGCTACAAGCTTACACCCATAAGTGCGTCAGAAGAATAGTTTATGAAAAAAATAAGAGAGATAAAAAGATTAAAAATAGTAGAACAAATAATTCTTGTTCTACTGCTCGCCGTTATTACACCGACTATTGTCAGTGCGATTATTGTCAACAACATTAACCAGCATGCAGTCAGAAATGAGCTGCAATATTCGGCTTTAAGTATATCGGAATCAATTGCATCCAATATTGAAACCTTCACCCGCTCAGGAGAAGATGAGCTTGACCAGATTGTGCTTGCGCTTAAGCATATAAACGGAAAACAACGACGCACGGAGTATTTAAGAGACCTTTTTACTACCTCTAATTTGATATCACAGCTGCATATTATCCATAAACAGGATAAGGATAAGTATCTTAAATGGCAGGAGTATTCAACCTACAACGACAGCACCAAGCAAATAGAAATCTTAAAAAAGATAGACGAAGACGAGGCAATACTTGCAACTGTTGATATACAAATTTTTAAAGACCAGATTTTTAATATATACAAAAAAGATGACAGGCAAATATATATTTTAGGTAAAGGCGGAATGCTTCTCGCCGCGCATAATTACAACAAAAAAGATTATGAGCGTGTAACATATGCCTTGCCAAAACATCTTGTACAAAATAAATCACAACTTTTTGGCAAGGTTAAAAACCAGCCGCTTGCGTATTTTAAACTGACTGATCCAGATATTACAATTATCGTAAACACTACCCATCACATAACCAAAACTACGATTAATACTGCGAGATACAAGATTATACTCGCTTTGTGTCTATCCGCATTTTTTATTATATTTGTTGTCGGAATTTACACATCTTACCTTTATATAAACATAAGACAGTTGTTTAAAGGCATAATAGCCTTATCAAAAGGGAACTACAACCGAAAGATAAGAATGTTGTCCAACATATTTACCCCGTATGAAATAATTTTTCTTGCCACAGAATTTAACAAAATGGCTGATGAAATCAACAATACATACAAAAAACTCAAACACACAAACAAGGAGCTTAAAAAGCTGGACGAATTCCGCTCTAACCTTATTGATACAGTAAGCCACGAGTTCAGAACTCCTTTAACAAGTATAAAAGGCTACACATCAAGACTTTTGAGACAGGATATAGAGCTTGACGAGGAAACAAAACAAAAGTCACTAAAAATAATCAAAAACCAATCTGAAAGATTGAGCCGTATGGTGGAAGACCTTCTTGTTATTCCTGACATTGAGGGTTCCAAACTTAACCTTATTATTGATAAAGTAAATATAGCTGACACAATAAACGATGCAATACTGTCTACAAAACACAAAGCGCAAAGAGAAGTTGTCGTGGATATTCCGGAGGATTTTCCGGATGTGTTTGCTGACAACGACAGATTAGAGCAGGTATTTATTAACCTGATTGATAACGCGTACAAATACTCTTATGAAGGTACCCCAATAAAAATAGATGTTAACAAAACAAAAAATCATGCGGTTATAAAAATTTCTAATTCATATGACTATATTCCGCCGGATAAATTGAATAAGTTGTTCGGTAAATTTATAAGGATAGATGACAAAACTACGAGAACTACGAGGGGAACAGGGCTGGGACTGTTTATTGTAAAAGGTCTTGTACTGGCAATGAACGGGTCTATTGAGCTTGAATCTTCTAAAGAAAATGTTTTTAGCGTTGTTATAAAGCTTCCTCTAAATGAGTAATATTGTACAGCTGATATTGAGATTATAAGCAATATCGTATAGCTTGTGAAAAATGTACTCTGTTGAACTTTTATACCTGTACAAATATTATCATGAGGAAGTTCACTTCCCTTTATGCAATAAAAAAGACCCTTTCGGGTCAAAAATGCATATTGGATTCATTTTTAAAAATTCGCATTTGTTTTATTTTTGAAAACTTTTAGTACTACAGATATTTTAGCTTCATTGTTTTGATTGTGCAATTTCCTTAAACTCGAAGCCTTGATTTTTATTGTAAGAAATTTCATATTTTTTTTTAGGTTCAACATTGACTTCTATTTTTTGAGGATCATAAGTTGTTCTTACCCATCTGTGAAGGATTCCGGGTCTTTGGGTTTCATATTGCAATTCCAAAACATTGGTTCCTGGTTTCAGGTAATATGCAACCTGACCAAAACCTGCCATTATCTGTTCTTTGGGTTCTCCGTTTACGGACAGACAGGTCAGAGTGTTTGTAAATCCCAGCGGATGCCATTTGCAGTCTTTTACTATCATCATTGAAGCATCCGGATTTTCACTTTCAAACTTCTTTTTATGCATAGAGTGGATATAAATCCCAATACCTTGATATACAAAGCTTAAAACAATAATCCCGCCTACTATAAGAATGTATTGACTCATTTCCATTGTTAATCTCCTTATTTTTTAATAGTCTCTACTTTTACCGGCTCTGTATTCTGATTTTTGGCCCCTAATACTGTTAGCAATTCTTCATAATCATCACTGTTGAGATTTGTACAGTCTATTGATGCTTCTTGTCCGGTTTCTTTGTTTACATAATAGATGTCTTGATCATCAGCGTCTTTTTTATTAGAGTACTTGGAATACTCCGACCAGATGTAACTGTCTATACATAACGCTTTAATAATTTTTCCAAATCTTTTTATCAATAATTTTTTGTCTTCTGTCAGTATTATAGTAATAAAATCCATATAAAAAACTTTGTAAACAAAAAATGTAAGAACAATAAACCCTGCAATAATTGCAAACAATAAGCTGTGAGTGAGTTTACCAACAAGATTGTAAACAAACCATGTTGCAAAAAGTCCCAAAAGTGATTGGACTATCATTGTTGTAAATTTTGACTTGTACTCTTTCATTAAACCGATACCTATAATCTGAATATAGCCGATAGATTTTGATGTTTATGTTTGTGTTAAATCAGTGATGCAGACAATAACAAACATAAACTGCCACAGGAATGCAGCTAAATTTATTAGTTAAGTATACTTCAAAAATATATATGGCAAATACTAATTTTAAGAATTATTACAAGGTAACACACAGGATGTACTAAATCCGGTTTTTGCCTATCTTACGCAGCTAAAATATTCACAAAATATAAACTGACGCAAGGCACAAATCCTAGTCAGTAGGTTGGGCATACATGCCCAACAATAAATTTGGACATTAATTGGACACATCTTTTTCTTTGATTTTGGGAGTTTTTAGCATAATTTAAAATATGCTTTATGATTTTATGTTCTGATAAAGTCCGATTCCGACCGGTTTAAGAATACAATAGCAATCAACTTCCTACGGTCAATATTCAGTGATGTTGGGCAGGTATGCCCAACCGACGTTTTATTATATATACAACAAACTGGACATTAAAATACAGTTCTCATCCCCCTTATGCAATAAAAAAGACCCCTTCGGGTCAAAATCGGAGCAGGGGGGATTCGAACCCCCGGCGGAGTTGCCCCCGCACAAACGTTCCAGGTTTGCACCTTAAACCACTCGGACACCGCTCCATTTATTTCTATTCTCTTTTCACCGTCTTACTGAGGCAGACAGCTTATAACCATTGTATGTGCTGATTCTTTTAATGCAAGTAACTTGTGTTTGTATTTTCTATAAAACAATATTCCATAGATTTATTAATGTATAATTCTTGTTTTGGAAATTTGACGGAAGTTTTTGTATTTTTATATATATTGCCTATAATTTCAAGAGTATTGCTGTAAGTAGATTTGCAACCGATGCTTATTTTTTTGTCAAGGTGCTGTAGCGGTTTGAAAAAAAAGACATGTTCTCCGTTTTCTATCTCGCATACGGGTGTCAACAGATTGTTGCGATTGTCTGCAAGTATATCTCCAAAGTGAATTATATTTCCGTTTTTATCTTTTAAACCCAAAAAGCAAATAAGCTCTGACTGTTGTTTTAAAAAATGTTCATTGCAGGTATTTGTTTTTATCGTAAAAAATTTACATACAGCATTTAAAAATTTTTTGGTTTTAAACTCCACAGCAATTTTAATAATACCCAACGACATTATCATATCTAACCCTTCCAAACTTGCTATGATAGTTATATCAATTAAAAAAGTTTACTTATATACTTTGTAAAAACTTTGTAAATCTATACCAAACGGAAAATATACCATGCTATTTTATAAAGTCCGCAGGGCAACATATTTCAGGCTGACTAAAACTTTAAAACAATACTATATTGTTACTTTTGTTAAACAAAACTTACATTTCTTTATATTTATTGTTCAATTGTTCTAACAGGCTTTGCGGCTTGTTAACAGCTTTAATGCCGCCGGTTAGCTCCGTTGATTCCGGCTGTACAGACGCATTAGACAAATTATTGTAATCGACAAAGTGCCTGTAATCGTTCAAATCTTTTATCGCAAGCATATCAGCAACGCGTGATGCTTTCTTCTGTTCTTTTGTAATATAGTATTCAAGTGCAAACACAGGTAACAAACCGACAACTACGCCGCCGACAAATTTAGACACTGCGTTCAGTATTACAGTGCTCAATTGCGAATCTTTAAGGTTTTTGAGGTTTTTCATTGATTTTCTGTTAAGCAAAAAGCCTATACCCATACCGAGTAACGAACCCACCATAGCAACTGGCATTTGTATGCTTTGTCCGAGTGCCTCGACGCTTTCAGCGTAAGTTTGAGATTTTTCATCAACTGCGTTAAAGGTTTTGAATGTATTTTGCTGCAATGCTTTTGCCTCTTTGAGCTGTTCGTCTGTCAATTGAAGTTTTTCAATAGCTTTGTGCAGCTTTTTATCTTTTAAACCTTCTGTTTTTTTATATTGTTCGTACTCTTTGTTGTCTTTGATAACCTGCAAAAGAAATTTAAAAATATTAGGCTTTTTCTTTTCTTCAATCGGTTTTGCGTCTTTGATTTGCGAAGCTTTTTCATCATCGACGTATACAAGTGTATCGGGGTTATTCATAAGCTCCTGTCTTGCCTTAAAACGACCTATGCGAGAAGCTTGTTTTTGGATTTTTGCTGAATAAACAGCGGCAACCATTGATACTCCGATACCCACCACATAAGGTATTGCTTTTGCATAACCCGCAGCCTGATTAAGTTTTAATAACTTCAATATTTTATTTGCAATCCATCCTGTCAAAAAACCGCTGCCGATAGCTGCAATGTTAGCAAAATTTGTTGCCATTTCAACATTCTCGGCATAATCTTGCGAAGCAATATCAATTTTTTCAACAAGTTTTGTCAAAAGCTGCCTGTCACGTTTTGCTTTTTGGATATCTTTTTCGCTTAGCGAATCATTAAAATGTTTTTCGTTTTCTTTTAATTTTTTATCAAACTCCGCTCTTTGCTTTTCATATTCTTTATCTTTTTTTACAAGCTTTTTCAGGTTTTTGAAAACATCTTTAAAACCGAGATTAATTAAATCTTTTTTCTCGTTTTCTTCCGGAATTGTAATATTTTGAGCATCATTTTGAGCCTGTTTTAATTGTTCATCAGTCAAAACAGCAAAGCTGTTGGGGTTGTTGAGGTCTTTTCTCATTGCTTCAAAACGCCCTTGACGGGAAGCTCCGACCTGCGTTTTGGCCGCCCATGCCATAATAGGAAAGCTTGCTACAATACTGGCAACATATCCGATTGCCGTTGGTATCATCATTATAGGAAATACTAATTTAGGATATTTTTTAGAAAGACTATTAAGCCCTTTAGAAACAGGCGGCAACGCCATTGTAAGCATGCCTGCGCCAAGCCCTGCAATATTCACTATCTCAATAGCCTGACCGGCTGCCATTTCTGTTGCAACTTCCATGTCTTCCGCATTTTTTTGCGAGTATTCATCCATTACATCGATGGCATGCAACAGTGCTTTGCTTCTTTGCAGGTCGTCTTTGTTTATTGCATCAGGGTTGCGTTTAATATATTCAAGCCTTTTTGCTTCTTGATTATTTCTTTCTTCTTTCCACTGTTTGTATTCCGGAACGTACTCACGATATTTTTTATAATTCTGGTAAACTTCCATGTAAAAACCTTTATATTGGCTTAAGCAATAGCTTTAAGCCCCGTGATAAATTTTTTTTGTTATGTTTATATTGTATATTTAATATTATTTAACAAATTAAATATTGTATTTTTTTATTGTTTATTTAATAATAATGACTACAGTTTGGCATTTTTTATAAATCTATAATTTTTAATAATGAATGTCAAAATGAAAATTGAATAAAAACAAACAAAATGGCATAGTAGCTCACTAGGCGAGCTGAAAGCGAAGCCGCTTTTAGATTTAAGACCAACTGAGCTAAAATGAAAATTGAATAAAAATCAAATAAAATGGCATAGTAGCTCAGTTGGTCAGAGCGCTCGGCTCATACCCGGGAGGTCACTGGTTCGAACCCAGTCTATGCTATTTTTTCATGTCTAAATAACCAGTGACCTCCAGTCACTAAAAATCTAAAATCGCAACGCAAGCGTCGCTCAGTCGAACCCAGTCTATGCTATTTTTTGTTGATTTTTGCATTTCAAGCAGGTTATAAAACACGGAATTAACCTCTATAATTACTTTTTCGTCTTTGGATAA
The DNA here is from genome assembly GCA_944323685.1 of Candidatus Gastranaerophilales bacterium. Classification (GTDB taxonomy): domain Bacteria; phylum Cyanobacteriota; class Vampirovibrionia; order Gastranaerophilales; family Gastranaerophilaceae; genus Limenecus. The sequence continues at coordinate 63,437 of CALUTJ010000013.1, read as the reverse complement.
AAAGTTCGAACCTAACAAAGACAGAATAAGTTTAAGAGAGAAAAAGACAAATAAGTTCAAAGATTTTCCGTTATCAAACAGTACAAAATCAGCACTGAAAGAATATTTAAAGACAAGAGAATACAACGAAAACGAGCCTTTATTCATATCTCGTAAGCGCAACCGAGCTGAGGTTGTAGGGCTTTGCGAAAGCAAAGACCGTAACGCCCTTAATAGCGAGGTTTCAAGATGGAATAAAGGCTTTTTAATGCGACAACAGGCATACAAAATTATTAATGATGTTGCAAAAGCAGTCGGAATAAAAGAAAAAATCGGAACTCATACGCTAAGAAAGACTTTTGGCTATCATGCCTACAACAACGGCTATGAAATAACGCTCATTCAAAAGCTTTTCAATCACTCATCACCTGCTGTAACTCTCCGCTACATAGGAATTACGCAAGATGAAATGGATGATGTGTATTTGAGTTTGGATTTGTAGATAATAAATATTGTTAAAAAATAATTAATAAACAAAGATTTTACTAAGCTATATAGTAAAATCAAGAAAGTGAATATTGAATTAAAGGAATCTATGGTTGCAGATTACTCACCTAATGTTAGAAGAGATGATTTTAGATTAAGGGCAAAATATCCATTTTTAAAAACAAGGATTTTTCTTTTAAACAATGATAAATATAATATTTATGTTGAAAATTTAAAAGATTTTCCATTTTTTACTTATGAAGAATTAAAAAAAGAATTTGAATACAGTATAAAAATGTTGGGAAATCCATCTTATCTCACAGAAAGTTTACCAGAAAATTTTATTCAGGAAATTCCAATAATAAATGATTTTGAAATTTCTAAGAATTTTGAAGGAGCTTTTTTTACTCATAATGCGTTAATACATTTTTTAAAGGCGAAATTTAATAATTATAAAATCAAAAATATGACAACAGACTTTAATAACAAACAATTTGTGATTAGTGCTGATTACTCATCAATAGAAGAAAAAGAAGCTTTACAAAAAGAATTAAATAAATTAAAATTAGTCTTTGATTTTAGGATTGAACAGTCTAAAAATAATGATGATTATGTAGAAACTTATATAAAAACTGGGAATCCTAAAACAGATATTTTTTTGAATAATGACCATATAATGGAAATCCCAGCATTTAGCATGCAACCGGTGAAATTGGATTTTATCAAGAGAGATGAAACGCTATGGTTTGCAAATATAGATAAAGTTTATAGTGGAGAATTTACAAAAGAAAATCTCAAGTTTTGGGATAGAAATAAGTCTGCTTGTTATATGGATTTTACAACTTCGCCCAATATAGACTTAAGAAATAATCTTTTAATGTATGACACAATATATGTATCTATACCATTGAAAGAAAAAAATGATATTTTGTTTAATTCTAATTTTACAAAAGAGAATTTCTTTTCTTTAATTGAAAAAAACAGAATCAAAATACTTAATATTCAACCAGAAGAACGCCTTGATACTGATATTTTAAAGGAAGCATATGCTATTAATCAAAATAGTGTTGTTAATAGACGAGCATTATCTTTATTGTCTGTAATTGATTTGAAAGAAATTAACAGTAACTACATTTTCAATAATCCAGAAGTTCAGCCATATATATTGGATATATCTAAAGAATTAGCAAATGTTTTAAACATACCAACTACTGAAATTTTAAATTTTTTTTATTGGCCTAAACAAGCATTAAGAGAGAGTTTTGAATTATTTAACAGAGGTGGATTATGGTCTTATGGGCATATTGGTGTCAATCAAATCATACAAAAAGCTATAAGCAGAATTACTCAAAAGGATTTGAGTTTAGAGTTTATGATGTTTTCAAAAAATATACATTTAGCCAATGCTCTTAATGCTACATATTTCCCATCATTTATATATACACCAAGTGGGAAAATACAGTCTTTAGATTCACAATATTCAAGACTTATTGGAGATTTTCTTAATTTTTATAAATATGCAACACCAACAAACTACAAAAGTTTTCAAGATTTAGAAGAAACTAAGCATAAAGTTAAAAACTTTATTTCCCCTATTGATATCTTTGATATTAATACATACATACCATTTGATGAATTTGAAGAATATACATCTTCTCAAACAACACGAAATACAGTACGAGTTTTATTTGATAGACTTTCAAATATGACAATAGAAGAAAGAGAAGCTGAAATTAAAAAGTACAATGAAAAAATTAAGGAGCTAAACTCAAAACATCCAATTAAATTACTACTTTCTGACGGAATACAAGATATCTTTAGTATTGCAATAAGTAGTTTATTTGCTACAAATCCAATATTACTTTTTTTCTTAACAATTTTAAATAGTGGAACAATTAAAGGTGTGATTCAAAGATCAGAAAGTTATAAAACAATACAAAGACTAGTTAAATCAATGAATAATTGCATAAATGCACAACAAGGTAAATTATCTGATATTGATATTCTTTCTCAAATAAGCAGAGTTGCTCGATTGAAAGAATTATAACTTTTCAATATATAGGGGTTGAAACTTGTACCAAATTTGGTACAATATAATTAATGAATGAATTATTCATTCATTCAAAAAAAGGAACAGATAATGCTCAACAAAAAACATGTAGGCTCTAATTTCGATAGTTTTCTTGAAGAAGAAGAAATTCTTCAAGAGTCAGAAGCTGCTGCGATAAAAAGAGTTATTGCATATGAATTGCAGCAGAAGATGATTGCTGACAACATTTCCGTTAATCGTCTTGCAAAAGAACTAGAAACATCAAGAACCGCTATTTGCCGTATTCTTGACCCTGAAAACACTTCAATCACATTGAATACAATAGAAAAAGTTGCAAAATACTTGGGTAAGCGTATAATCTTATCTTTTGCATAAGTCTTTATACCGTTTGATTGCAACATCCAGCTCTTTTTGCGGTGTTTTTTGAGTTTTCTTGATAAAAGCGTGTAATAACACCATTGTATCATCTTCAACATAAAAGATAATTCTTGCTATGCCGTTTGAAAGTTTACAACGGATTTCTTCTAAACCGTCAGTACCGTGTAATACTCTAGTTAATGGCATTCCGATAGGATAGCCGTATTGAACAGTTTTTATATCAAAGCCGATAGTTTTCTTATCTTCTTTGGGTAAATCTTTTAACCATTCTCGAACAGGCTCATTGCCTGACCCTGTTGCGTAAAAATATACTTCCAATGCTTGTGAACGCTTTACCATGTGTTTAATTATAGCACATGACTCTCTTTATGAGGATTAATTTAATGCCCACATATCTTTTAAATCTTCAATAGAAATAAACTTTCCACAATCAATGTCGTTTATTCCCTGCTTAATTGCAGCAATCTGCCATAATTCTATTTCAGTTTTATTAAATTGTTCATAAGAATTATTTTCCATACATTTATTATATAGATAATAATCGGATTTCTTTAATATCATCTACAAAAACTTAAACAATTTTAACTGACTTCCTGTATTTACTGCTGTATCTTCTGAAACAGCTTCTTGCGTATTATTTATCTTTGCCCTGTCTTCAAGCTTTTGTTTAAAATCACCTAAAAAGAAAAACGGAGTATAAAGCACCTCATTGTATCTCATTGACAAACTGTCACCCCATATAACTTTTGCAGGAATTCCAAGTAAAGACAATTGAATATATGTCATTTTGTAGCACATTTCATCAATATCAGTTGCTTCAACATATAAACAGTGCTGATAATTAATATCCTGCTCCATTAAAGCCTCTACAAAAGCAATAATCATACCACCACTTCCGCAACAAGGTTCGCATAATGTCATTATTTCACTGCCTGCATATTTTTTTACGTGATAACCTGTAATGCTCGACATCATTTTGCTTACCCTGTATGGTGTGAAAAACTGCCCGTTGTGAGTGTTACCTAAATTTAACTGCATAAACACTTCACCTAAAAAGTCTTGATGTTGTTCTTCGAGTGCTGATACTAAAAGAGCAAGCAGTTTTGGAAATTCTTCTGCTTGCTCTTTTGTGTATTTGCTTGATATGTATTTGTATTTTAACTCTATTTCTTCACTTCGATAGAATGGTTGTGCAAGTGAATATGTGCTAAGAGTCAAAAAATCTTTAAATGTTTCATATTTTCTTTGTGCAGTATCTACGGTGCCTAGTTTTGAAATAAATTCTTTAATATAATCCATTGTTTAACCTCATAATTTCCAGTTTAAAGCTGATTAAACTTTTGGATTCTCTTATATATATTTATATATAGAGGTATAAAAAAGTTTAACCACGTTTATTCTGGAAGGTGTAAAGCTTCCAAAATCTTGTAAATTAGCTAAAACTCAATGTTTTAACCACTTTTATATATAATTATTTTTAAATAAATATATAAAATCGTAAATCGGTTAAAATCCTTTATTTACACCTATTTACATTGATTGCAACCGTTCGTAACTATTGATATAATTGAGTTATGGATAAGTTGAACAACAAAGAAGAATTTAATTTACAAGAACTATACAAACAAATTGAAGAAGCGTACAACGTAAGTGTTGTTGCGGAGCATTTTTGTAATGACTTTCAGGAAATTGAAGAAATCGGCAACATAACACCGCTTGTTAAGTTGTTGCATAAAAAACTCAATAATGCATTTACTCAACTTATAAATGCACGTGTATATGAGTTTAAAAAATCAATGTAACTTTAGAGTAAGAATGTAATTACACAAAATTACTTTTAAATTACACTCAAAATTATTGCTATTGTTATATTTCAAGCATATTTTATTTTTTTGTAATTTTGTAATCTTAAAAATACACAAAAAAATAAAAAAATTATCCAAAAACTGTGGGTAATTGGTATGCAGTTTTGGCATTTTTGAAAAAGTTTCATATCTTCAAAAGCATTGATTTTATTAATTAAAAAAAACAAAGATAGAGTTCAAACTCGAAAGGATAAGAGTTCAAATATTCTCCATAAAATTATTGGGAGATTAATGCAATTCTTTTTAATGTTTGTTTCATATTACACAAGTAGCTGTTTGTTATATAATCTTATCAATAATAGAGGAATAATATGGCAAGACTACAAAACATGAATAATGCAATTCCCGAAATAATAAAGTTTACAAGAAAAAAAGATTATAAATTTATTCAACCATTGGGAAGTGGAGCATTAGGTTATACAATTTTAGTTGAAGATGAGACTATAAATGAACAATTTGTATGTAAAAAATATTCACCAATAGAAGGTGTTCAACCAGAAAAATATTATAAAAATTTCGTTGATGAAATTAAATTAATGCATAAATTATTTCACAATAATATTGTTAGAATATATAACTATTATCTTTTTGAAGAATATCATACTGGTTATATATTAATGGAGTACATAGATGGTTCGAATATTGAAGAATACCTTAAACTTTATCCTGAAAATATTAACAATATTTTTGAACAAATAATAAATGGGTTTGCCTACCTAGAAAGTCAAAACATCTTACATCGTGATATTCGTTCAGGGAATATATTGGTTGATAAAAATGGCTTTGTTAAAATAATTGACTTTGGCTTTGGCAAAAAAGCATTAAATACCGTAGATTTCAATAAGAGTATTTCTTTAGCTTGGTGGTGTGAGCTACCTTTAGATTTTCAATATGAGGTATATGATTTTAAAACAGAGTTATACTTTATAGGCAAATTGTTTGAGAAAATCATCACAGAAAACGAAATTGAAAACTTTGAATATAATGATATTTTGTCTAAAATGTGTAATATAAATCCACATATAAGACCCCAGTCTTTTGAATATATTGAACGAATTTTGCAAGATAATACAGTAAACGAAGATTTGTTCAATTACGATGAATTACAAACATATAGAGCCTTTAGCGATAACCTTGCTAATATAATTGGCGCAATATATTCTAGTGCAAAATATTGGAATGATATTGAAATAGTTCAAAAAAATCTATCTGATTTATATAAAAAAATAATGCTTGAAGTCACAGTACCAAAGAACACATTTATTATACAATGCTTTCTTAACGGCAGCTATAAATATAGTAATAGGAAAACTTTTGAAACATCTAAACTAAAAAACTTTTTAAATTTATTAAAAAGTTGTTCAAAAGATAAGAAAAATATAATTTTAAGTAATATTCATTCTCGGTTAGATTCTATTGAACGAATTGATGAGTTTAACGATGAAATACCTTTTTAAAAAATAATAACGTCATTTAACACATTAGCCCCAATCTTGTACAATTCAGACATTAAGTATACGTATTTATCTAGCGTTACTTGACTTGAGCTTTGGTTCATTTGCCGTTGAGTAAATTTAACAGGTATTTTTTGATATTGTTAAATTATCGAAGAATGATCTAGTGCAAAATGAATAAAGAATCCAAAATCTGTGTGTAATCTGTGGGTAATTGGTATGCAGTTTTGGTATTTTTGTAAAAGTTTCACATGCTGAAAAAATGTTGATTTTACCGGATTTTTATTTCATCAAAAAACTCAAAAAGCAGCTCATACCCGGGAGGTCACTGGTTCGAACCCAGTCTATGCTATTTTTTCATGTCTAAATAACCAGTGACCTCCCGTCACTAAAAGTCTAAAATCGCAACGCAAGCGTCGCTCAGTCGAACCCAGTCTATGCTATTTTTGCCTTCTTTAGCCGCTGAGCATAATAAAGATTAGCGAAGCGTGCTAAATGGCGTCACGAATTAAACAATGATTTAATTTAATTAAGTACAAATCTGTATATAGTGACTACAATATAAAAACGAAAACTCGTTGTTTTCGTTTTTTTATTAGATATGACCGCCGTTACGGAGCAAGCGCAGCTTGCGCTATGTAGCAATCTTTGATAGTACAGGCGGGGTTTGATAAATACTTACACAATATAAAAATTTATAAAACTCTCATATTAGAATCAAGTATAAACCTGTTTCGATTTGCGTCATACACAACATTTGTAAAACTAAATTCTTTTGGAACATTATTAATAATAAATTCGTGCTGCGGATTGCATGTGTCTCCTATCACATAACGCCCCTGTGTACCTGCGGGAATATTAATATTATGTTGTATGGTAGTTTGAAAATTACAGTTTTTTAACCACCTGTCGACAAACGCCGGATTAAATGTTGTTGATTTAAATCTGTCATCGACAATTTTGGTTTCTTTTATCATTTCCAAAACTTTTTTTCTTAAATGACTTGGCAAAAATTTCATCATCTGCATTGCATCAGCAAGAGAAAGAGTTTTTTTACCATTAATGTAATCAAACAGATTAGTTTCTTTTGAATCTGACATCATATAGCTGTATGTGTATCCGGAAAAATCTGCTTTTTTAGTAAATGGTTTAAGTATTTTGTTGATAAGCTTTATTTCTTTCCCCATAGACTTAGGCAATTCTACCTGATTGAAAGCACCTGCATGTTTTACTGCTCTTGTGACATTAATAACACCTTCTGTAGTATTTTTAGATAAAAATTCGCTAAGTTGTTTGATTGTCTCGGGTGAATTATAAACATTGTCACTGTTAGCTACATAATAAGCCAATACATCATCTGATGACCCTTTTTTCATTTCTTTTAATGCATTTAATGAAATATTTCTGTTAAGTTGATAACCGTTAATATAAAATAAATCTATCAGCTTTTCGGATTTCATCACCTGTTTAAAAGCTTCGGGGTTGTGATAATATAAATCCAATAAATTTTTAACTGCATACGGTCTGCTCGCTTCAGAATATTTTAATTGCTGCATTCTTTCGGAAATTTCTTTTGCAATGCATTCAAATTCTTTAATTCTTTGAGGTTCTTTTTCCAGTATTTTTATAAGGTTTACACCTAAAAAATCCAAATTAAAATTTACATTTTTGTAGTTGTCATAAAATTTTATATATGCCGAAAGATACGGAGATTGTTCCGCATATTTTTGCACATCAAAAATTTTGGCTACAGTATTTTTCAGCTCAACAGTGTCACGGGCAAGCTCCGGTTTTAAAGAAGGAATGGACACAGGAGCCGTATTTGTTACTTTCTTTGGCTTTAATACAGAAGGAAGTTTTATTACTTTTGATGCAATTCTTGTTACTAACATAATAATAGTTTCATTTACCTAACCTATATAAATAAACGTATTAAGCAGGTTTAAATTGCCAAAGTATTCTGTAACTTATTAATTTTTATAACAAATCTCACATTTCCTGTAAATCTATAATCCAGCGAAAGAAAACTCTATCATCGGAATATGGGGAATCTTCTTTGTAATACGGGTTAACACATTCTTCAAGATGTCTGTCTATAACTTTAAACCTTGTTCCGGCAGGATAAACAGCTTCATTTTCCCCGTATCTGCCCCAGCCCAAATCAGCGGCTTTAGATACTTTACCTTTCGGGTGTATTACCAGTTTTACAGTCATATCCTGATTGTTGTCATGAAAATATGTTTCGGCGCAACCTTTGTTTTTGGAACAGCTTTGCATTCTGGGGGCTGTATATTCCCCGCCGACTTTAAAGTATTCATCAACAAAAGCATCTACACTTTTTATTGTTGAATTATAGTCAACGCTGCCATCGGGTTTAAGTTTGTAGTATCCTTTGTAGATAGACATCCATCTGTATAAAGGTTCAACTTCATAATCATTGCTTCTGAAACGATAAGTACTTGAATCGTAACGCTTAAAAGCTTTTTTGAGCAATATATCTTCTATCTGTTGATATGCTGAAGTGTTGCTCTCATCAGCGGTGTGAGCCTGAGTCCATCCATCTGCGTATTGTTTTAATTTGTTAAGAGCCTCTTCTTTAGACAAATCTTTAAAAACTTCTGGCTTCCATTGAAGGAGTCTTTTCATTTCTTCATCAGTCAATCCGGCGGGTTCTTGTGTAATGTCATCATATTGGAGCTTAGCTTTGACTCTTTCAATATGTGATGTTTTTTGCATTTTTGACTTTCTGATATCAGCAAGCCTTGCCAGATAATCTCCAAAGGTTTCGCCGTTTTTACGTTCAACTGATTGTTCCAGAGTTTCTATATCATTTATTATATCTTTGCGTTTTTGTGCTGCTTTCGAGAGATTAAAGTCATACGCAGTTTTATCAAACTCGTCTTTATATTCAAATTTTGTAGATAAGGTGCTTTCTTTTATTTTGACAAATAATGCTTTTATGTCCGATTCTTTTAAGCCCTGCTTTTCGGCCTCTTTTCGCGTGTCAATTATTCCTTGCAGAAATTCATCCGCAGTATATTTTTGATATAATTTAGCGAAATCACTATCAACATTAATTGTTCCTCCGGCACCAAACTTTTGGAAAAAAGAATCCGAGATATTTTTAACTTTTTTCTGATAAGCTTTTTCTGCTGCAAGTTGAGCTGCTTTTTGCGCTTCGGCCTCTTTTTGTGCTTTGAGTTTTGCTTCTTGTTCTGCTTTTAGTTTCGCTTTTTCTTCAAGCCGGCGTTGTGCTTTTTCTTCAAATGCTTTTTGAGCTGCGATTCTTGCTTCTTCTTCTCTTTTTAATTGCTCAGCTCTGGCTTTTTGTGCAATTTCTACAGATTTTTTTCTTGCTTCCTCTTGAAGTTTTTTGGCATTTTTTATATCAAGTTTCTTTTTGGCAATAAGTGTTCCGGTCAGTAAGGCTATGCCGCCTCCGACCGTAGCAGCGATTTTACCCCATTTTTTAACAAGACCTGTCTTTTCCTTTGGTTTATTTTCTTGAGATGAAATTTTTAAAGAATCTTTTTCAGGTGCATTTTGATATTGCCTGTAATTCTTATTTTTTACCGGCTCATTGACTTTTTTTGCTGAATTGTTCGGGGTGGATAAATTAAGTTGTGTGGAAAAGTTCATAAAAATTCCTTACATCACTTACATCCCGATAAAAACTAAAAGCATACAAAAATTGACTGAATATATCTGTTTGTTACAAATAATTAAAGTATTGAAAATACATAGTACAATATATATTATTAATTGTTGCGGAGTTGTCTTTATGGCTGATAAAGTGATGAGTCTGGATGAGATACGTTCTTATTTGATGGAACATATAAAAAATTTGCCTGTTCGGGATAAGAAAGATTTTATAAAACGGTGGGTAATTTTTTTCCTCAGACGCAAGCAGCGTTTTTCAGTTTCTGTAACATATTTTGAAACAATCTTTCAACTTGAGCTGCCGAATCATATAAGAAAAATTATTATGAATGAAAAAGAACTTTTTGATGCGGGTAAAGAGTATAACGCTGAGGCTGTTGAACAACTGAGCATTTATCTTGTAAACTTCAGCCCGATTTGTGAAAACGAAATACTCCATGCAGATAATATGACTACGGCAAAAGAAGTCATAGAGCAGGGATTTTTTGAATAAATCTTCATATAATACGGGAACTATTTTCTAAATTATTATGTCTTGCTTGTTTGGTCAGAACTTTTATCTTTTTTAAATTTATATTGAAGCTAAAATATCCTCTCAAGCATCCTCACTATAGTTTTATCAGAGAATCAGCAGCGTCTGTATGTTTCAATAAGAATTTTATTTTTCTAATAAAACAGCAGCCGGGGTATTATTTTTAGTGTTCTCATTATAATATGACTATTGGTCATTGACTTTTAGTCATTAATAATTTATAATGTCAGATTATTAGGAGTATTTTATGAATAAAAGACAAAAATCAGCCATTGAAACTAAACGAAAACTTATATCCGCAGGACTGGAGCTTATTAAAGAAAAAGGCTTTGATGCAATAAATGTCGAAGATATTACAAAAAAAGCCGGTGTTGCAAAAGGGACTTTCTATGTTTATTTCAAACGCAAAGAAGATATTGTTATGGAAATCAGCAGAACACCTTTCTGCGAAATTGCTGAAGAACTTGAGCAAATGGAAAACGCTGAATTGTTTGACAAACTTAGATATTATTTCCGACGTTTCATGGAGCAGGTTGAATTTTGCGGGATTCAAGTATGCCGCGAATGGATAAGAAATGTTATTGACCCTAATAATGTACCGGAAACAATGGACAGCAAAAAATGGTTCTATGATTACGAAATGCTTGAAAGTATTCTGAAAAACTCAAAGGAACTTAAAGAAGATACTCCTGTTGAGTTGTTAACCCATATTATAATCAGCGAGCTTTACGGAATGATGCTTTGCTGGTGCATGTCAGACGGAAAATTTGAACCGTTAGATTGGACAGACAGATTTTGCGATGTTCAACTCAAGGCTATATTTAAGCCTTATTTGAAATAAAGGAGAATTAATTATGAAATACAGAAAACTAAGAGATATTGAAGTATCTGCTGTTGGTATCGGCTGTATGGGGTTTTCTCACGGCTACGGTGCAATCCCGAGCGAGGAAGAATCTATAAGACTTATGCATAAAGCCTATGATTTAGGCTGTACACTTTTTGATACGGCAGAAGCTTACGGCCCTTATACAAACGAAACTCTTGTAGGCAAAGCGGTTAAGCCTTTCAGGGATAAAATTATTTTAACTACAAAGTTTGTTCCTGTATTTCAGCCGGGGCAGGAAATTCCTGAAGGCAAATTAAGCAAAAAAGGTGTTACAAACGCATTAAATGATTCATTAAAACGTCTTCAAACAGACTATATAGATATTTATTATGAACACAGAGTACCGTTAGACAGCAATGTGGAAGAAGTCGCAGAATGGATGGGCGAATTTATTAAAGAAGGCAAAATCCGCGCTTGGGGACAGTCCCAGTCTACACCCGAACAGATTAAAAAAGCCCACGCAGTTACTCCGTTGACAGCTATCCAGAGCGAATATTCAATGATGGAGAGAATGTTCGAAAAAGATGTTATACCGTTATGCAAAGAGTTAAACATTGGTTTTGTGGCATTTTCACCTATGGCAAGCGGATTTTTAAGCGGAAAGTATAACAAAAACACTCAATACAAAGGCGATGATGTAAGACGTGTAATTACAAGATTTGCGCCCGAAAATGTTGAGAAAAACCAGCCGCTATTGGATTTGTTAAATGAAGTTGCAAATAAAAACGGGTTAACGCCGGCACAGATTTCTTTAGCGTGGATGCTCAAAAAATATCCGCATGTTGTCCCGATTCCGGGAATGAGAAAGGACGAAAGGGTAATAGAAAACCTTGGCGCAGCAGATATTATTCTCACAGATGAAGAGTTTAACAACATCGAAAAAGAATTAAACAAAATCACAATCTACGGCAACCGCACAGACGAGGATATTCACAAACTCGGAACGGTAAAAGCGATAGATTATAAAGGAGAAATTGTTGATGACAAATAAAAAAATATATGTGATAAACGGTTCACCGAGAAAGCAATGGAACACGGCTCAAATGTGTGAAAGTTTTGCCAGAGGGGCTAAAGACAACGGCGCAGAGATAGAAATTATTCATCTTTATGACCTTGATTTTAAAGGGTGCAGAAGCTGCTTTGCCTGCAAATTAAAAGATGGGAAAAACTTTGGCAGATGTGCATATCCGGATGAATTAACGCCATTATTAGATAAAATCTCACAAGCAGACGGGATTGTTCTGGCAAGCCCAATATACTGTAGCGATGTAACTGGTATGATGAGGTGTTTTATTGAGCGCCTTACGTTTCCGTTTTTTGAATACAAGCAGGGCTATCCTTCAATTGCCCCTAAAAGGCTTAAAACAGCAATGATTTATACTATGAATGTTACAGAAGAACTGGCTAATCAAATGTATCCTGATATGTATAACAGAACAGAATTTATGGTAGAAACTGTATTTACAAAACCTGAGCGAATTTTTGCGTATGATACATATCAGTTCAACGATTATGACAAATATGTTGTCGAAACATTTGATAAAAACAAAAAATTAAAACATAAAGAAGATCAATTCCCGAAAGATTTACAAAAGGCTTATGAGGCGGGTGTAAAAATGGCAGATAAAATTTTACAAGGAGAATAATATGATACAACATATCTTTATAGCCTTATTAAAGAAGGCATAAGTGATGAAAAATTTTTAGGTTAATTTATTAAGCAATCGTACATTGATAATATTTATTATTTAATATTACTGGGGATTTTTATATTTTCAGCCGGAAGTTTCATTTCAAATTCAGATACTTCGCTTTTACAACAACTAATTTCAACCCCAGCTCGCGAACTCGGATTTTTTATCTTATTTAAGTTTTCTTTATTATCATCAAAGAAAAAATCCTCAAACACACTCGCTTTGTAGTTGTTTCAATAAGTTGTTCTAAAAAGCTCCGTATAAAATTTTCAATGAAACTTCCGGCTTCAATAAGTAAAGAGAAATAAAAAAGAAGTCAAAGAGTATATTATTTTTTTAACCTTTACGCAGTTTTATACAAAAACTTATCCGAACATCGTCAAGGCGAGTGTGTCTGAGCGCAGCGAGTTCGCGAGCCTGTGGTGAGGATTAGTTAATGTTAAAACGGAGTATCAGGTATAAAAAAATAATATACTCTTTGTATTAAGCTTTAACAAAATTTCAAACACAGCTTAAACAAAAATAAAAAAACACATAATAAATATTATCAATACCAATAAAATTAAGTACCCAACAAAAGGAGAATAAACATGCAAACAGTAAAATTAAACAACGATGTTGAAATGCCGGTTTTAGGCTACGGGGTATTTCTTGTCGACCCTAAAGAATGCGAAAGTTGCGTGACTGACGCTATTGATTGCGGTTACAGAATGATTGATACGGCACAGGCTTATTACAACGAAGAAGGTGTCGGAGCTGCCATCAAAAAATCAGGAATAAAAAGAGAAGAATTTTTTCTTGTAACAAAAGTCTGGATAACAAATTCCGGAGAAGAAAAAGCTGCAAAATCTATTGAAGAATCTCTAAAAAAATTACAAACAGATTATGTGGATTTGCTTTTAATCCACCAGCCGTTCGGTGATTATTACGGAACATACAGAGCTATGGAAAAAGCCTATAAAGACGGCAAGACAAGAGCAATTGGCGTCAGCAACTTTTTCCCTGACAGATTTGTTGATTTGTGTAATTTTGTTGAAATTAAACCTATGGTTAACCAGATGGAAACACATATATTCCAGCAGGAAAAAACTTTGCGCAAATATATGGATAAATACAGTACGCAGCTTATGTCGTGGAGCCCTATGGCAAGAGGCGAAAATAATTTCTTTAACAACGAAATTTTGAAATCTATCGGAGAAAAATATAATAAATCTGTTGCACAGGTTGCGTTGAGATTTTTAACTCAGGAAAATGTCATTGTTATTCCAAAATCAACACACAAAGAAAGAATGAAAGAAAACTTTGAAATATTTGACTTTGAACTTTCCAAAGATGATATGGACACTTTGAGAAGTCTGGATAAAAGCGAAAGTATCTTTGTAAATCACTATGATCCTGAGTTTGTACAGAGTATCATTAACTACTAAATATTTAATTAATAATAAACGGTAAAAACTGTGGCTTGCAATAAAGCCGAAGCTTTAAATAGCTTCGGCTTTAAAAGTTGTTTTTGTTCGTCAAACCATTTTCTGTATTGTATACGTTTTATTTTCTGACGTTGACAAACCGTTTACAAAAAATTACAAACAATTTTTGAACTGTTTGAATTAAAATCGAATTAATATAGCCACATAATTAACAATTTTCTGCCAAAAAGCATCAATCCTATCAAAATACTTGTCATGGCTGCAATCAGCACAACTCCTGCTGACAAATCTTTTGCCATTTTTACCATTTTTGAGTATTTGTTTTTATACAATGCATCAAGCGCAAATTCAATAACCGAATTGAACAATTCGGCAGTAATAACAAAGCTTATCGCCAGAATCAAAACGCAGTATTCAATACATTTAAAATTTAAAATTATTCCGCCGATAATCGCAAGAAAGCCTATTAACAGATGGAATCTGTAATTTCTCTGGGATTTATACGCAACACTCAGTCCTTGCAGTGCATAGGTCAAACTTTTTTTGTATCCGCCTGAAGAAAATTTTGTCATAAATTTGTCAGCTCTTTGGTGTAATCATCTCTTGCTGGATATTCCACATTTTCATCAAAGAGTCTTCGTCCTGATGATCATATCCCAACAGATGTAGTATACCATGAGCAATCAAAAAATATAATTCTTTATTAAAAGAGTTGTTGCCATGCTGCAAATCATGCGATTGAGCAAGTGTCCTGTCTAAAGAAATAATTATCTCTCCGAGGTTGATTTCGTTATCAAAAATAAAACGCTCTTCAGGGCTGCTGTCAGCAAAAATAGCAAAAGTTATTACATCGGTGGGCGAATCTTTTTGTCTGTATTCCCTGTTGATTTCGTGTATTTTTTCATCATCACAAAGAACAATATCAAAATACAAAAGGTCAAAATCATAACCGTTTAAACAAGAATTTTTAACCCATTCTTCGTTATCCAAAAAGTTGTTAACCATTTCAACCGCATCTTTTGTTACTGCAGCCAAATCCGGGAGCTGTGCAAAATTTTCGTATGTATTTTCTATAAAAATATCTATATTTTTGAGATTATTCATCTTGTTGAAATTCGTTATTGTCTTTATTCTCGCCGTTGTTTTCGTTATTGTTTTCATTTTCCGCTTTAGCTGCGGCTTCTTCATTTTTTTGAATATGTTTTTGTATTTTCTTTTCTATTTTTTCTTCATCATCGGAAATTATCTTATCAGGTGCAACAAATTTCTTTTTGAGGGCTTTTTCTTCAAGCTCCTGAATAATATTTTCATGGTATTTGATTCTCTGGTGGTGTGCAGCACGCAGGTTTTTGCTGAAAACGGAGGCAATCGTTTTCAGATCTTTTAAAGTAAGCGGGCTGTCAGAGAGCTGACCGTCATTGAGTTTTGTCTGGATAATTTTGTTAATCATTGCATCCAGTTCTTCCTGCGAGTGGTCTTTAAGGGTTCTTGCAGCTGATTCAACGGAATCGGCAATCATAAGAATAGCGGTTTCTTTCATATTCGGACGGGGGCCTGTATAGCGGAACTGTTCTTCCGTAACTTTATCCTCTCCTTCTTCAAGTTTTGCCTGATTATAGAAATAACTTGCAACGGAATCGCCGTGGTGCTGGATAATAAAGCTTTGTACAACCTGAGGCAATCCGTATTCTTTAGCTAAATCTATACCGTCTTTAGGGTGCGCTGTAATAACCATCTTGCTTAATCTCGGATTAAGTTTGTGGTGAGGGTTTTCTATGCCGAAATATGTCTGGTTTTCAACAAAAAACAAAGGTCTTTTTAACTTGCCGATATCGTGATACAGGGCCCCGACTCTGGCAAGAACAGGATTGGCACCGATTGCTTCCGCCGCAGTTTCGCATAGGTTCGCAACCATAAGACAATGAGCGAAAGTCCCAGGTGCTTCAAACTGTAAGCGTTTTAATAAAGGCTGGTTGTTGTCTGCAAGTTCTGCCAGACCATAGGGAGTAACAAGCTTAAACATGCTTTCAAACAAAGGAATGATACCCAGAACTATAATACCGCTTAAAAGTCCGTTAACAGTGCCAATGACTGTGTTTTTCCATACAACAATCGAATCTATCGGGTTTATTGAATTTTCTATAAGATAAATGATTAAAATAGCAAACAACATTGAAAATCCGACTTCACCTCCGATTTTTATGAGGTCAAATCTTCTGGAATATCTGATTTTAGAAGTGGCTATTGCAGCAATTATACAAACTATGATGAAAACCGATGCCGGTTGAATCGGTATTTGTTCTGATAAAGATATTACAGTGATAAGAATAATCGTCGCTATAACGGATACTCTTGAATTTGTAACAACAGACAACAAAACCGCCAGCGCAGGAAACGGCAGGAAGTAAAAAGAGTCTATAACCGTGCCTGAAGGCAGCGCCGTAGCAAGTGCCGCCATCAATATGGCCAGTATTGCAAGAACCGACAGATAGTTTTTGGTTACGTATTGTTTTTCATAATACAAAAGGTAGTATATAAGAGTAATTACACCCATCGAAACAAGTGCGATTATACCTATAACCCCTTTAGGGTTTAGTTCAAGTATGTTATAACCTGCTTTTTGCAGGGCATCTTTTTTTACTCTGGTTACTGGTTCACCGGCAAAAACAATCCTGTCGCCCTTTTCAAACTTTACAACGGTAGGTGCTACAGAATTTATTGCATTTCTTTTCGCAAGTTCGGTCGCAGTTTCGTCAAAAACCATATTAGGTACAATAACCTGTTCCAGCAAAGCAGAAATAACTCTTATCTCTCCTTTTGAGGTTTCAAAATGAGAGTTGCGCAAAATCATTGTGTTCAGGTTATTTTTTTCAAAGTCTTTTTCCGTAACGCCCTGATTCAAAACATTTGTAAGTGTTTTTTTAGCTTTTGCAAATGTATTTTGCAAATGTTCATCAGAGGAATTTATCAAATAGTTGAGAACATAATCTCTGTTGTAATTTCCGTCAAAATCAAACAGAAGCATCATGTCTTCGCGTTTTTGAGCATAGTTTGTTTTTTTTGTTCTTATTTGTTCAATAGCTTTAACAAGTGTTGCAAAGTTGTTTTTTATATAAGTATCTTCTGCCGGAGTCAAGATAGGTTCTACTTTTTGAGCAATTTCTTTTTTATTTTGCTCTGTTTTAAAAGTATCAACAACCTTTATTGTCTTAGGTGCGATAATTTCTTTTTTACTTGTTCCGTCATCGGCAATTATACTTTGAAAAAGGTAATATCTTGCGCCTAAAGTTGCAGTCATCAGCAGCACAAAGAGCACAAAAGCAATGAGGTTAATAACCTTTGTGGACGAAAAAGTATCCGCAAGCAGATTAAAAAATTCAATTTTTTTCATATTTATAAATTCTCATAATATTTATTTTTATTAAAAATATTTTAATACTTATATTATTATTTGCAATCCTTCCGTAGGATGACACAAATTATCCCTCAAACAGTCGATGTAATTATCCGTCAAAAAGATACAATACATCATGTAAGGATTACTAAATACGTAGTTTTCAGAAAGAGTTTATATGAAATTTAATCCCGCAGATTTTAGTGAATTAGAAGAAAGAAAGCTTACGCTTGCTGACGTAATAGCCAACCAACATCCGGTCATTAACGGTTGGATTATGTTGAGCGCGGTGGCTATAGTTGCATTGTACGCAATAACTTTTATAACATTATAAGAACTTTTCATACAATATACCAATATAATTTATCTGAGAGATGAAGGATTCATCTCTTTTTTATTTTTTGTAAACCACGCAAATAAAAAGAGGCGGTTTAATTTCCGCCTCTTTTTAACTTTAAATAAAATTATAACTGGACTTTATCCATTACTTCATCTGGTATATCAAAGTTTGAATAAACATTTTGAACGTCATCGTGCTCTTCAAGCTTGTCCATTAACAGCAAAATCATTCTGGCTGTTTTTTCATCGGTAATTTCCAGTGTATTTTGAGGAATTTTTGTAAGCTCTGCGGTTTTGTGTTTAAAGCCTGCTTTTTCTAACCCTTCAACAACACTCTGGAAATTTTCCGGAGTTGTAATGACTTTGTATTCATCATCCTCATCCGTAAAATCATCAGCGCCGGAATTAATTGCTTCGTTAAACAACTGCTCGTAATCAACATCGTCTTTATCAAAAGTAACAATACCGGCAGATTTAAACATCCAGCCTACGCAGCCCGTTTCGCCGAGGTTTCCGTTGAATTTTGTAAAATAGCTTCTGATATCGCCGGCGGTACGGTTTCTGTTGTCTGTCATTGCTTCAACAATTACGGCAACTCCGCCTGCACCGTAACCTTCGTAGGTGAGTTCTTCATAGTTTTCACCGGCACCTGCGCCTACACCTTTTTCAATAGCTCTTTTAATGTTGTCATTAGGCAAACCGCCTGCTTTGGCTTTTTCTATGGCAGTTCTCAGACGGAAATTTCCGGCAGGGTCGCCGCCGCCCATTTTTGCCGCTACAATAATTTCTCTTGAATATTTTTGGAAAGCTACACCTCTTTGAGCGTCTACTTTAGCTTTTTTGTGTTTAATGGTTGACCATTTTGAGTGTCCTGACATATATATTTCCTTTATTTATCTATAATGTTACTGCACCGACATTGGAACTTTGTACGATTTTTGCGTATTTTGCAAGATATCCTTTAACTTCTTTAGGTTCCGGCATTACAAAGTTCTTGCGTCTTTGTTCCAATTCTTCGTCTGAAACTAAAAGCTCAATGCTTCTTTCAGGTATATCTATTTTAATTTTATCGCCGTTTTTAATCAAGCCTATTATACCGCCCATTGCAGCTTCGGGGCAGATGTGTCCTACACAGAGTCCGCGTGTACCGCCGGAAAAACGTCCGTCAGTGATTAAAGCAACTTTGGCACCAAGACCTTTGCCGACAAGCATTGAAGTGGGGGCAAGCATTTCTCTCATGCCTGGGCCGCCTTTTGGCCCTTCATAACAGATTACAACAACATCGCCTTCTTTAATTTCGTTTTTATCAATGGCTTCCATTGTTTCTTCTTCCGAGTTAAATACTTTTGCCGTACCCTCAAAGGTTAAGGCTGACGGGTCGACGCCCGAAATTTTTATTACGGCACCGTCTTTTGCGAGATTCCCTTTTAATATTCCCAAACCGGGGTTAGAGGTAATAGGGTTGTCTAAAGTGTGGACAATATTGTTATCTACCCAGGCAAGTTTTGCGATTTCACTTATTTTAAGACCTGATACACCTTTTGTGTCTTTAAATTCCGGAGTATTGCCATAAAGTGTTTTTATTACTCCGGGGATTCCGCCTGCGTTGTGCAAGTCGGTCATTGTTGGCAGGGCTGACGGGTCAAGTTTGATAATTTGCGGAATTTTATAGCTTAATTCATCAAAGTCATCAAGCGTAATTTTTATTCCGCCCGAGTTTGCAATAGCCAGAAGGTGCAAAATTGAATTTGTCGAACCGCCTAGCGCAAGGTCAGTTACAATAGCATTTCTCAAAGCATCGCGGGTAATTATATCCGACGGTTTTATATTATGTTTGACAAGTTCCACAACTTTCATGCCGGATTCAAAGGCAATTTGTTTTTTCTTAGCCGAAACAGCAGAAGCCGTAGCGCAAAACGGAAGGCTCATGCCCATAACTTCCGTAAGACAGGCCATTGTATTGGCGGTATAAAGTCCCTGACAGGAACCTGCTGAAGGGCAGCATTCTTCTTCCATTTCATGCAGGCGCTCTTCAGTAATTTTTCCTGCGGACAATTTGCCGATAGCTTCAAAAGAGCCTCTTATCATTGTTAAAACTTCATTTTTTGAGCATCCGTCCATCATCGGGCCTGCTGTTACAACAATACAAGGGATATCCAGTCTTAGTGCGGCTATAAGCATTCCGGGGGTGATTTTATCACAGTTTGTGAGCAGCACAAGTCCGTCCAGCTGATGTGCTTCGGTAACCGTTTCCACACAATCGGCTATCAAATCACGGGAGGGCAGAGAATATTTCATTCCGCAATGTCCCATTGCTATTCCGTCACAGACAGCAGGTACACCAAAAATAAAAGATTGTCCGCCGCCGGAATGTATGCCTTTTTCAATCTGTCTTTCAAGCTCTCTCATACCCGCGTGTCCGGGAACCAGGTCGGAAAAAGAACTGGCAATGCCGATAAACGGCCTTTTTAAACCTTCTTTAGTTACACCCGTTGCATAAAGCAATGAACGATGAGGTGCTTTGTGTATACCTTTTTTTACGCTGTCACTTCTCATAATAAATACCCTGTTTGCCTAATTTATACGTCTATACTAAAAATTATACTACAAGTTTTTAGTAATTATGTTATAATTTTAATTATGGATTTGTATATAAAAAAAGCATTTGATATAACAAGAAAAAACGTAATAATAATTCAACCGCTGGTTTTGTTTCTTATTGTATTTACATTCACAACTTCAGCGCTGTTGCAGCTTGCGCACAAAATCACTTATATTGTTTTTTTAACAACTAATATTCTGCTTTTTACAGCCTTTCTTTCGGGCTGGTTTTATATGATAAAGAAGGCAATAGACCACAATCAAAAAGTAGAAAATGATGAATATAAAAACGACAGAGAAGAAGCAGAAGCCTCACTGGCTCTGGGCAAAGAGTTTTTCCCCGGAGTCGGAGATTTCTTCCCCGCCGTTACTTTTACTCTGCTTTGTTATGTTGCGGTTTACATACTTATAATATTTGTAAGTTATAAATCTGGAATGAACTTTTTGCCATCACCCGACATAAACTGGAATGATTTTGTGGCTGCGGCAAACTCGACACCTGTAGAGATGCACAAATATGTTGCTTCTTTGAGTTATGAGCAGCTTAAAGCAATAAACCTGTGGATGTTGTACACGGGTGGTATAGTTTCCGTATTTACGTTTTTGACAATGTTTTTATTCCCTGCCGTTTTTGACAAAAAAGAACAGTACTTTTTCGTGCCGTTCTCTGCATTTAACAGAAATCTCGTTTTCATCTGCAAACACTTTTTAGGTTCGCTTGGAATCCTTGTTTTTCTTTTCTTTTTACAGATTGTATTTTCCGTATTGAGTCTGTTTTTCAGTTTAAATATCATTCTGTCCATAATAGGGCTTGTTATATCGTTTTATTTTGCAACTTATGCAATCGTTTTAATTTTCTTGTATTATGAAACCCAAAAATAAAAAAAATGTTATAGCGATAGTAGGGCCGACAGCTTCAGGTAAAACAGCGCTTGCGGTTGAAATAGCAAAGCATATTAATACTGAAATTATCTCTGCGGACTCAAGACAAATATTTAAAGAGTTTGATATAGCTACAGCTAAACCGACAGTGGAAGAAACTCAAGGTATAAAGCACCATCTTATTGATGTTGTTAATCCTGATGAAGAATTCACTGTAGCAGATTTTGCGGACAGGGCGTCAAAAATAATGGAAAACCTTTTTGAGCAGGACAAAACACCGATAGTCGCCGGCGGAACAGGGTTGTATTTTCGGATTCTTCTCGAAAACTACGATATGCCGCGTGTTGCCCCGAATAAAAAACTCAGAGAAGAATTGCATAAAATTGAACAGGAAGAAGGTGCAGAGGCGCTTTATAATATGTTAAAAGAGTCAGACCCCGTGCTTGCGCAAAAAATGCATCCGAATAATACAGTCAAAATCATCAGGGCTCTTGAGGTATGCAAAACCCTTAATATCCCCATGTCACAGGCGCAAAAGAAAAAACCTCCGCTCTATGATATAAAATGGCTCGGTTTAGGTCATTTAAACGGCAAAGACAGGCAAATGTTGTACGACAGAACAGACAAAAGAGTTGATATTATGCTTGAAAAAGGGCTTGAAAAAGAAGCTCACAGTTTGTATGAAAAATACGGAAAAATATCAAGCCTTATGAATACAATAGGTTATCAGGAATTTATAGAATACTTTGACGGAAACATAACCTTTGATGAGGCGGTTAATAAAATAAAACAAAACACCCGCCGTTACGCAAAACGCCAGCTTACGTGGTTTCGTCAAAACAAAGAGATAGAGTGGCTTGATATAAATGATTTGCCTTTAAAGGATTTTATCTAATCTAGTGTTGCAGTTGCCGCCTCGAGCCTTCGAGCCGTCACTGCTCACCTTTGCCTTCTTTTTCGGCTGAACTGTGGTGAAGCCTGAAAAATGACTTCACTATGTGAACAATGGGACACTCCAAAAATTCGTTCACGTTGCTTTGCTCCTTATCACGAATTTTTCTCGGACATCTTTAAAACAAATTTTAGAGAGATAACAAAATCAGATAAAAAATCACATTTAGCACTTTGCAAAACTGATAAATTGTGAAACAATAGTAAAAAGAAATCGTTTTTCGCATCGTTTATTATGAAAGGGTACAATTTTGTTCGAACGTTTTACAGAAAAAGCTATAAACATTATTTCAACAGCGCAAAAAGAAGCTGCTGACTCTCAAACGTATAAAATTTACCCTGAGCATATTTTGCTCGGTATTTTAGAAACCAAAAACAATATATGCTCGCGTCTTTTGACATACGGTGGGATGAATGTTGAAAAATTCAGAGAATATGTATACACAAAATACAAAAATATTTCACACGAATTTAAGCATACCAATATAGCCTTCAGCACGGGATCGCAAAAAATTATAAAACTTGCATCAGAACTTGCTTCAAAACGAGCAAAACCGTATATCATGCCCGAGCACATACTGCTTGCCCTGATAATAACCGGCGAAAAAAGTGAACCGTCACTGGCTGAAGATTTTAAAGAATATATTACTGACATACAAAAGTTAAAACAAACACTTTTGACCCTGATAGCCAAAAGCAATAAAAAGAATCAGCTTCACCCTGAAGTGGAGAAAAAAGAAGACAAAAGCGAATATTCTACAGTCCAGTCAATATTTAAAGAAAGCGAAGCAGGCGCCATACTGGATCGTGCTGTTGCAAAGCTTACCGCATCGCATTACGAAATTCTTGGCACGGAACAGATAGTTCAATCGATTTTAGAGGACACAAACTCTGACATAACAAAGCTTTTAAATGAATCGGGCATAAACCTTGACAGCTACTGTTCAAAACTCAAAGAAGTTTCTTCCCGTCAGGCTGAATTTGAAGAAAAACAAATCATCTTCACGCCTAATGCATTCAGGACAATGCTTCTTGCTTTTGAGACCGCCAAAGAACTCGGCTCTGCAAATGTAAAGCCGGAGCACATCATACTCGGTATGTTAAAAGCCAAAAGCGGTATTGCCTACAACATATTTAAAGAACTGCATGTCGTAGATGATGATTTAGCGCATAAAATCATCAAGCCGATTGAAAAACAAATGCCGGAGACTCTTACAATCCTGAGGCTTGCCAAAAGAGAAGCACAATCTATGAACAGAAACATTGTCGGCAGTGAGTTTATACTGCTCGGCATTATCGGTGAAGGCGCAGGCATCGGAGCCCGAGTGTTAACAAGACTCGGAGTAACGATAAAAGATGCAAGAATCGAAGTAGAAAGAGTATTAGGCTACGGCAACGCATACACCTTCGGCGAAATAGTATTTTCTGACCGGGCCAAAAAGATTCTTGAACTTGCCTGGGAAAAAGCCAAAAAACAAAAAAATACGAAAATAGCCTCCGAAAATCTTTTATGGGCAATAACTCAAACGCCTGATTCCGTTGCAATGCAGGTGCTTGCAAACCTCGGGGTTGATGTTCTGGAAATTAATCAGGGAATTTTGAAAGAACTTGAAGCAACAAAAAACGCCGATAAAGCAGAATAATTAAACCTCAACAAAAAGTTTTCTGCCCACGATATTGGGTTTTCCGTTGTAATAACCGGCAAAATAGCCTCCTCTGACAGGCTGGTTTTTTCCGTAAAAGTTAGAAGATATTGACGTACTTTGCATAAACGGGTTTGTAGACGGCGCTGCAAACGGGTTTGAAGATGCGGGACGAACAGATGTAATCGCCGTAGTTTGCGTCGGGGTCAATGTTTTAGAGATTAAGCCTAAAAGATTTTGTATCATAGCATTCCTTTCACACGCCTAATTTATCAACAATTAAAATATACGGATTATCTACTGTTTGTCATGATTATTATAATACATTATTAAAATTTGTTAAGATGTAATTTTAAAAAATCACCTGAAATGCGTATGTCAAATTTGCCGAAAAGTGCCAAAATAAGTTAAATACAGGAGGAAGTATATTATGAAGAAATGTCCTTTTAATTTTGATATATGCAACCCCGAATGTGCTTTATATATTGCTCCGGATGATCTCAACGAGTTTGTTTGCAACAGATTAACAAGTATCGGGGTTTTTGACAGAGAAAAAGGAATGTGTGCTTTTAAGACACAAGCACTGGCAAAAAGCAGAGAGGTATTTGAAAAAAGCCAGAATAATAAATTTTAGCCCTCTGGATTTATTATCTTAAATTATTATACTTAATTATATAAGTCCAAAACCTGAAAGCACGATATGAGCGACATAAGCCTAGGCCAATTTTTTAAAAATGTGTTTGACTACAGCACGGGAAAACCTGTACAGCAGCAGCCCGGCAAAGTTATCAATGAAAATTTTCAGCGTGCACAGCAGGAAGCAATGAAAATGGTGCAGCAAACAGCACAAAATATTACTCAAAACATGGCACAGCAGCAAAATATTTTGCAAACCCAGATGATGCTCAAACAGCTTTCAGCAGCGGAACAGTCTTGGCTGATGAAGCACTTGTTTGAATTCCCCGAAAACATGACACAGCTTTTGGAAACCATTGTGACAAACGGAAAGACAGTTTCTGCTCAGGAACTTCTTTCTTTAATGAACAAAGAGCTTGATTTATCAAAACTTCTTGTTTTATTGCAAACAAACGGGAAAGCAGCTTTAGAAAAAATATCAAAAATGATAGCAACAATGAACCAGTCAGGTATTTACAATACCCAGCAGCTTAAAGAGTTATCCGTATTAATAAACGCATGTATACCTGCTAATGATGCTTCTCAAGCACAAATACTAAAAAGCTTTATGATAATGTATCTGCCATGGCTTCCTATAAACGAAAGCACGGGGTTTAACTTTGGCGGAGTTGCGGAAGAAAGCGGGGAAAAGTCATCTGCCGAGGATACAATAACTATCTATATTACGACCAAAAACTACGGTATTGTAAAAATCTTTCTGTACAAAGAAAATGACGGCTATGATATGGATGTAAATTGCCGCAATGATTTTCCCAAAGAAAAATTTCACGAAGCAATTAAAAGCGATTCGTCTTTTGTTCTCAAAAATCCGCCGACTTATACAACAAGGACAAAAGCCGATGAAGAAAATGACAAAAATGAAACGAATATAACTTTTTCCAAAAGCTTAAAAGTTACACCGCAGCTGCTTGTTATCATCCATGCAATCATTAAGCTTGTTATGGAAATAGATTCGCAAGGTACATTACAGGACAAAAGAAAAGAAAATTTATAATCTGCTCAACGTCAGCAAAACATCCTGTCCGAAACGTTTTACTCCGTCTAGTTCAAAGCTTATACCATCATCAATTTTTGGTATTTCAAACCCCTGTATAAAACACTGTGCACTGTTATCACCAAGCACCTTGGGGGCAATAAACTGGTATAATCTGTCAACAAGCCCCTCTTTAAAAAACGCACCGTTCAAGGCGCCTCCGGCTTCTATAAGAATGCTCATTATACCTTTTTCGTACAGTTTATCAACAAGATATACAAGGTTGATTTTGCCGCTTTTCTCATTAAGAGGGCATTTTAAAATTTCAACCCCGGCAGAATATTTTTTTAATTTGTCAGGGGTAATATCTTCTTTTACCGCAAGAATCACTTTTGTCCCGTCATTATTATAGACATTTGCATCAGCCGGAGTAATCGCATTAGAGTCAATAATAATTCTGACCGGGTTTACGCCTTTTTTAAGCCGGCATGTCAAAGACGGATTATCAGCGATAACCGTTCCGGAGCCTGAGAGTATTGCATCATACCTGTTTCTGAGTTTTTGAACAAAATTACGCGATTTCTCAGAGGTTATCCATTTTGAATTACCGGTTCTCGTTGCGATTTTTCCGTCTAAAGTCACGGCTGTTTTAACTGCAATAAAAGGAGCTTTTTGCGTCTGATTTTTTATAAAAATCTCGTTTAATTTTTTGCACTCGTCTTCCAGCACTCCGCAAACAACTTCAATCCCTGCATCTTTAAGCTTTTTTAATCCCCTGCCTGCGACTTTCGGGTTTGGATCGACACAGCCGGCAACCACTTTTTTTATACCTTTTTCTATTAATTTATCGGCGCAAGGCGGTGTTTTTCCGTAATGAGAGCAGGGTTCAAGGCTGACAAAAGCAGTTCCGCCTTTAACGTCTATTCCGTTAGCTTCAGCCATATTTAAAGCGTTAATCTCAGCATGAGCCTGACCGCATTTTTTATGCCACCCGTATCCGGCGAGATTTCCGTTTTTGTCGAGAATAACCGCACCGACAAGAGGATTTGGCGACACGTTACCTTCTCCTTTTTTAGCAAGAGCTATGCATTTTTTTATGTGTTTTTCATAAAACTTATTTTGCATTTTTTTCGGTTTTTATTTTATCTTCAATTGCGTTTTTTGCTTTTTGTGCGGTTTGGGTAATTTTTTCTTTATCCTGTTGCAGCCTGTCTTTTTCAGATTTTGATTTTTTAACGGGTTTGTCAGATTCTTCTTTTTGAGTCAATTTTACCTTTTTAAAAAACTGTTCGGCAATAATTTGCGAGTATTTGCCTTTTTCATTTGCAGATACAAGAATCTTGCTTTTACCTTCATCGTCCTGAGCAACGGCAATAACCCCTTTTAAAGTTTTAACGGGCAGATTTGTTACATCAGCCTGAAACTGGGCATAGGGTACGGTTTGTCCCATAGCTTTCATTGTGCCCTGTTTTAAAATCCTGAAATTTTCAACATGGATATACTGATACTCGAGTTTTTTGTTTACCCCATCGATTTTTTTTTTGAGCGAGCCGTCTTTAAAATCCTGCTTTGTAAGCTTTAGACCTTTATTTTCATTCACTACCGCAAATTTTTGACCGGTTGCATCGTGTTCTGCTATTACAGCCCTGTAGCCCAGAATATTTGCTGATTTTGCAATTTCATATTCATCAGGAATAGAAGAAAAATCTGCAACATCACGGCTTTTTTCTATCATTGATTCCTGATTCGGTTTTTCGTTAAGGTGAAAGGTTTTAACACACCAATCCCAGCAGCCTGTAGCTCTAAAACCGATTATGGCGAAAACTATTATTACTATTTTTATTAATAACTTTAAGCAGCCCATTTTGTTACCTCAAAGCCTGTCTATACTCCAAACCTCTCGTATATTTCACAGACATTTCTCAAATAATACGCCGAATCAAAACAATTTTCAATTTCCTGTTCGCTCAAAGTAGATGTTACTTCGGTATCATTTAAAAGGTTTTGTTTAAAATTGCCCTCAGGCTTGTTGAAAGCCTCAAGAGCATTGCGCTGTACAATCGCATAAGCCTGTTCTCTTGTAAGACCTTTATTTGTCAGTTCCAGCAAAACTCTCTGAGAATATACGATTCCGCCAAAGAGGGATGAATTTTTGAGCATGTTATCTTCGTGGACAACAAGTCCCTCTACAACATTGTTAAACCTGTTGAGCATATAATCAATGAGTATGCAAGAATCAGGGAAAATAACCCTTTCAACAGAGCTGTGCGATATATCGCGTTCATGCCACAGTGCAATATTGTCAAGAGCGGCAATTGAATTGCTCTTTACTACTCTTGCAAGCCCTGAAAGATTTTCCGAAGATATGGGATTTTTCTTATGGGGCATAGCTGACGACCCTTTCTGACCTTTTTTAAAGGCTTCTTCAACCTCCAGAACTTCTGTCCTTTGCAGATGTCTTATTTCTGTTGCACACTGCTCTATAGCACACGCAATAAGAGCCAGAGCCTGCAAAAAATACGCATGCCTGTCGCGTGATATTACCTGTGTTGAAATTTTTGCAGGAGCAAGCCCAAGCTTCTTGCAGGTTATTTCCTCAATTTCCGGTGAAATATTACTGTAAGTTCCTACAGGCCCTGAAATTTGACCGACTGAAATATCATCCAGCGCTATTTCAAAACGTTTTTTAGCTCGTTGAAAATTATCCAGCCAGCTGCAAAGTTTCACCCCGAAGGTCATAGGCTCTGCGTGTACACCGTGAGAACGTCCTATACACACAGTATCTTTATGTTGTGAAGCTTTATTTTTGATTGTTTCAATTACCTTATCCAAATCTTTAAGGATAATATCCGCCGATTTTTTTATTTGCAGCGCAAAAGCGGTATCTATAACATCAGAGCTTGTCATTCCCATATGAATGAATCTTGAAGCTTCGCCTACGTTTTCATTGACATTTGTCAAAAAAGCAATAACATCGTGCCCGACTTCTTTTTCTATTTCATCAATACGTTCTACGGAAAAAGAAGCACGTTTTTTTATTGTTTCAAGGTCTTCATCGCTGATTTTTCCGATTTCATTATAGGCCTCGCATACTGCAAGCTCTACCTGTAAATAAAAGTTGAACTTTGACTCCAACTCCCATATTTGTTTCATATCTTTTAAACTGTAGCGTTCTATCATATCTGTGCTCCCGATAATTACTGCGGATATCTTGATGTAGCGTGTATGAGCATTTTGGCTAATTTGTCACACCCGTCAAAACCTCTTGAGAGAAGTTTTTTTGAAGCCGTATCAACATCATAGCTGATATGTTTGTGACGTACTGCAACACAGCCCATAGATATATCAAGAATCGCATAACAGGCTTTTGGTTCTTCGCTGAAAGGTCTGCCTACACTGCCGTCATTAACAACAGTTTTTCTGCTCTCCGTCTGGTATCCGCAGGGTATATGTGTATGACCGCAAAGTATTATATCAGCGTCAGTATCTTTAACCATTTCTTCAATTTCTGTCATCGGCATTTCCGGAAAAATGTTCTCGTCATTTTTTCTTGGAGAACCGTGAACCATAAGAATTTTAGTGTTGAGGTAAGTAAATTCGTGATTGACGGGCAAATTTTTCAAAAAAGTTTTTTGGTCTTCATTCAATGCTTTAACATCAGACGCAAGCGCGTTTGCCATGATTTCGTTTTTTTCTTTTAAGTTTAAAAGGATTTCTTCGCTGAAATCGGCAATCATTTTGTCAGTATTCCCCTGGATACAAATAACTTTGCCGTCTTCAACAAGCTTTTTAATTCTTTCCACCGCTTTTGATGGTTCAGGCCCTGCCATTGCAAGGTCGCCGAGGCAAAGAATTTTGTCGGCTTTTTCCGTATTTTCTATATCATTTAAAACTGCCTCAAGGGCTTCCATATTCCCGTGAATATCTGAGATTACAGCATATTTCATATAAAGTACCTCTATTTTAAAATCTTATAAATAGATTTTATCATGTATTTGTTTTTTGATATAAAATTTTAATTACAAATACATCATTATTATTGCGGGGCAATCGTGAAAAAATTCAACAGAACATCATTTTTAAACACCCACCGCGATGCATGGGTGGAAGTTAATTTAGACTGTATAGAACATAATATTCTCGAGTTTAAAAAATATTTAAAACCCGAGACAAAACTTTTTGCGGTTGTTAAGGCTGACGCCTACGGTCACGGTGCAGTTATGATTGCGCCGGTTTTGCTTGCTTCGGGCGTGGATTTCCTCGGAGTTTCATCGATAGATGAGGGGTTGCAGCTCAGAGAAGCCGAAATTGACGCGCCGATACTGGTTCTGGGTGCAGTACCGGTTTGGTCTTTTGACAGAGC
Source organism: Candidatus Gastranaerophilales bacterium (assembly GCA_944323685.1). GTDB lineage: Bacteria > Cyanobacteriota > Vampirovibrionia > Gastranaerophilales > Gastranaerophilaceae > Limenecus. The sequence goes on along the minus strand of CALUTJ010000013.1, from coordinate 33,184 downwards.
TGCAAAAAACAATATATCAATTTCGGTGTTTTCACAGGAGCATATTCAAGCCTGTAAACAAACATATGACAAGCTCAAAATAAAACCTAAAGTCCACGTGAAAATCGATACAGGCATGAACCGAATCGGCGTGCGTCCGGAAAATGCGGTTGAGTTTATAAAACAGATACAAAATTGCGACTTTATTGAACTTGAAGGAATTTTTACCCACTTTGCCACAGCGGAGGTCGAAGAATACGCTTATGCACAGTATAAAAAATTTAAAAGCATAACAGATTCCGTAAATACAAAAGGACTGCTTATTCATTGCAACAATACTGCCGCCACAGTCTGCTATAAAGACTTTGACAACAACATGGTACGTGTCGGCATAGGTATTTACGGGCTGCAGCCGGATTTGACACAGGGGACGCAAAAACCTGACCTTCGTCCGGCAATGTCTTTAAAAGGGAGAATCACAAATATCCATACTGCTCAAAAAGACGAAGGGGTAAGTTACTGTCACACTTTTGAAACAGTCAAAGAAACAAAAATTGCAACAATCCCTATAGGCTACGCTGACGGAGTATTCAGAGGGTTATCAAACAAAATTTACGGTATAATAAACGGCAAAAAAGTTAAACAAATCGGCAATATTACAATGGATCAAATGATGTTTGACATAACTGACTGTGATGCACAAGAAGGCGATGTCATTACCCTAATCGGCCAAGACGGTGATGAAACAATCACAATTGACGAATGGGCAAAAATTTTAAACACTATACACTACGAACTCACCTGCGCGTTAAGAGTAAGATTGCCGAGAGTTTACACAAGGTAGAATTATACAAGCGTTTCTTCCTGAACATCGGTTAAAGCCGGTGCAGGGATTTGCTTAGTGCTTTTAGCGCCCAGTTCCGTCAATCTTTCACATTGACGTACAAGATTGTCACGTCCCGCCAATTTTGTCATAGCTTTTGTAAGATTTGATTGTACAGCATTCATGTCTTTAACCATATCGGCAAATTTATCCATCATTTTGCCGGCAAGTGCTGCAATTTCCTGTGCATTTTTATTTTGTCTGTTTACCATATTAAAACTGTTTATTATTTTTAGAGCAGCAAGCAGGGTTGAAGGAGATACAGGCATGATTTTATTTTTCCACGCAAGTTCCCAGAGTTCTCCGTTATCGGCAAACAGCAATGCATAACAACTTTCTATAGGAATGAACATAAGAACGTATTCGGGCGAAACAAAGTCTTCAATTTCAAAATATTCTCTTTTAGAAAGCCCGTTAATATGAGTTTTTACAGAGTCTTTAAATTGTTTGAGCGCTGCCTGTGCCTCTTGCTCGTCCTGTGCGTTTAAATAAGCATCGTAAGAGGCAAGAGAAGTTTTTGCGTCAATAAATACTGCCTTATTCTCTGGCAAAAGTATGGTGGCATCCGGCTTTTTAGAGCCAAAACCGGCCTGCAAGAGATATTCTTCCCCAATTCTTAACCCCGAAAGCTCAAGCACCTTTTCTAAAATGAGTTCGCCCCATTTACCCTGTTTTATGTTATCGCCTTTTAGCGCAGAAGCCAGAGTATTTGTATCGTTTGAAATTTTTGCTCCTGTTTGTACCACATCTTTTATATGCAAATCCAGCATGGCAAACTGCTGGTTGTTTACGGCTGACTGTTTTTTTAGTTCTTCAAATTTTTCTTTAAACGGTTCAAGAATTTCGTTTATTCGCTCTTTTGACTGGTTTGAAAAATCCTGAGTTGTTTCTTTAAAAATTTTGTTTGAAAGATTTTCAAATTGCAGCTGCATTTTTTCATAAACATCGTTGTATGTTTTTTGGAGTGCTTCCGACTGATTTTTTTGTACGTTTTTTAGAACCAAAAATGTTGTTAACGCGCCTGTGATAAGCCCTGTTAAAAATATTGCCGCTGCTGTAATTATGTTCATTTTTATCTCCCCGAGGTTTTGTACAATAAAATTTTATCACAATATTGTAAAGCATTTGAGTTTTATAAAAAAAGAAATATAATGTAATATATCGTCTAGTCTTGGGGAGAGAAATAAGTGGAAAACAAACGCTGGTATGATAAACACAAAGAAACCAAAAGGGCACTGGATATGCTGAGAACCCTGCCGCCTGCGTTGAGAAAAAAGCTGTCCGATGACATTATCAATGTTGCCGGAGCAATAAAAACCGTACACAGAGAAAATAATACTGCACCCTTAAGCATTGGTTTGCAAAGGGTTCTTGGACTTTATCAAACAAACAGAGGCCGCCGCTGGTATGACAAACAGCCTGAGCTCTCAGTTGCAATAAAAACGGTTTCTACACTGCCTGAAAGTGATTATGTCAATATCATGGAAGGCATTTGTATGTCTTTAAAGCAGGTTTAAAATGAAAAACTTAAAGACGGATTTCAGCCGAAATGAACTGATATGGGGCAAAGAAAAACAGGCTTTGTTAAAAGACAAAGTCGTTTTTGTATTCGGTTTGGGCGGTGTCGGAGGCTATGCATTAGATGCGCTTGCACGAAGCGGTATTGAAAATTTTACCATAGTCGATTTTGATAAAGTGTCGGAATCTAATCTCAACCGCCAGCTTGTAGCACTGCATTCCACAATTGGAGAAAAAAAGACGGAGCTGTTTAAAAAAAGGCTTTTGGATATTAACCCTGAAATAAAATTATGCACCATTTTTGATTTTTACAGTGAAAAATTAAGAGAAAAAATTTTTAAAACCAAGCCCGATTATGTCGTGGACGCTATAGATACAATGCGTTCTAAAATAGATTTGCTTGTTTATTGCAAAGAAAACAATATTCCGGTTATTACCTCAATGGGTGCAGGCAACAGAGTTAATCCGACACAGCTTTACATAGCCGATATAAAAGACATTGAAAATAAAAAATGTACCTTTAGCAAAAATGTTTTGTATCAACTTAAAAAAAGAGGCATAGAATCCGGCATCACCGCTGTTTGCAGCAGAGAACCCCCTAAAGTTCTTGAAAAAATTTCTGCTGTCGAAAATATTAAAACATCAGACGGAGAAGAAATTGAATTCACTAAAATAACACCGGGATCAACTCCTTTTGTACCCGCAGTGGCAGGGTATTATATGGCATATTTTGTTGTTAACGAATTTTTGAAATAAATCAGATATTGATATCATTCAACTTACTAAAATCTGAAATCTCTCTCTCCGTGTTCTATTTTTACAAGGTCTTCAGCAACGGCGGATTTTATTTTTTCACCGCTTTCAAGAATATCCATCTCATGTTTAATAAATTTTTCACCTAAGGCTTTTGTTTCCGGCGAAGCGTAGTCTTCAAGGTATTCTTTTAAAGTAATAATTGCATTCGGATGACAGAAGTTATGAATCTGCTGTTGTTTGCAAACTTCCATAAACCTTTCTCCGGTTCTGCCCGCACGATAACACGCAGTGCAAAAGCTCGGCAGATACCCGAGTTCCATAAGCCATTTAATAACTTCATCGAGCGGTCTTCTGTCGGAAATATCAAACTGGGCAGAATCTTCACTATCCGGCATAGGGTTAAAATAACCGCCTACACTTGTTTTAGACCCGCCTGACATTTGAGAGATACCGAGTTTTAAAAGTCTTTCTCTGCATTTTTCGGATTCTCTTGTCGAAATAATCATGCCGGTATAAGGTGTAGCTATACGTATGCAGGCAACGATTTTTGCAAAGGTATCATCGTCAATGCCGTTATCAAAAGCACTCGGGTCAATATCATCGGCTTTTTTAATACGCGGCACGCTTATTGCGTGAGGGCCAACTCCGAAAGCAGCTTCTAAGTGCTCGGCATGCATCATAAGAGCCGTAAATTCATATCTGTAAAGCTCTAACCCGAACAATACACCTAAGCTTACATCATCAATACCTGCTTCCATTGCTCTGTCCATTGCCTCGGTATGGTAAGCGTAATTGTGTTTCGGCCCTGTCGGGTGAAGTCTTTCGTAGGTTTCTTTGTTATAAGTTTCCTGAAACAGTACATAAGTGCCGATGCCGGCTTCATGCAGCTTTTTGTAATTTTCAACGCTTGTAGCCGCGATATTAACGTTTACACGACGGATTGCTCCGTTTTTATGTTTTACGGAATATATTGTTTTTAAAGATTCCAAAATATACTCAATAGGGTTGTTAACAGGGTCTTCGCCTGATTCAATGGCCAGTCTTTTGTGTCCCATATCCTGCAATGCAATGACTTCGTTTTTAATTTCCTCCTGAGTGAGTTTTCTTCTCGGAATATGTTTATTCTGATGGTGGTAAGGGCAGTATACACAACCGTTTACACAATAATTGGAAAGATATAAGGGTGCAAAAAGAACAATTCTGTTTCCGTAATAATCCTGTTTGATTTCCATTGCCAGATCGTATATTTCTTTGTTTTTTTCTTCAATCTCGCAATCCAGCAAAACAGCGGCTTCTCTGTGCGTAAGGCCTTTTTTTAGCTTTGCTTTTGCTAAAATTTTATCAATTACTTCAACATTGTTTTTATTTTTTTGTGCGTATTCTAAAGTATCTAAAACTTCTTCATGGCAGATAAACTCTTCTGCCTTATGTGATTTCGGATTATACATTGTACCCTTTTCCCCCTTGTGTTAACACAATTATATCACGCGGACAAAAAGTGGCGTTATTTTTCTACGGTACTTAAAGAATATCCGAGAAAAATTCGTGATAAGGAGTAAAGCGATGTGAACGAATTTTTGGAGTGTCCCATTGTTCACATAGTGAAGCCATTTTTCATGCTTCACCACAGTTCAGCCGAAAAAGAAGGCAAAGGTGAGCAGTGTCGGCTCGTAGGCTCGAGGCGGCAACTGCGACACTGGATTAGAATTTGTTGACTGTTTGTAAATAAATTGAAATATCAGGCAAAAATACATCTGTCCTGTTATCATTATTTTATGTTAAGAAATATTTTGATTACAGGCTCCGGCGGGTTTGTCGGAAAAAATATAAAGGAATATCTGGATAACAGATATAACCTTATCTGTCCTCGCAGTTTTGAACTTGATTTGACTGACACGGATAAAGTTATGACATTTTTTGCCGGACACAAAATTGATGCTGTTATTCACTGTGCTTCCGTTGGCGGAGTAAGAGGCTGTAATGACCCCGAGTCTTGTGAAAAAGACAACCTTAAAATGGTTGAAAACCTTTTAAAATATAAAAATGATAATGTTAATGTAATACTTTTCGGCTCGGGTGCGGCTTATTCAAAAAACAGAAATTTGCACAAAGTTAAAGAATCACAAATAGGCGAAGTTGTTCCACAAGACCAATACGGAAAATCAAAAATGGAGATAGCAAAGTTTTGTAAGTCGCGGTGTGATACGCTGTGCTTGAATATATTCGCCTGTTACGGAAAATACGAAAAAGACAGCCGTTTTCCGACTTACGCAGTTATGCAGAATCTAAAACATGAGCCTGTTGTCATCAATCAAAATGTTGTTTTTGATTATTTATATATAAATGACCTTTGCAAAATCGTTGAGTTTTTTATGAATAATTTCCCGTCAGATAACAGGGTAATAAATGTCACGCCGACAGAAAGCGTTTCTTTGTTTGACATAGCCCAAACCGTTAACAAAATAAGCGGATATGACGCAAAAATAAGCTTTTTAAAAGACGGGTTAAATTATGAATACACAGGTGACAATACTCTTTTGCTAAAAGAAATACCGGATTTTAAATTTACCCCGATAGAACAGGGGCTGAAAGAATTGTCTGAATATTGTAAAAAAATATTAAACAATCGATGATAAATAACAAAAATTCTTTTTTACAAACTTAAAGCTCACAGTAAAACAATATAAGAGAAAGCGTATATGATACAAAAAATTTCTAACAACCAACCATCTTTCCACGGAAAATTAATACTCTCAAATTTTGCAGACAATATTGTAAATGAAAGATTTCGCAAAATGCCTTCTGCTTTGAGAACAAAAGCTCTTGAAGAGTATGACCAATTTATACATAAGGTAATAAATTCTAAGTACGAAGTTAAGGTTTCTCAACTTAACAAAAAAGATTTATGTGCAACTGTTAACAGAGAAGGCGAAAAAGATTTGCTTGCATATACGGAAGACAGAAACAATCTTATTGCTAAATTAAGCTTCAGAAGCCCCGTCAAATTTATGCAAAAAGCTTTTGAACGCGCTAAAAAAAATGACCTTTTATAACTCAGGTAAATAATGAATATACTGACAATTACCCCGTTATCAAATCTCACCTATAGCAATTATAAAACCAAATGCAATAAACCTGCGGCAGCAAAATCAATTACAACACAGGTTCACTTGCCGCAGCAAAATCAACCTGTCAGTGCAAAGCTGGCATTGATAAGCTTTTACGGTAAACAAAACCAGGATGACAAAAAAATAAAACCTGCCAAAAGACTTTCTACAGGCGACTACAAAATTTCCAAATACATAGCGGAAATATCTAAAGCCCGCTATCTGCACGGGGACAGAGCTGTAGTCGACCTTTCTATGGGAAATCCTGATTTAACCCCGCCTGAAAAAGCAAAACAGGCGCTTAAAGATAAAGTTAACGACCTGTGGTCGCACAGATACAACAACCCTAAAGGCGACGGATATTTTTTCCATACGGCTGCTGACTGGTTTAAAAAACGCTTTGGCGTAACAATTGACCCCAGAAAAGAAATAATGGTTACCTCCGGTTCCTCCGATGCTATTGACCATATATTTACTGCTTACGCAGAATACGGCGATAAAGTCCTTGTCCCTGACCCCGGGTATTCTTTGTACGACGATTTGATTACCCGCCACGATTTAACAAAAGTTCCGTATAAACTCAATCCCGAGAATGCTTATCTGCCTGATTTTTCCACAATGCAAAAAGATGCAAAAATATTGATACTAAACTACCCGCACAATCCTACAGGCTCTTTTGCTCCGAAAAAAACATTTGAAGAAGCCGTAAAATTTGCAAAAGAAAACGGAATATTGATAGTCCATGATATGGATAACAGCGAGATTACGCATACAGGCAAAAAACCGGCAGGTATTATGCAGGTAAAAGGTGCAAAAGACGTTGCTTTTGAAGTTCATACTTTTTCAAAAGCACAGAGCATGCCGGGGCTGAGAGTAGCTTTTGCCGTAAGCTCAAAAGACAATATAGATAACCTTTTAAATGCAAAATTCCTTTCCGGCGGCAGCGTTTATATCCCAGTACAATCAGCAGCGGCAGAAGCGTTGAAAGATGAAGAAGGTTACATAAAAAAAGTAAACAAAATCTACAGAAACCGTAAAAATATTGCCATAAAAAGACTTCACGAACTCGGCAGCGACGCTAAACCAACGCAGGGTACGTATTATCTGTGGGCAAAGATTCCGCCTGATTTTAGCTCTGACGAGTTTTTTAAGTATGTATTGCACAAATCGCAAATAGCCTTCACTCCCGGAGATGTATTCGGCGACAACGGCGACGGCTATGTTCGCATTGTTATGTCGGCAACCGAAAAACAAATAAACGAAGCTTTTGACAGAATAAAAGCGGCAGGGATTCGCTTTGATATTTCAAAAATTGATTTGCCGGAAGAACTGCAAAAAGAAATAGCTGCAATGGCTGACGGGTCTTACACAATTACCCCGAAAGAGGACAGAGATTTTGCAGCTTATATGGAACTTTTGCCTGAAAGACGAAAAATGCTCCTTGAACGTCTGCAAGACAAAGACCCGAAACTTATGAAATTTATTCCCGCGCAAAACGTAAAACTGCCCTGGAATATATTAAAAGACGGACAGAGTGTCTATCTGCAAAACATAAAAGAGGGACACTCCGTATTTGGCGAAATAAAGGATATTTTGCCTTTCAGTGATGAAAACGAATACAAACAGCTTGCACTGGAACTTAAAAAAGAATGGAAACCGGATAAATATCCTGAGGCGGAAATCCTTCCGCCATACAAATCAGGCAAACTTTATCCAGACGCTGTATATTTTGTGCTTAAAGCAGACGGAAAAATTCAGGCTTTAGCCAATATCGAGGTTCAAGATGACGGCTGTATCTGGGGCAGAAGCCTGAACACCGCTCCCTGGAATCAGGGCAAAGAAAGAACAATGAAAAACAGTGCAAAAGCAGTAATTGCCAGAATGGTCAGCTATTGTCTTGAAACAGGCAACCACACTCTTAAATTTGCTACTGACAAGCCCTATAACATTGCGCTTTACAAATCAATAGGTATGAAAGAAGACGGCGAAAGATACTTTAACGGTGTAAAAAATACCGTGCTTACCTTTGACAAAGAGTCTATGGAAAAATATTTGAACCTGTTCCAGATAAATTTGAGTTTCTAGAAACTGTTATTTAAAAAAATGCTTTTAATACTATACAAATTAAAGCAATTATTGTTATTGATATTGCGCTTAAGACAAAAACAGCATTAAATTTGTCATATGGATAAACAGCCGATTTTAATGTTATATGCTCCCAAAATGAAAAACCTTTACCTTGTTCGTAATATCTTTTTAATTCCTGTGTAACATATTCGGAACCTGTTACTTCATATTTAAAGTTTGGAATCATATTATGCGCGATAATAAGATTAATTATTGGCTGATAATATGTTCCCAAAATTGAGCCGAGTTCATAATTATTGGTTTCAATCTTAAAATTTGTACAAGTCCCGTTATCAAGAGCAATATTCACCTCTGTTTTATGACTGACTATATTGTGAAAAATATTTTCAATTATATGAATATTTACATCAAAACAAACAATGCTTGATTTATTTATTTTTATGCGGTCAACAATTTTTTTGTTCTTTTTATAGATAATTTCTATATATGATTCATCAATATTTATATCTGACACATAAGCAACATCGTCTTTTTTATTAAAGAAAAATACAATAACAAATGAACACATAATAATATAACCGAAAATATCATCAGGTTTGTAAGAAACAAGAACAGCACCAACAATAATGGTTATGACTGCCAGCAGGTATATATAAACTATTGTAAGTCTGGACTGAATTTTTATCTTTTTCATACTGTTTATTATAATATGGATTAACCTTTGCAGCTAATTTTTTTAATTTAAAAACAGTTTTATCATTTGAACTATGAAAAAACTGTTTTATATTTTCGCCCTGATAACACTTGCAGGGCTCGGGTTTTACATTTATAAACTAACCACATACACTTATGTAACGGCAAAATTCAAAGAACTGCGTCCTATACATGAAAAACTGCCTGTTTATTACAAAGGACTTGTTGTAGGCAAAGCCCGTGAACAAAGGCACAGCGAGGATTATAATCACACGCTCATACACCTTGTTTTGTACCCCAAAAACCTGCTTTTGCCGGATAACACTACTGTTATACTAAAAAAAGAAAAACACCACGATAAAGAACGGGATTTTTTAGAGCTTGTTTATCCTAAAGAGCCTTCCTCAACAATGATTGCCGACGGAGCAGTTTTAGAAGGCAAGGCTACTGTTGATGTTGACACATTTATGGCTAATCAAAATCCTGATGACTTAGATGCAATAAAACAAAATCTTGCTCAAAGCAGCGAGAATCTAAATGTCGCACTAGAGGGGCTGGCTATGGTGTTTGAATCGGTTAATGAAATATTAAAAGAAAACCAGAAAAACCTTTACACAACAACGGGTAATCTGTCCAAAGCTACGCGGAATCTTGATAACGTGACGCAAAAAATAGACAAATCAGTGCAGCAAAAGAGGCTGGATAATACGATATCAAATCTTGAAACGTTAAGCGCAAACCTAAACGGTACAACAACAAGCGTAAACGGGGTTATTCCTCATGTAGACGCGGCAATGTGTCAGGTACAGGGGCTTGCAACAAATGCCAATGCAATTTCATGCGGGGTGCGCAAGACTCTTCGCAAACGTTTCGGAGGTTTAAGACTGTTGTTCGGAAAAGTTATTGACGAATGTGACAATCCGGCTTGCAGGCAGTGATTTATGTATTAAAATCATAGTATAAGCTAAAAACAGGTTTTTACTATGAAAATTAACTCCATCACTCCAAGTTTTAAACAGTCTGCGCCACAGGCTCAGCCGGCACAGAAACGTCAAAGTTTTTTGGACAAGTTCCACACAGCTGCAAAAAATTCTGCTGATATGACAGACACAATCGTTGTCCCGAGAACAATTTTCAAAGGCTATTTAGGGATTATGACAGGAACAACCCTTTTAACTGTAGGCGGATTGCTTGCGCAAAAGATGACAAAGATCTCCAAAGTGTTATCCATTGCCGGTTTAGCAACATCGTTGTACGGAACTTATGCTTTTGTACGGCCTTTTATTATAAAAGATACGCCCGGTGTGGAGACTAAAAAAGTTTAGGCATTATGAAATTTTTGTTATACAATTAAAGCTAAGGAGAGGTGTCCGAGTGGCTTAAGGTGCGGATCTCGAAAGTCTGTGTGCAGTAATGCACCGTGGGTTCAAATCCCACCCTCTCCGCCATTTCCCCGATTTTATATTGAACCCACGGTGCCCGTGGGATAATTTGTAATGTTTCGAGCTAAGGCTCAAAACGCCCCACCCTCTCCGCCATTTCCCCGATTTTATATTGAACCCACGGTGCCCGTGGGATAATTTGTAATGTTTCGAGCTAAGGCTCAAAACGTCCCACCCTCTCCGCCATTTCCCCGATTTTATGTTGAACACACGGTGCCCGTGGGATAATTTGTAATGTTTCGAGCTAAGGCTCAAAACGCCCCACCCTCTCCGCCATTAAATAAAAAAGAGGTTGGCTTTTGCCAAACCTCTTTTTTATATGAAAGCTAGTGGTTTGAACCCACACAAAGCGAAGCTTTGTCAGTGGGTGAAAATCCTACGACAAACAAGGCGAGGCAAAGCAACGTAGGTTGGGCATAGCGGATTTGCGGACGGACGGAGTCTTGCGAGTCCGGAAAGCGAGATATGAAGTGAGCAAAAGCAAAGCGCAGCGAACGACAATATCGAGCGTAGAGCAAATCCAAGAGACTTGCCCAACTTTACCAAAAGGTCCTTCGGTCGTTTCACTTCCTCAGTATGACGTTTCGGTGTCATTCTGAAGCATCCGTCATTGCTGGTTTGCAAGGATTGAGTCTGTTCAGAATCTGACCAATCTTGTGTGGAATCACAAGGCTGGTCAGATCCTGAAACAAGTTCAGGATGACAAATAGTTTCATGTTTTTTGCGGAAAATATTTTTCATCTTTTTATTTCCTTTATGTAATAACTAATTCTTTTTTTGTTGGGCTGAAAACCCAACCTACGGTGCTACTTGCAAAAGTGTGTTTGCATTTTCATCACACCTGTACAGATGCAGAAATACTCTTCGAGCACCCTCCCTTGTAAGCCTCAACTTTTTCGGAAACAAGAGGACCAATTTTCAGAATTTTAAACATGTTTTAGTGTTTTTGTAAAGAAATTGTAACATTTAATTTACTGATTTATCTTTTAAGCACCTGTTTGCAATTGTCAGAGTCTATGGCTGTTTCTAAATCCACCGTATAAATGATGTTAAAATTCTTCGTGGTTTTTAAGATTATTAGTGGGGAAGTTGTAAAGATTGAGGGATACACTTTTTAAAATATGCAATACGGGCAGGATGAAGAATATATAACATCAGAGTTTTCAGACAGCTTGAATCTCACCTATGACTGGTTCGACAGCAGATTCACAGATGTTGTCGCCGCAACTTTTGCCGAGTTCTGGGGGGCAGAACCTGATGTGAAGCTGATGAGTGTGAGTGAAAATACAAATATTCTTGCCGAGCGTAACGAGTTTTTTGTTACTCAGGTAAGACTCAATCGTGAGTTGTCTGTTTTTATACGACTTTCTAAAAAGCTTGTTAAAGCCCTGCTGGAAAATGTTCTGGGCTCTAACGGAAAAACTTTTAATATTGACAAATTGACTGATCTTGAAGCTAAAATCCTTACGGGGTTTGATGATTTTCTTTATCAGAATTTTTCGGAATGTATAAAATCCGGCGATGCACTGCCTGATGGAAACAACAATTATAACGAGTGTAATTTAACATTTTTTGTCAGAGTTAGCGGTCAGACTCTCGGCAGAATTGTTATAAAAATTCCCGTTGCTGCAATTGACCCCCAGCCTATTGTTTTAGGTGAAGAAAACTTTACAATTTCCGATTTTGAAGATTGCTGTGCAAATGTTAATTTGAGTGTCGGCACAACAAGAATCCGCCTGAACGATTTAAAAACTCTTGAAAAAGACGACATAGTTGTGCTTGAAAACAGCAAATCTTCTTCAATGATACTTGAGTATGACAATCACAAAATACCCTTCAGGGTGGTGCCTAACCCTGCGATTATGGCGGATTATGAACACAATATTGACGAAAGCCCTTACGGAGCGAAAGGAGATAAAACAATGCCAGGTTCTGATATGTATAACATGTGGGATACCATTCAGGTTGAAATAAATGCAGAATTTGAGAAAGTAAAACTTACCCTCGGGGAACTTAAACAAATTTCCGAAGGTCTGGTAGTTGATATAGGCTCTGTTTATGACAACAAGATTGATTTAAAAGTTGAAGATAAAATTGTTGCCTCCGGCGAATTAATCATTATAAATGACAGGTACGGGGTCAAAATTAATCAAATATTTACCGAAGAAAAAAATCAAGCTTCGCAAAATGCACAGATACTTGATGACCTTTATCCTCAAGAGCCTCAGCAAATGCCTCAACAAAGTTATGAGCAGGAAGTGCCGCAGCCTCAACAAGAGGAGCCGCCGCTTGTTCAGGACGAAAATTCAGAGGTAAACGAAGAAGATTTTGACTACAGTGATTTTGATGTAGATGAAGACGATTTATAAAAAAGGGAAAACATAATGGGAACATATCTGCTTAACTTTATAGTTTATACAATGGCGATGGTAGGGCTGCTGCTTGTCGGGGTTATGGTTTACAAAAAAACAATGCTCGGCAACAATTCCGCTCAAAACGCAAAAGGGTTGAAGGTTGAAAATGCCTTGAGCCTTTCTCCCCGCAAGACTCTTTATATTGTTAAAGCAGGTATGGAAAGATTCCTTATTGCGGCAGATACAGAGCGTACAACTTTTTTGGCAAAGCTCTCGGCAAATACACAGGAAGCAGCTTTGTCAGAAGCAATGACTACAGTTGAAGTTGAACCGTTGAAGAATTTTAAACAGACTTTTAACGCTTCCGGAGAACTTAAAGAACAGAAAGTAGCTGCCACATATGATACTCAAGGTTATACAAAAGAGCAGTCTTATGTTGAAGCTGATAACGCTCATGAGATTAAAAAAAATACCTCCGCAGTGGATTACAGCGAAGTTATGAAAGCCCTTGAAGGGAACTCTGTTAATGTAAAAAGGCCTGTTATGCGGGAACTCTTAAGAAAATTAAATGAAAATACAGCACTAAAGGCTGATTAATAACAAAAATAAGGGATGAAAAATAATGGAAAGCGTATTAAAAGATTTAAATCCGGTTTTGCAAATGCTGTTGGTTATGACGGTATTTTCTTTGCTGCCGTTGATTTTTACCTGTATGACAAGCTTTTTGAGATATACAATAGTGTTTTCGATGCTTAAACAGGCATTAGGAACACAGCAGGTTCCGCCGGGGATTGTTCTTGTTGGGTTGTCAATGATTTTGACAATTTATACGATGAATCCTGTGTTCAGCAAAATGTGGGAAATGGGTTCTGTTCCGTACCAGAAAAATGGGGATATAGTTGCTGCAATTGCGGAGGGTTCAAAACCGTTAAAAGAATTTATGATGAAGCAGACCAGACAGTCTGATATGACGTTTTTCATACAACTATCCGGAGCACCTAAGCCCAAAACTCCGGATGATATTACAATATGGCAGGTCGCACCGGCTTATATCGTGAGCGAGCTTAAAACAGCCTTTGAGATAGGGTTTGTTATTTATGTTCCGTTTATTGTACTGGATTTGATTGTTGCAAACGTATTGCTGGCTTTAGGTATGTTCATGCTGTCTCCGACGATTATTTCTCTGCCGTTTAAGCTGTTAATATTTATTGCCGTTGATGGCTGGAGCATGATTGTCCACGGGCTTGTGGCAAGCTTTAATTAGTGATTGAAATTAAATAAAGGTAAAAAATATGCTTGAAATACTAATGGAATACATGGGTAAAGGCCTTATAACAATGTTGTTGATATCAATGCCCTGCGTGCTTGTGGCAGCGGGTGTGGGGCTTATTGTCGGTATATTGCAGGCCGTAACACAGGTTCAGGAACAGACAATTGCCGCTGCGCCTAAGATTCTTGCAGTGTTTCTTGTGCTTATGATTATGGGCATGGGATACATAAAGTTGTTGACAAATCTGCTTTTAGAAGGTTATCAAATGGCCTTTAACAACATTCCTTCATCTGAAAATTATGTGCTTTCTGCAAATTACCATAAATACACCCGCCCGTTTGATGCGGAATTTAAACAGAGTGCAACAAGATTCGACAAGCAGGAAATCGGAGATATTATGCGCAATCCAGGAAAAATTCCTTTTATCGATTACAACTCCAAAACAAAACACTACCCCTCGGACAGAATGCCTAACCCGACGCCGAATCTTATTGAACGTAACGCAATCATGAACAGATAAGGAGCAAAAATGAAAAAACTGTTAACTTTATTTTTAATGTTATTTTTGCAAAACTCTGTTCAGGTTTTTGCGCTGGAACCTCAAAAAACGCTTAACCTGCATTCCGGCAATGTGTATGTGATGAGTATTGATTCAAGGCCGAAAAGTATTGAGGTTACAAACCCCGCGGTTGTAGAGGTCACTTCAACAAGTGACAGCTTTACCCAAACAGGACAGCTTGTTTTTAACACTTTGCAGGAGGGAATTTCTTATGTAACATACAAACACGGAAGAAATAACTTCTCCTCTACAATAAAGGTGCTTGTCGACAACCATCAGGCTGTTGATGCCTCTGTAATAGAACTGGATATTATAAAGGATGTAACAAAAGATAAATGATAGATGCGGTATTAGAAGCTTTTCCTAAATATTTTCCCGAGGTCAACGCCGCACTCGGTGCAGGGCTGTTTATTTTTGTCCGCATACTGGGGTTTGTAAGGTTTGCCCCTGTTTTTAACAGAAAAGATGTGCCCGGCATGATTAAGCTTGCTTTTGCTCTAATACTCACCATTATACTGATGATGACAGTAAAGACGGGGCCGATACCTTCGGGGACTTCACTTATCCTCGGGCTTGTACTTAATGCGGTTGGCGGCATGATTGTAGGATTTATTGCAAACTGCATTGTTCTTGCTATTTCTGCTGCCGGAGATATGATAAATATGCAAATGGGGCTTTCTTCCGCAATGGTGTTAGACCCTACGGTCGGTACGCAGGTGTCTATACTCGGAAATTTCTTCGGTTTGCTTGCCGTGATTTTGTTTATTGACGTTGGCGGTGTATACTGGCTGATTAATGCCTTGCACAGAAGTTTTGAAATATTCCCCGTTTATGCTACGGCAATACCTTTAGACAGGCTTATTAACAAAGAGTATCTTGTTACGTTGACGTCAAATGTTTTATATATCGGCTTGCAGATTGCATCGCCTGTTTTGCTGGCTACTTTGGGTCAGGACTTAATACTCGGTATAATTTCAAAAACCGCACCGCAGGTTAACGTGTTTCAGCTGAGCTTCCTTTTTAAACCTGTTTTGGGCGCTGCAATTTTGCTGTGGATTATGCCTGTTATTGTGAATGTAATCAATGATTATTTTATGTCTTATGCGAGAATTTTCTAATAATATCCACCTCGCAGTCCGTTTGTAAATATCGCGGTTATTTATTTTTGTAAATATTACCCTTAAGGATTAGCTCTATGGGGTTATATTTTATAAATAATTGTGATATAACTATATTAAATACAGACTCAAGGGGTCGATTTTATATAATAAAAATACTTAGCGTCACAGCGCGAAACGAAAAAAGGAGAGATATTTATGGCAGTTGGTCAATTCGTGTTCATGTTACACTCCCACCTTCCGTATTACAGAAAAGCCGGCATGTGGCCTTTCGGGGAAGAAAATTTATACGAGTGTATGGCCGAAACTTACGTCCCCCTTCTCAATGCAATTTCAGAATTGTATGAAGACGAAGGCATTAAAGCAAAATTAACGGTCGGTATAACACCGATTCTTGCGGAACAATTAAACGATGAACACCTTCAAAACGGTTTTATCGAATATTTGGATACACGTATAAAAGCTGTTTCTAAAGATTTGGAAAGATATCCGGATCCTGAAGTGGCTCACTCTCAGCACTTAAAATATCTTGCAAAATATTATTTTGACTGGTTCAACCATATCAAAGACAGTTTTGTAAATAAATACAATAAAGATTTAATCAGTGCCTTCAAAAAATATCAGGATTTAGGCTGTATTGAAATCACAACATCAGGTGCAACACACGGTTTTTCACCTCTTTTGGCTACTGATACAAACCTTAATGCACAGTTTAAAGTCGGCTCTGATACTACAAAAAGGTTGTTCGGCAAAAAAGCAAAAGGCTGCTGGCTGCCTGAATGTGCATACAGACAGGGTTATGAGTATATCGGCAAAGACGGTGAGAAAAAATGGCGTCCTGCTATCGAAGTAACTCTACAGAATAATGACATTGAATACTTCTTTACAGAATCTCACGTTATAGAAGGCGGCAACTCAATAGGCAACAGACGTGTAATCGGTGTTTACGGAAATATCGAGTACATTCCTCTGCCTGAAAGAGAACCCACCGGATATGACACTTACTCTGCATACTGGCTGCCTGATGCACAGGTTGCTGTTATGGGCAGAAATGACAGAGCAGGTTTTCAGGTTTGGTCGGCTGCTGACGGATACCCCGGTGACGGCTGCTACAGAGAATTCCACAAAAAAGACGACAAATCAGGTGCTCACTATTGGAGAATCACTTCTTCAACAACTGACCTCGGTGACAAAATGCTTTACGACCCTGTACTTGCTATGTCACAGGTCAATTTGAACTCTGATCACTATACAACTTTGATTTATCACCTGTTGAATGATTACAAACTTTCTCATAACAAAGAAGGCCTTGTAATGGTATCATTCGATACAGAGTTATTCGGCCACTGGTGGTTTGAAGGTGTTGAATTTATTAAACAGGTAATCAGAAAATTCAACAACTACCTGCCTCAGGTTGAAAGAATGACAGCAGGCGAGTATCTTAAGGCTCATCCGCCTACCGAAGCTATCCAGATTCCTGAATCTTCATGGGGACAGGGCGGTCACTTCTATGTATGGCAAAACCATCTTACGGAATGGATGTGGCCTATTATCCACGGTTGTGAAAAACGTATTATTGATATTGTTTCTAAATACGAAAAAATTCCTGAAGATAAGCTTTTGCACAGAGCTTTAAATCAGCTGGCAAGAGAAAACTTGCTGCTGCAAAGTTCTGACTGGCCGTTCCTTATCACAACATGGCAGGCAAAAGACTATGCAACAGACAGATTCAGAGAACATGTTGAAAGATTCGAAACTATTGCCGATATGATTGATTCCGGCAATATTGATGATAATAAACTACAGGAAATCGAATCTATCGACAATTGCTTCCCTGTAATTGATTACAGAGTTTATCTGCCGATTGAAGAAGGCAAGATTCCTCAACAGGAAGAAAAGCTCAAGCCTCTTTATGAGTAGTTATAAATACTGTGAATAAAATAAAAAACGCTGTCTTTTCAGACGGCGTTTTTGTTATTCTACAGCTGCGGAATCTGTCAGGATGCTTGGTTTGTACGGCAATTTTACGACAATTTCACAGCCGCTGTTGATTTCGCTTACTATATCTATAGCGCCGTTGTGCGCCTCAAGAATTTTTTTGCTGATAAAAAGCCCCAGACCTGCGCTGACTTTTTTGAACCGTTTATTGTAGGATTCGGGATTATACAGCAAGGTTTTTATTTTTTCCGTTTCTATTCCTTTACCTTCATCGCGGATTGAAATAGCTATATTTTGTTGCAGGTTGGTTATTTTTACATATATTGTCGAATTTTTCGGCGAATATTCAGACGCATTTGTCAACAGGTTTTTTAGTACAAGCTTTATTGTTTCTTCATCGTAAATAAAATAATCATCAGTTATTTTAGATGTGACTTTAATTGTTTGCTCAGAAGCTTCTAACATATATTTTAAATCGTTTATGCAGCTTTCAATTGTGTTTTTTATCGAATTCATCTGCTTTTTTAACACAAGTCCTTCTGTTTCCAATCTCAATTTAGCGAGGACATTGTCTGTCATTCTGACCACATATCTTGATGATGTCAGGATTTCTTTCAGCAGTTGTTTTTGTTCGCGGTTGAGTGTGCCGAGAGATTCTTCGCACAAAAGTTCCAGCGCTCTTTCTTCCGCCCTTGCCGGTGTTTTGAGGTCGTGCATAAGCGTATCAATGAAGTATTCTTTTTCCCTTATCCTGACAATTTCTTGAGTGTAATCAGTCAAAACCATTAAATAACCGCAGAGTTTGCCACATTGTTTCCTCTTTGATATTTGTGTTTTTATGTATTTCCCTTCCGGTAAAATCAGTCTTAGCGAAGTTTTTTCCGATTTCCCTTTTGAAAATTTTAATATGAAATGTATTTCTTCTAAAAGATTTCTTTTTTTTAGCAAATCGAAGAAATTATTTACATTGTCAGATTTTTTGGTAAATATTTTATAATTTCTTTCAAGAATATTAAAATCACAATCAGTCAAAATAATTTCATCATTTGCCATTGCAAACAGATTTGAGAGCAAATCCGCTTTTTCAAAACAAGTTTCAGACGAATTTAAACTTGCAAAATGTTTTAGTCCTGATTTGCCTGCTGTAGTCTTTTCCATTCGTACTTCACCGCCTATAGATAACGAAAGATAGGATATATAGATAGGATTTTTATATTAAACCTTTTTATGGAAAATAATAATTACCCGACCGGCTATTTTATTTTTATTCTTTTATACCGCCAGAAAGCATGTCAGAAATAAAATATTTTTTACCGAGTAAATAAACAATAATTACCGGCAGCGCACATACTACCGAGCAGGCAGTTAAGTCTCCCCACATAACTGTTTCTCTAAAACTTCCTTTAAATTGTGCAAGCGCTACCGGCAGCGTTGTTATATCCGCAGAATTTGTTACAATTAAAGGCCACATAAAACTGTTCCACGTGGTTATAAAAGTAAATAATGCGAGTGTGACAAGAGCAGGTACGGCAAGCGGCAGTGCAATTGTAAAAAAGATTTTGAATACATTGCAGCCGTCAATTTTTGCGGCGTCTTCAATTTCGGACGACATTCCTTTGAACCACTGACGCATCAAAAATACGCCCAGTCCCCCGAATATTCCGGGGATAATAAGCGCTTGATATGTGTCAATCCAGTGAAGTTCCCGCATAAGAAAAAACAGAGGAATAATATTCACCTGAGGCGGAATCATCATTGTAACAAGAAATATAAAAAATACTGCGTCTTTGTATTTAAACCGGCTTCTTGCAAAAGCATACCCTGCCATTGCCGAAAACAACACCTGAAAAACCGTGGTTACGGCTGCAACGAAAAGACTGTTTACAAAAAAACGCAAAAGAGGCAGACGGGTAAATACATTTTCGTAATTATCAGTTATAAAAGGCTGCGGTATAAACGTTGGCGGGTAAGAAAATATTTGAGAATCTTTCATAAACGAAACGGCAATAAGCCATAAAAACGGTACCAGCATTGATAATGCACCGATTATTAATATTAAATACCCCGCAATAATAAAAGCTCTTTTCATAGGTAAATTTTAGACAAAAATAACCGCTAATACAAATAATGTATTTTTTTTAGTTTGCGGTTCTATTTCTTTTGATAATCAGTAATAATAAGCCAAAGCCCTGTTTATATTTGTTAACAAATCGGGTTTTAACACTTATTTTTTTTATAAAAATATGTTATACTACAAATGTAATAACAAGAAAGAGTTTATATGAATCGGGTACTGCTACTTAATCATGAGAACAAACCGCTTCGAATCTGTAGTTGGAAACGAGCTCTTAAATTGTTGTTAAAAGGCAAGGCTCAGTGTGAAAAGAGTATTACGAATATAGAGGACTATATCAGTATTAACAATACAGAGATTCCTAAAGTTATAAAACTTAATTATGATGTGGCAGTTCCATACACGGAACTGCCATTTTGTCGAATAAACGTATATGTTCGGGATGATTATACCTGTCAGTATTGCGGCAAAAAACTGCCTCCGTCTGAATTGACGCTTGATCATGTGTATCCAAAATCTCGTTTTGGCCCTGATATTTGGGAAAATATAGTTACCTGCTGTAAAGAGTGCAACTGCTATAAGGCTGACAAAACGCCTAAAGAAGCAGGGATGAAACTTTTGCGCAGGCCGTTTAGACCCAAAGAATATTTTGAATACGAGATGAAAAAATATTCATATACCGAGCAAATGTACTGGCGCAGATGGATGTATAAATCAGCATAATTTATCGCGAGGAGCTGCTTTGTGCGGATTTTTTTACCTCTTTTTTAGCCTGTTTCCAGAGTGCGTCGTATTCTTCGAAGGTATAATTTTCCATAGGTTTTGCCGGGTTTTTTGCTGCAATTTCTTCCATTTTTCTAAAACGCGCCATAAATTTTCTGTTTGCTTTTAAAAGAGCCTGTTCTGCGTCAATTTTATTCCAGCGTGCAAGGTTTACAGCAGCAAAAAGAATATCCCCTAGCTCCTCTTCAGCGTTTTCTTTGTCGCCTTTTGCGATTGCCTCTTTAAACTCTCTGGTTTCGGATTCAAAACATTCCCACAAAGAGTCTTCATTTGGCCATTCAAACCCTTTTTTTACCGCATTTTTACTGATTTTTTGAGCACTCATCAGGGCGGATTGCGCTTTAGAAATTCCGTCCATGGCTGATTTTCTGTGTTTTTTTTCTTCAGCTTTAAGTTTGTCCCAGTTTGCCAGAATATCAGCGGTTCCGCTTACTTTTGCGCTGCCGAAAACATGCGGGTGGCGGTGTACAAGTTTGTCTGATATGCCTTTTGCTACATCATCAATGTCAAAAGCCTTTTCTTCTTTTGCAATTTGTGAGTGCAATACCACCTGAAGCAAAACATCTCCGAGTTCTTCTTCAAGATGTTTCATATCGTTGTCTTCGATTGCGTCAACAGCCTCATATGCCTCTTCAATCATATTCTTTTTTAAAGAGTAGTGAGTTTGCTCTCTGTCCCACGCACAGCCGTTTTCGCCTCGTAATGTTTCAAGAATCCCTATAAGGCGTTCAAGGTTGGGGTATTTAGGTAGTGAAGATTGTTCCATAATTTAGCTGCCTGAAACTATTATTGTAAAGTCGCTGTGTACACAATACATTCTGACAGGATCGTAAACGAATTGTGAAGTTTTTACTTCCGGAATTTGTTTTTTCAGCCAGCTTACAAAATCGCTTGTCACAGCTGCATTGTGCCCTATAATTTGTGAGTGAGGAAGATGAGCTCTGCCGATGCAGTTAACTTCATAGCCGGAGTTTTCAAGCTGATCTTTTATTTTCATTGCTTCGTCTTCTTTATCAAAAGCATACATAATACCGGCAACAAGTTTTTTATCTGACGGTGAAGGTTTGGTTCTGTATACCATTCTGTCTATAACTTCCTGTGTCTTTTCAGGGTCTAAAATCCAGTAGCTTATATAGCCTTTTTTAGAAGGTGCCCCGGGAAGTGTAGCAAATTCAACATCATTCATATCTATATTTCTCAAAGCTGCTGCAATATGCGACATCTCGTATAAAGAAAGGTTTGTTTTTACGTATGCCGAAGCAATATTCAACACTTCAGGAATTTTAGGGATAACTGAAGGTGATTGAAGTTTTTCGAGTACTGCTTTAACAAACCACTGCTGTCTTGCAGTTCTTCCGATATCACCGAGTCCGTCTTTTCTGAATCTTAAATAGCCTTCAACCTGATTGCCGTTTAGTACGTGCAAGCCTTTTGAAAGATTTATGTGCAGGTGCCCTGCATTGTCGTTGTAATACATGTCTTTTTCTATGTATACGGGGACTCCTCCTAAAGCATCAACGAGTTTTTTTACACCGTCATTGTTAACAACAACATATTTATTTATTTTTATACCAAGAGTGTCTTCTACTGTGCGGATAGTCAAATCAATACCGCCAAGGGCGTGAGCCGCATTAATTTTTTGCACACCGTGGTCGCCTGCAAGGTAAACCTTACTATCGCGCGGAATTGAGATTGCATTAATTGAATGGCTTGCGGGATCAAGATTGACGAGTATCATTGTGTCAGAGCGGGTGCCCTTGAATTTGTCTGCGTTATCTCCGTTAGAATCAACTCCGACAATAAGTATATTTTGTCTTTGCTGCAAAACAGGGAGCGAAAACCCCTTTTGTTCTTTAGGGTTGATGTCTTCTAACATACTCATTAATTTTTGTGTATATTTGTTGTCTACACCTGCGTAACCAAGATATGCAAAGGCTGCAGCAATAACAACTATAATCGTTAATAAAAGCCCTACAATCATTCTGCCGAAACTGTTTTTGGCTTTAGAGGGCTTTTGTTTATGTTTATATAAATACTGGTTATATTGCTCGTTTTTGTCTTTTAATTCTTTCATCTCGACTATATCCTTGTAGTAAATTAAAAAAAACTAACCATTCGATTTAATAAATATATTACTTCAAAAAAATAAAATTATATATACAAAATTTTATTTGATAAAGATTTTTTATAATTTTTAGCATATAATTATTTACATTATGGATTATCAAGAAATCAGACAAAAACTTATAGATGCAAAAAGAATTGTCTTTAAATTCGGAACTAATGTTTTAAGAAACGATTTTAAAGAGATTTCTCTGTCAAGAATCTACACTTTTATCGAAGATACTGCTCTTTTGAAAAAAATGGGCAAAGAACCTATTATTGTTACCTCAGGTGCTGTAGGTCTCGGTGCAAAACGGCTGGGTACAGATTCTTCGATAAGTATGTCCGTAAAGCAGGCATGTGCAGCGGTCGGGCAGTCAAGGCTTATGTCTATCTACGAAGACGGATTCGACAAGTATGGTATTGTTACTGCTCAAATTCTTTTAACAGAGGAGGATTTTACTCACCGCAGAAAATATTTGAGTCTGCATGATACGCTCAATACCCTGATAAGTATGGGGACTATTCCCGTAATAAATCAGAATGACACCGTGTCTACGGAAGAACTGGATTTTTATCAGGATGCTTTTGAAGTCAGTTTTTCAGACAACGATAAACTTTCTGCTCTTGTGGCAAGCGAGCTGGATGCTGATTTGCTGGTTGTTTTATCTGATATTGACGGACTTTTTGATGACAATCCCAAAGTCAACCCTGATGCTAAAAAAATAGATATGGTAGAAAAAATTACCGATGATTTTGAAAACTTTACTAAAAATGCACTGAGCCCGGTAAGCGGCGGGAGAGGCGGTATAAAAACAAAACTTGAAGCAATGAAAGTTGTCACTCGCTCAGGCGGTATGGCTGTTATTGCAAACGGAAAAACTCCGCATATAGTAAAGCGTCTTTTTGACCTGAATGAAACTGAAAAACTCGGCACAATATTTTTACCTACGGAAAATCTGGCAAACAAAAAACGCTGGATTGCTTATGCGACAAATATTCAGGCTCGTTTAACTGTTAATGACGGCGCTAAAAAAGCTTTGACTCAAGAATACAAAAGTCTTTTGCCGATTGGTATTGTCAATATAGAAGGCGATTGTCAAAAAGGCGATATTGTAAGTATTGTTGACCTCGAGGGTAATGAATTTGCCCGCGGAATGGTTAATTACAACTGTTCCGATTGCAAAAGGATTATGGGACATCATTCGGACGAAATCCTTACAATACTGGGTTACAAAAATTATGATGCGGTTATTACACGCGACAATATTGCATTGCTCTAGATGCAGCATTAAAACGGGACGATTTTAACAAAACACGGTTTTGTATTTTTGGATATAAAAAAATTCCCCTTTAAGAAAGGGGAATTTTTCTTGTTTTATTGTTCATTAGTCATAAACGTAATTAATCAAAGCAGCTTCTCTTGCTTTTTTTACGGCTCTTGCAAGCATTCTCTGGTGTTCTGCGCAAGTTCCTGTAATTCTTCTCGGAAGAATTTTTCCTGCTTCTGTTAAGTATCTTCTGATTTTTTGTGCGTCTTTGTAGTCAATAACTTCTACTTTATCAGCACAGAAATTGCAGCTTTTTCTTTTGTTTTTGTCGATTTGTGGTCTTGCCATTGTTTGTTCCTTTTCTGTTGTTACTAAATTGGGTGTCTTGGATTATTGTTTCACGCCTTCAAGCCGTTCGCTCCGTTTTGCTCTTTTGCAAAACTTACGCTCTCTTTTTCGGCGTTACTTCGAGTTTCGGGCTTTGCCCTCACTCTACACAAAATCCGCTGGCGTTTGCGCTCAGACTAACCACGGTTAAAACGGAATTTCGTCTTCACCTATTAAGTCGTCTGAGAAATCGGTCTGTCCAAACTGGACAATAGAATCCGGTGATGCTTTGCCTGACGGAGCTGAGGTTGTTGAGCTGCCTGCAAGTTTTTCCATTGCATAAGCATCTATTTCAACAATTCTTCTTTCGGAACCGTCTTCGTTTTTCACCGTATTGTTCTGGAGTCTGCCTTCAACAACAACTCTGTCACCTTTATTAATAGTTTCTTCAACTGTCTGTGCCAGATTGCCTTTGGCAAGAACTCTTACCAGAGTTTCCTCTGTTTCGGAGATGTTCAAAGCAAATGCGGAAATTGGCACATTGTTCGATGTAAAGCGCTTTTCCGGTGCTCTGTATACTGTTCCTGATATAACCGCTTTTGCTAAGCTCATATTTTTCTCCTGATTGTCTGATTAAGCACTAACTTTTGATTCTTCCATAAACATTGTTCTTAAAATGTTGTCGTTAAGACTCAATTGTCTTTTGAATTCTGCAACTTTATCAGGTGCCAATTCAAGTCTTTGTGCTACATAATGGCCGTCTCTGAAGTTTTGGATATCGTGAGCAAGTTTTTTTCTGCCCATTTTGTCTGTAGAAGTAACGCTTCCGCCGAGAGATTTAACGATTTCTTCGATTTTAGCAATTACTTTATCTGCTTCTTCAGCGTCCATATTAGGTTTAATAATTGAAAGTAATTCGTATTTTTTCACTTTTATTGCTCCTTATGGTTTTTCTCGTAAAAGTGAGTGTATCACGAACAAAACTCCAATACAAATAATTTTCTTACAAATCTTACAGATGCGTAATATTTGATAGTAAGGTTATATTTCTGCATAAACGCAAAAAGGATATTTTTACAAAAACAAAGAATCCTGCTCCGTATAAATAAGCAGGACTCTTTTGGTTTTTACTCTTTATGTCTTTTATTCGGCAGACTCTTCTACTGTTTCTTCTTCAAGAACAGCACCTGTTCTGATAGAATCCAATTTAGATTTGCCGAGGTTTTTGTCTTTGAATTTTTTAACCTGTCTTGCCAGTTTATCAGCTACAAGGTCGATACTTGCATACATAGATTCCGCTGTTTCTGCAACGTGAACAGAACCTGTTGTAAGTTTGCAGGTGACTTCTGCTGTATGGTTTTCTGCAACGCTCGGGTTTTTAATTACCGTGAGCATAATGTCGATTGCATCAATCTGATCATAGTGAGCGGCAACTTTACCGATTTTTTCTTTTGCATAAGCTTTGATTGCATCTGTGATTTCAATGTTTTTTCCGTTTACATGAATGCGCATGTATTGCCTCCATAAATAAATGATACGTTTTTAGTATAACTCATCTGCTGTCGAGTTGCAAACAAATTATGAGTTTTGTATAATCCGTATGTAAAATTACTTTTAGATTAAGGGGTTTATTTATATGAATAAAATATTGTTAAAACTGTTGTCTGTGTTGATTTTTACAGCAGGAGTCACCTGTGCTTCTCCTTCTTTTGCCGCCGGAAGTAATGACGTATGGTTTAACGATTTAAAAACGACTTTTTTGAACAATAAAGCAATCATTCTCGCAATAAATATTCGTTCTTTCAATGCACAGGATAAAAACGGTGATGATATTATTCAACCGTCTAAAGGTGATGTTGCGGGTAACTTTGTTAACGCGGTAAACAGGCTTGATGAGATAAAATCTTACGGTATAAATACTATTCATATTTTGCCCTTTACTCCGACCGGCAAGGTTAAGGCTCTTGGCAGCGCCGGTTCTTTGTATGCAATTTCAGACTTCACAAAGCTTGATCCTATGCTTGATGACAAATCAAATCCGCTTTCAGTTGAAGAAGAGGCAAAAAACTTTATAAACGAATGCCACAAAAGAAATATTCGTGTTATTGCAGATTTGCCCTCCTGCGGGTCTTATGATTTGTTTCTTTCAAATCCCGAGCTTTTTATGACAGGTGCTGACGGAAAGCCGGTAGTCCCGTTTGATTGGACCGATGTACGCGTGTTTAAATCTGTCAATGCGGATGGCTCCTTAAACGAAGCTTTGTATGAAAAATACAAAGCCTATGTAGATATGGTGCAAAAACTCGGAGTTGACGGAATACGTGCTGATGTAGCGACCTCAAAACCTTTTGACTTTTGGAAAAAGTTGATTGCTTATGCAAAATCAAAAGACCCGGAATTCTTGTTCCTTGCGGAAGCTTCCGAATGCTGGAATGAACCGTTGGCTCCGGATGCTCCTTTTACTCCCTATCATAAGCTTCTTGATGCCGGATTCGACGGCTGGTACGGCAGCTTTTTTAACTATAAAAACTGGACAACTCAGGAAGAATTCCAAAAGAATTTTGCTTTGACTCAAGATACGATAAAAAGTTACGCACTGCAAAAGAATCCCAAGGCGGTAATAGGCAGTTTTGCAACTCATGATGAGGTATCCCCCATAGTCACGGGCGGAGTACCGTTTGCCCAGCAAATCTTGTGGCTGCAATCAACTTTGCCGATTAATTCATATTTTGTAGACGGTTTCCAGACAGGGGATTCTTATTTGTATAAATATTCCAATAAAAAAGCGCAGGAATCTTACACAGACGACAATGTCTATTTTGTGCGCAAGGGCAAGTTTGATATATTTAATATGTCGAGAAAACCGGGCTATGAAAAACTTGACAGCAAATTTGTTTTCGACTTTACAGTTGCAAACCAGTTTAAAACAAAAGCCTGGGCTATTTTGAATAAAGGCAGTTATACCTTCCTGAAGACAGGCAATAAAAATGTGTTTGCTTATATGTCAACACTGGGGTATTCATCTGTCCTTGTCATATTAAACAAAGATTTGTCATACAGCCAGCAGGCAAATATATCAATAAAAGATTTTAAAGATGATGACATAATAGTACCGCTGGCATTTACTTCAACGCCTGTTGTTCAAAAAAACAGGGTAAAAACTGATTTAATGCCCGGAGAGATTGTTGTGTTTATGATTAGCAGAAACACACCCGCCGTGAAAAAGTAGAAAACAGATATGCCGCCAATAACGCTTGTTGAATTAAAACAGGAAAACTGGACAAAAATAGAAGGTTTTTCTTCTAAGGGCAGGAGGGTAAAATCCTGGTATGAAAGAATCAAGGATTCTGCTGCTTATTTGTACAAAGAACCCAAAATCTACAAAAGTACAGGTTTTGTTACGCAAGAAATCTGGACAGAGTTTATTGCATACAAAATCGGTATTAAACTGGGATTGAATGTTCCTGAGGCAATACCGGCAAAAGACGGGGATACATACGGTATACTTATAAAAAGTTTTATAGAAAGAAGTAAGACAGGTATGCCTACTCAGGAACTGGTTGATGCAAAAGAAATCTTGTCGACTTTTAAACACCCCCATTCTCATAACTTAAAACATATAAAACTTATTTCACAAGCCGAGATGATAGATGAAAATTACTGGACGGATTTTCGGAAAATGTTGATATTTGATTGTTTAATCGGAAATAACGACAGGCATGATGAAAATTGGGGCTTTATTTTTAGTCAAGATGCAAGAAAAATAAAAATATCACCAATATATGATAATGCTTCGTGTCTTGCTTCGGGACAGGATGAAGACAGAGTCTGTGAGTTGTTGAAAAATGAAAATTTATTAAGCTCTTTTATTGCAGGAAAAAACTCCCGTCCACCAAATTTGTATTTAGATGAAAATAATAACACTAAATACAATCATTATGAGATTATTAACTATCTTTTAAATACGGATAAGGATATGTTATCTCTGGTAGCGGACATGTTACAATATGATTATATTCATTATGTTGATGATATAATGACTGATATACAAAATGTTGATATTCCAAAAGAATATAAATTGTCCGACAATCGTAAAAAACTTATATTAAAAATACTTTCGCTAAGAAAATCAAAATTACAGGAATTAATAAATGTGCACATTTGATACTGATAAAATTTATTTAACGTGGAAAAAAGATACGTTATCAAAAAGACATATTATCGGTGTCTTAACAAGAGATGATAATCAATATTTTTTCAAATATTTACCGGATAATCTCGCTATCGCACAACAGTCGGGGTTTTCTTATTATCCTGCTTTTGATAACACAAAGAAAGTTTATAAAGAAAATGTTATCGATGTTTTTGCCAGACGTTTGTTGAACCCTGCAAGAAGAGATTATGATGATTTTTTAAAATACTGGGGTGCCGAAAATTATAAAGATGATATCTTTGCTATTTTAGGCCTTACCGGTGCAAAATTGTTGACTGATAATTTTGAATTCATTGCGCCGCATCAAGAGTATCCGGCAAGTTTTAATACCAATATTTCTTGGATTAATGTTGATTCAGAGCAAGTTGTTAATTCAATTAAACAATTGCCCATTGATGTTATTAATCAGAAAATCATGTTACTGCCTGAGCCGGAAAATGAATTTGACAGTAATGCCGTAAAAGTTTTGTTTGACAATGATAAACTTGGCTACATAAAGAGTATTCATTGTAAAAATATCTTTGATGCAATCGCTGCCGGATATAAAGTTAAGCATAAAGTTGCTAATATAATTAAAAATGGAACAATAAGAGAAATTTTGTTGAAAATAAATATAGAATAATTTTTTATATAGACCGGTCTTCTTTTATAATTGTGTTGATATATTTTTTAGTTTCTTCAGCACATTTTTTAGGTTTACAAAATTCCTGCTGTATGTTTTTCAAATCCGCAATAAAATTTTGTACCGGTCTTTTTATGGCGCATATTTTTTCAGTTACATAATGCCAATCGCCTAAACTTGTTGATATTTCATCTCCCAGCGGCAATTTAGATGTATTCGCTGCAATAATCAGTTTTTTGAATATTTTTCTGGCAAATCCGACAGCATCGCCTTGCGGCGGGAAAATAAATTCGTTGCTGTTAAGTTTTTCTAAAAATACTTCTAACAAATCTGCTGTGGTGTTAGGATTATGCAGCGCTGTGTGATAAATATCATCTGCAATTCTTATGCTTTTGCCTGTCAAAACAAAGTTGTTCGGATTGCAATAGTCAAAGTTCAAAAAGTATTCTCCGTCAGTCATTTTGTTGAGTTCAACACAATCCCGTGCAATTGCGTTGTAGCTTCTTTGAGGAACTGATGCAAATAACGGAAGGTATACTTTTTCGTAATAATTTTGTTTTTCTCTGCTGTTAAAGCTTTTTTCTAATTTTTTAGGCACACCTACTGGAATTTGTATCCTATTGGGGGACATATTTTTTAATATGGCTACGTCATAAAAATCAGCGATATGTTCACCGTAATATGTTTTCAGTTTTTGGTATCTGCCTTTTGAAATGTCACTCAGCATATCCGCAAAAGTTTGACTTTTTTTCTTAACTTTTAATACGTATTTGGAATCTATATTATAAACTTTACCGTAATATCCTTCTCCGAGAAGTTTGGCTGCACTGACTTTTTTCTTCATCAATTCATGCAAAAGGTCAATAAGGTGCATTTCTTGTTCGTAAGATGCCTTGCCTTGTTTTAGAACAATATCCAGTTCTTTTGAAAAAATTGAAGTATATCCTTTAAAACTTTTGTTTTGTTTTTGTTTTAGAGGACTGTATTGATATTGTTGATTTTTTTGCGGGGTTATTGTTATCATTGTTTAAAGTTCCGGATGGCAATTACTTAACCATAATAACGCAGAGGAAAGATATTGAAAGACTTTGAGCAGAAAATTGATACATTAATTGACAAACTCAAAAATTTTGAATCACGGGGGGCAGTTTTTAACCCTTGGGCAGATACTAACGAAAATGACTGTGAAACTGTTAATGCACCGCTTGTTCGCAGACAGAATTTGAAAAAATATCTGCTTGAACACAAAAGCGCAAAGTACATTCTTCTTGCGGAATCCCCCAGCTATGGCTGTCATTATACGGGTATTGCGATGACTTCTGAGGATGTTATACAAAACAAGTATCCTCAGGTTTTTAACGGGTATAAGACTACCTCAAAAAGCGGCAATGTTAAAGAAACAACAGCTTCAATTGTCTGGGAGGTTATAAATAAGAATGAAAAAGACTTTGTCCTGTGGAATACATTTGTTTTGCAAACCTATAAAGAAAATGCAAAAGGAGATTTTTCTCCGCGCAAACCTAAACAAAAAGAGATTGCAACAGGTCTGGAAATACTTAAAGACTTTCTTGAACTTTTCAACGAACGAAAAATTATTTCTGTCGGTAGAACCGCACAAAATACTCTTTTAAAGTACAATCTGGGTGCAAGTGAATATGTCCGTCATCCATCCTTCGGCGGAAAAAATGATTTTTGCAGCGGAATGAAGAATATTACAAAAATTTAAAAGTATATAAATTTATTTCGTATAGCTACAGTATTTATTTGTAAATGTTTTTTGTACAAAAAACAGTGTTTTGTTTTGTAAAATTTTTGTTACAAATCCCCCGAAAACCGAAATTTATATGAAAAAAATTTTTTTATTAGTATATAAGGAATCGAAGGAAAAAAAGGAATAGTTAATTTTGACAGTTGATAAGGTTTCACTTCAGCGAGTCTTAACCGATACCAGTACTTCATTATCATCGGATTTAGGAACGGCTGAATCTAATAACAGCAACAATACATCAAATATTAATCCGTTTTTGACGGAGGCAAAGAGTTATGCAACATCAAAGGCAACAACTCCGGAAAATAAACCAAAATCTCCGTTATTTGGAAACGAAATAGTTAAAGATACAGAAACTAAAAAACAAACATCAGAGCTGCCTAAAAATGCTAATGTCGGTGCATTCAGTGCTTTGTCAAATTATTGGAAAAAAACATTTGGTTTTGCCGGTAATAAAGTAAATGAATACGATGCAGCAATAAACAATGCTTTAAAATATCTTCCAAGCAGCGGAGATATGCAGATTCTTGTGGAATCAAATCCCAGAATCAGAGCAATTCTGGAAGAAAACGGTCTTCCCGTAAAAATGAATTATGATAACTTAAAAACAATAAAACATACACATATTGCAACAACTGTTGAATATGCAAGAGCTATAGGCGAAGAGCTTGGCATGAGCGAGGCTGATATACGTACAATGGAAGTCGGTGCAGCTTTGCATGATACCGGCAAGTCGCTTATACCTTCGGAAATTTTAAATAAAAACGGAAAACTTGACCCGGCTGAAAGAAAAACAATAAATCTGCATTCTGTTCTCGGGTATGAAATTCTTAAATCAGCAGGTTACGGGGTTAACGTTGCAGAAATTGCAAGAGATCACCACAATCCGAATTCTACCAACAAAATGGCACAAATTGTCAGAGCTGCTGACGTTTATTCTGCAATGAGAGAAGAACGTCCGTATAAATCAGCTAAAACTCATGAAGAAGCAATGACTGTTTTAAGAGATATGAAAATGAATCCGGTTATTTTAGATGCTCTTGACAGAAAATACGGAACAAAACCTGCTAACAGATTTGCTACAGGTTTTGGTATGAGCGGTACTCAGCCTGCAGTTGCTTAATATTGACAGATAATGTGTCGTGATTGTTCATCGCCTCTTTGAGGTGATATTTGTACTGCTCAATATTTCCTGTTTCTTTGTACAGATGAGCCAGCGTGTAGTTTACATCTCCGTTATACGGGTTATTTAAAAGCGAATTTTTAAGCAGCATAATTGCGTTTTCAAAATCGTTTTCTTTTGCCAGTATTTTGGCTAGAATCACTGACGCATTGTCATCTTTGGGGTTGAGTTCAAGAGTTTTTTCAAGATATGCTTTGGCCGTGTCGGAATCGCCCTCATCATAGTATATCGAGGCAAGGTTAAAATAAGCCCAGCTGTAGTCAGGCGATAATTCAAGAACCTTTTCATAAAGCTGTTTAGCAGTTTCTCTTTCTCCGGTTTGGTCAGATTCGTAAGCCAGATAAAAATATGCCAGATAATCCTGTGGGTTGAGCTCCAGCGCAGCTTTAAGACAAGTTATTGCAAGGTCATGCTCACTCTGTTTTGAGTATATAAACCCCAGATTAAAATAGCAGTTTGCGTCATCTTCTTCAAGTTGCAAAACCCTTTTAAAATAAGGAATAGCTTTTTCATATTCGCGGGTTTGAAGATAGGCATACCCAAGATTGTAAAGATAATCAGGCTCATCGGGGGCAATGTTCAATGCATTTTGGTATGACACTATAGCCTTATCAAACATTTTAAGGTTTTCTAAAACAATGCCGGCGTTATAATGCAGACCGGGGTCTTCCGGAAACCTTTTAAGCAAGTAATATAGCTGCTTAAGTGCGTCTTCGTTAAAACCGTGAAGCAGATATTCAACAACCAGTTGACGTCTGGTTTGAAAATCTGTAGGGTTAGCTTCAAGTTTTTGATTTAATTCATCGATTTTAGAGAGGTTTTCCATAATTAGATTTTAAATGTATTTGTTGAATATATCAATACAGACTTGACAGCATGGTTATTTTACAGGAATATATATGTTACGGGTGATGTTTTTATAAGACATCACATGGCGTTCAGAACACACGAAGTGTTCCGCCACAATACACGTAATTGAAAATTAAATAATATGCCCTGGTGGCAGGAACCAACTCTGGGCAAAAGCTAGCAAAAACAATTAAGTATTGTTTTTGCCGTGGCGTTCAGAACACACGAAGTGTTCCGCCACAATACACGTAATTGAAAATTAAATAATATGCCCTGGTGGCAGGAA
>CALUTJ010000012.1 GCA_944323685.1 Candidatus Gastranaerophilales bacterium | reverse complement strand
TGGTGCCTATGGCGGGGCGATTTATAACTCTGGAACAATCGGCGATATAACAGGCGACTTTATCGGTAACAGTGCAAATATAGGTGGTGCCGTTTATAACACTGAAACAATCGGCAATATAACAGGCGATTTTATAGCAAACAGTGCAAATGAAGGTGGTGCTGTTTATAACACCGGTTCTATAACCGCAATTACAGGTGACTTTATAGCAAATGAAGGCAGTGAAGCCATTTATAACCTCCATACACTTGGGAATATAACAGGCGACTTTATACAAAACAAAACAGCCATCAAAAACGGCGACATTGTTGATTATGACATAAATAAAAAACCGAATATAACAAAAATAAAAGGGAATTTTATCGGCAATGCTGACAGCGCAATAGAAAATACAAATTTACACATAAAATACTTTAGGCAATATGTTGACGGATGTGGTGGTTATATAACAGAAGAACGTGATGAACTTGTTTGTGATGCCGTAATAGAATTAATCGAATCTTCTGACTTTATAGGTAACACCGGCACAGAAGGCGGGGCGATTTACAATTTAGGTAAAATCAACGAAATTAAAGACACTGATTTTATCGGCAACAGCGCAGAGTACGGCGGGGCGATATATAACGAAGGTCAATATGTAGACGGTTATGAGGCTCACGCACAAATAGGCAACATTACGGGTAATTTTGTCAACAACCACGCTACAAGCTCAGGCGGGGCTATTTACAATTATCAAGATTTAAGTCAGGCCTCAATCGGCAACATAACAGGCGATTTTATTCAAAACTATGTTGAAGGCGACGGTTGGACAGCTGGCGGTGCGATATACAACGACAACGCATCTATCGGTGACATAACAGGTAATTTCAGCCAAAACTATGTTCTAAACACTGACGGTGAAGCTCATGGCGGTGCTATATCAAATACCTACAATGCAACAATCGGTTCTAAAGATGATGAAGGCAGCATAACCGGCGGTATCATAAACTCAAACTTCACGGGCAACTACGCTAAATCAGAAAACGGCGAAGCTAAAGGCGGTGCTATTTACACAACTGAAAACTTAAACATCATCGCAAAAGACAACGGACAATCGGTCTTTTCCGGCAACTACACGGAATCAGCAGGAGTAAAAGACCAAAACGCAATCTATATTGAAACTATTAATGACAGTTATACAAATACCGACAGGAATATAATTTCTATAGATAACAACAAACTTACTTTTGAAGAAATTACAGGAGCTGAAGCCCCGTCTTCTGTCCCTACACTTACACTCAATGCAAATACAAACGGTGTTGTTGTCTTTGATGACACAATAGAGGGTAATATTGTAACTACAGCAGGTACTACAATAACACAAAAAACGGGTGATTTAATCATTGATAGTTATATTCAAAACCAATACAATGTATCCAATGTTTCTGATTTTGTCGAATACGTAAAAGCAAATCCTGATAAGTTTTGGTGGTACGAAAATAATATGACAAATGAAGAGATAGTGTCGTATTTAGCAAATAATAGATATTTAAAAATAGAAAACGAACAAACGGTTTCGACAGAGACAAAAGAAGGTAAATACACTTATACACTGGCATTAGACGGCGACTCTACAGGCAAAGTCGTTCTCAACAATGATGTAATCAACGCCAACATATCTTTAGACAACACAAACC
Source organism: Candidatus Gastranaerophilales bacterium (assembly GCA_944323685.1). GTDB lineage: Bacteria > Cyanobacteriota > Vampirovibrionia > Gastranaerophilales > Gastranaerophilaceae > Limenecus. The sequence continues at coordinate 75,023 of CALUTJ010000012.1, read as the reverse complement.
TCTACTTAGGTCGTGAAGATGTCTTCAACCAGTCACAATCATTGTCTTTGAACTCTGGTTCAATATATATGAATAACCAATCAGTCGGCACAATGCATGTTCCTACCTTAAATTTAAACGGAAATACAAATATATCTGTCGATGCTGACCTTGCAAATAAGTCCATGGACAGAATAACAGCAGATACATATAACGTTAAAGACAATGCAATGTTAAACGTTAACAATGTTGTACTCTTATCAGATGCAAAAGAAGATGTTACCAACATTCAATTTGCTGATGACGAGTTAGCTTCTAACGTTGCATACACAGGCGCTTCTCCTATCGCTTATTCTCCCATCTGGAAATATGATGTATCTTACAACCCCGACGACGGGTTTTTCACATTTAGCAGAGGTGGTTCAACGTCTTCATCAAGTGCATACAACCCTGCTGTCCTCGCTTCACCCGTAGCAACTCAGGCAGGTGCGTATACAACCCAGCTTCAAACATTTAACTACGCATTCCAGCACGCTGATACATTTATGAATATCCCCTATCTTGAACGTGTTGCTATGATTAATCAAGGCAAGTATGCTTTATCTCCGACTGGTGATGCAACTGATGTGGGAACTTATTCTCCTCTTCTTCTTAAAGAAGAAAGTGCAGGCTTCTGGGTTAAACCTTATGCAAGTTTTGAAAATGTTCCTTTAAAAAACGGCCCTAAAGTTTCTAATATCAACTACGGAACTTTAGTTGGTTACGACTCACCATTGCAGTCTATATCTAACGGTTTTGAACGAGTATTGACAGGTTACATCGGTTACAACGGTGCTTCTCAAAGATATTCAGGTGTTGATGCATATCAAAACGGCGGTTTGTTAGGCGGAACTGCAACCTTCTACAAAGGCAACTTCTTTAACGCAACGACATTGAGTGTAGGAGCTTCCGCAGGTGATGCATCTACAATGTACGGTTCTGAAAACTATACAATGTTACTTGCCGGTTTAGGTAACAAAACAGGTTACAACTTCGAGTTCTTTGACGGCGGTATGATATTGCAGCCGAGTATGTTGATATCTTATACATTCGTTAATACATTCGATTACACAAACGGAGCAGGCGTAAGAATCGAGAGTGACCCGATGCACGCAATCCAGCTTGCCCCCGGAATCAAGTTAATCGGCAACACAAAGAATGGCTGGCAGCCATACATAGGTGTAAGCATGGTTTGGAATTTGCTTGATGAATCCAAGGTAACAGCAGACAGTGTAAGATTACCCGAAATGAGTATAAAACCATACGTACAGTACGGTGTGGGTTTACAAAAGCGGGTAAATGATAAATTCTTAGCCTTTGGACAGGCAATGATACACAACGGCGGCCGTAATGGTGTGTCACTCTCCGCAGGCCTTCGCTGGAAAATCGGCAGAGAATAAGAAATTATGTAGTGTTGGGCTGAAAGCCCAACCTACCTGCTCTTTTAATCTTATCAACCCTCACCCCATCCCTCTCCCGTCGGAGAGGGTGAATAAATTTGCTGTCATCCTGAATTTATTTCAGGATCTTACCAGCCTTTGAATTACACACCCAGCCGGTAAGATTCTGAACGTACACAATCAACGCAAACCTTCAAAGACGGGTGCTTCAGAATGACAGTTGACTGAAAGCCCAACCTACGTTCTTTATGATGGTGGGCACGCCTTAGGGCTTTGCCCACCCTACTACTATTACCGCGTAAGCGGTGTGCGGCTCTGCCGCAGAAACAATAGAAAATCCGACCTTTGTAAGAACTCTGTGCAAAAGGTGCCGGTGGCACGTTTTGCATAGAGGCAGGCTAAGTCAGATACGTAGTATCTGCGTGCCGTATAATGATAAAAATAGTCTTGGAATACGAACGCTCCGGCGGAGTAACGTCCGCCTACGCATGGGGCAAAGCCCCGTTCGATTCCGCCAAACAACAACAAGCGAGGTTTGTTTGAGGGCTATGTAATTATAACAAACACTTTTGTTTAATGAGGGAGAGCAATTTATATAGCCCGAGTTGCCGAGCACAGGTTTGCGCGAAGTGAGCCGAGGCTGAAGCCTTACGCGTAGGCGGAAGGCGTAACGCCGTTAAAGGCGAACGAGTAAGACGTGTTACTTTCTGTATGAACGTAACAGCAGGTCGGGAGTTTCTTGGGCTCCACCCGTTCTTTGCGCCAAAGAATGGGTGGAACATAAAACAACAATTTGGGTTATTTTTCTTTTTATACGTTCATTTCTTTTATTTTAATACGGCACGCAAAAGCTGCGCTTTTGACTTAGCCTGCCTCTATTCAAAACGATACTCAATCGTTTTGAACAGAGTTCTTGAACAAAAGAGAAAGAAACGAACCAAAGAAAGAGAAAAGCCCGTTTTTACAAAAGAGATTTTAAAACTCAGAAACGAAAATTTCCGTCCACTCTCAAAATACAATTTTCGGTACGGTAAATTTTCATTCCTTTGTTTAAAAATCTCTAATCGTATTCCGTCAGGGCTACGCCCCGAACCCCCTACGGCTTACAAGGTAGGCCGTTACTTTTTCCTCTCCGGCGGGAGAGGAATGCAGCCGTATGAGCGTAAGCGAATTACGTATGCAGGTGAGGGTCGACAATACACATTACCAGCCTAGTAATTCCACGCCCAGCCGGTAAGATTCTGAACACACACAATCATCGCAAAAACTTCAAAGACGGATGCTTCAGAATGACACCTTGAAAACACCCCAGGATGACGTAATGTAAATGCCTTAGAATGACAGCAAGTATCGGGCAGGTATGCCGTAAAAACCTTTTTAATAACGGTTTGCACGCCTTAGTGCGTGCACACTATAGATACAGGATAAGTAAAATTTTCTCCGGTCAGTTTATTTAATCCACTTTTCGCATCATTACAAAAATTTTTATTTGTATAATGATGATTTAAAAGGTATAATAGATACATATTTAAATAAATAAAGGTGGATAAAATGACGGTATTAACAGAAAATGAGGGGTTAATTACCCAGGTTATCGGGCCTGTTATAGACGTTGAGTTCAGTAACGGAAACTTACCCGAGATTTACGACGCTTTAGAAATTTACTCCGAAAACGGACAAAAAACCGTTGCCGAAGTTCAACAGTTGTTGGGCGAAAACAAAGTCCGCTCGGTTGCTATGTCATCAACAGACGGTTTGAGAAGAGGTATGAAAGTTGTTAACACAAAAGCACCTATCTCAATTCCCGTAGGACAGGCAACTTTAGGCAGAATCTTAAACGTTCTGGGCGAGCCTGTAGACGAAATGGGCCCCATCAATACGGAAAATTATCTGCCTATCCACAGACCTTCTCCAAAGTTAGTTGACCAGAATACTAACGTAGAAATTTTTGAAACCGGTATTAAAGCAATCGACCTTTTGCAGCCGTATCAAAAAGGCGGAAAAATCGGTCTGTTCGGCGGTGCAGGTGTAGGCAAAACCGTTTTGATTATGGAGCTTATCCACAACATTGCTCAAGAACACTCCGGTGTATCCGTATTCGGCGGTGTTGGCGAAAGAACCCGCGAAGGTAACGACCTTTGGAACGAAATGAAAGAATCAGGCGTACTCGATAAAGTTGCTTTGATTTACGGTCAGATGAACGAACCTCCGGGAGCCAGAATGAGAGTCGGGCTTTCCGCTTTGACCGCAGCCGAATACTTCCGTGATTTTTCAAAACAGGACGTATTGTTATTTATTGATAACATTTTCAGATTTGTACAGGCAGGTTCAGAAGTATCTGCTCTGTTAGGTCGTATGCCTTCCGCTGTTGGTTATCAGCCTACTTTATCTACTGAAATGGGTGAACTTCAGGAACGTATTACATCTACAAAAGACGGTTCAATCACTTCCGTACAGGCAATTTACGTACCGGCTGACGACTTAACAGACCCTGCTCCGGCTACAACCTTCTCTCACTTAGATGCTTCAACGGTATTGTCAAGACAAATTGCCTCTTTGGGTATTTATCCTGCCGTTGACCCGCTGGCTTCAAGCTCAAGAGTGTTAGACCCCGTTATCATCGGTGAAGAACACTACAGCGTAGCAAGACAGGTGTTAGAAGTTCTTCAAAAATACAAAGATTTGCAAGATATCATTGCTATCTTGGGTATGGATGAATTATCCGAAGACGACAAATTGACGGTTAACAGAGCAAGAAAAATCCAGAGATTTTTATCTCAGCCGTTCTTTGTTGCAGAACAGTTCTCAGGTATTTCAGGCAAATACGTTAAACTTGAAGACTCTATTAAAGGCTTTAAAGAAATTCTTGAAGGCAAACACGATGATTTACCTGAACAGGCCTTCTATATGGTCGGTACCATAGAAGAAGCGGTCAAAAAAGCTGAAGAAATGAAAGCATAAATCTATGTCTAAAAAGATAAACCTTAAAATAATAACCCATGAAACAGAACTCTTTAACGAAGAAGTTGACGCTATTTATTCCAAAAGCGTTGAGGGTGAGTTCGGTATTTTGCCAGACCACCAGCCGTTTATGAGTGCACTTGATATTGGGGTTACAAGAGCTGAAAAAGAAGGCAGGATGGAATATTTTACAACCATGGGCGGAATTTTTCAGTTCAAAGACAACGAGGCTTTAATCCTTACAGATTTGGCGGAAAAAGGCAGCGATATTGATGTCACAAGGGCTAAATCAGCTAAAGAACGTGCGGAAGCAAGGCTCGGTTCTCACGATGTCGAGATAGATAACGTACGTGCTCAAATCGCACTGGCTAAAGCAATGGCAAGGTTGAAAGCCGCTTTGAAAAAATAATAAAAAATTATATTTAAAAATATAAATCAGGGCAATCAGCCCTGATTTTGTTTATATAAAGAAATTGCCTAAAATCAAAAACGCATGTTATCATAAATTTATGAAAAAAAATCTTATTAATCTGTTTGTAATGACTCTCGGGGCATTGATTGCCGCCTTCGCACTGGAATGCTTTTTAATACCGAACAAAATTATTGACGGCGGTATTTTGGGTATTGCCATTATGACAAATTACAAAACCAACTTTGCTTTAGGCTGGTGCATTTTCCTTTTGAATTTGCCGTTTATTTTTCTCGCTTTAAAAAAAATGGGCAAATTATTTGTGGCATTCACTTTTTATGCGGTAACAATACTGTCACTCGGGGTATCGTTTATACCGGTGTGGCTTTCGCACAGACATGTATCAGACCCGTTTTTGGCCTGCATCTTCGGGGGGTTAATACTCGGTGCTGGTGTCGGGCTTGTATTGAGAAGCAATGCCTCTTTAGACGGAACAGAAATTTTGTCCATTAATTTATCCAAAAAATGGGGCTTTTCCGTAGGCGAAATAATAATGTTTTTTAACCTCTTCATCTTTACTGCCGCAGGTTTTGTTTACAGCGACTGGCGCAGTTCGATGTATTCCATGATATCTTATTTTATTGCATATCGTGTTATTGATATTGTGCTTGAAGGCTTGAACGAATCAAAATCAGTCAGAATCATTACGGAAAAACATACTGACATAGGCGATGCCATTATGGAAAACTTTGACGTCAGTGTAACATACATAAAAGCACGCGGCGGATATTCAGGCGCGGAAAAGAAAATTATTTTTTGTGTAATAAACAGGATGGAAATAGCACGGCTTAAACAGCTTGTAAAATCCGTTGATGAATCGGCATTTATTACAATCGAAAACGTACATGAAGTCGACGGCGGACGTGTAAAAAGACATGACTACATATAAAAATATTATTCGTCATCAGAATCCGAATAATCTATATGCAGTTCAACAATAATATTTTCTAACGGTATTTCCAGCCCTCTGGCATATTTTATCAGTGTTGTCAGTTTGGTATCCACAAGACCGTTTTCTATTCTGCTCACGGTTGCAGTGGTTAAATCGTTTTCATAAGCAAAAATATTAAGAGAAGTCCCCTTTTGTTCTCTCAGCGATTTTAAACAAATTCCTAATCTTTTCCTAATATTTCCGTCGTCGCGCTGCATACCGTAAATTTTATTTATTTACGAATTTAGCATGTTACATATATGTAATTTTGATTATATTTTCCGTTTTTTATAAAAAACAGACCCGAAAAAATTTTCGGGTCTGAACTTTAGTTTTTAGAATCTATGAATAAATTCATCAGGCTTACATCATTCCGCCCATGCCGCCGCCCATAGGAGGCATTGCAGGGCCGTTGTCCTTAGCCGGAATATCAATAACAGCAGCTTCTGTTGTCAATAACATAGAAGCAACTGATACAGCGTTTTCCAGCACTGAACGTGTAACCTTAGCAGGGTCAACGATACCTGCTTCGAACATATCAACATAAGAATTTGTTAAAGCATCAAAGCCTTCTGTTTCAGGAAGTTTTTTAACCTCTTCAACAACAACGTCGCCTTTTTCGCCTGCGTTATCAGCGATTTGTTTAAGAGGAATGTGTAATGCGTCTAACAAAATTCTAAAGCCGACTTTTTCATCGTCGCTGTTGTATTGAGCAGTATCAAGAGATTTTGCCATTTCTTGCATTACTCTGATAAGAGCAACACCGCCGCCGGGGACAATACCTTCTTCTTTAGCAGCTCTTGTAGCGTTAAGAGCGTCTTCGATTCTTAATTTTCTTTCTTTCAACTCAACTTCGGAAGCTGCACCGACTTCGATAACGGCAACACCGCCTGAAAGTTTTGCAAGACGTTCTTGAAGTTTTTCTTTATCATAAGAAGAATCAGAAGCTTCGATTTGACGTTTAATAAGAGCAACTCTTTCTGCTACTTTAGCTTTTGTTTCGTCACCTACAACGATTGTTGTGTTGTCTTTAGTAACAGTAACTCGTTTTGCACGGCCTAACATTTGAACTGTAACGTTTTCGAGTTTGATACCGAGTTCTTCAGTGAACATTTGACCGCCTGTCAAAATAGCGATATCTTCAAGCATTGCTTTTCTTCTGTCGCCGAATCCCGGAGCTTTAACTGCAACTGCTCTCAAAACTTTTCTCATTGTGTTAACAACAAGTGTTGCAAGAGCTTCGCCTTCAACGTCTTCAGCAACCAGCAATAATGCTCTGCCGTCACGTGCAACCTGTTCCAAAATAGGAACTAAGTCAGAGATAAGGTTAATTTTTTTGTTAACGCAAAGAACATAAGCGTCTTCCAAAACAGCTTCCATTCTTTCCGCATCAGTAACAAAGTAAGGTGAAATATAACCTTTATCGAATTGCATACCTTCAACAACCTTGAGGTTTGTACCGAAGGATTTTGATTCTTCAACAGTTATAACACCGTCAGTGCCTACTTTTTCCATAGCTTCGGCAATCAAATCACCTATTGTGTTGTTGTTGCCGGCAGAAATTGAAGCAACCTGAGCGAGGCTGTCTTTAGAGTCAACAGGTCTTGCCATAGCTTTGATTTTTTCAACGGCCATTTCAACACCTTTATCCATACCGCGTTTCATACCGATAGGGTTAGCACCTGCCGTAAGGTTTCTCAAACCTTCACGTACAATTGCCTGAGCAAGAACTGATGCTGTAGTTGTACCGTCGCCTGCTACATCGTTTGTTTTTGAAGAAACTTCTTTAAGAAGTTGTGCGCCTGCGTTTTCCAGACCGTCTTCAAGTTCGATTTCTTTTGCAATAGTTACACCGTCGTTAACAATTTGCGGTGCGCCGAATTTCTTTTCCAGAATAACGTTACGGCCTTTTGGCCCTAATGTTACTTTTACAGCATCGGCTACTGCATCTATACCTTTGAGCAAGCTTTTTCTTGCTTCTTCGTTAAATACAATTTTTTTAGCCATTTTATTTCTCTCCTTAATAAATTTTTGTTTTGGGAACGGTTTCACACACCTTATTCCAATACGCCTAAGACGTCTTTTACTGACATGATTTTAAAGATATCTTCGCCCATTTTTACATCAGTACCGGCGTATTTAGCGAACAAAACTTTTTCGCCTACTTTAACTTCCATTTCTTCTTTTTTGCCGTCATCAAGAGTTTTGCCGGGGCCTACAGCAACAACTTCACCTTTTTGGGGTTTTTCTTTTGCCGAATCAGGAATAAAAATACCGCCTGAAGTTTGTTCTGTATCTTCGATAACTTTGATAACGATTTTGTCGCCTAACGGTCTTATTGACATAATGTCCTCCTTTTTAAAATATCGTTTTTGATTATATTTCAACTAACTTACTATTCTTTTATAGCATTTCATGCAAAGAATTTTTTAAATATTAATGAAAAATTAATTATTTGATAACTATTTTGTATGCCCGATATATTCGTATATTCTAAAACCCTCATATTTAACAATAGCAGGGCTGCTCTGGAAAATGAGTTTATAGTCTTTTACTTCCGTAACCCCCATTTTGTACGTATCAAAAGCAGGGATAATTGCATATATTTTTTTGTTTCTAAAATCAGGATTTTTTTGAAGCTCAAGTTCGGTATATTTTGCCCAGCCGAGTTTGCTTAATATATAAAAGAGTTCTTTATCCCAGACAACGTATTTGATGTTGTATCTGTGAGCAACGGAATAAATATTTCTTTTTCCGTCAAAGTAATAAACAAGCCCTATAACGTGCGGGTCATTATCGGTTATGAGAATTGAATCTTTCGGGTCAATATTTTTTTCAATATATTTTGCGGTTTCAATCGCGGAAGAATAGTTGTATTTTACATCTAATATGCAATATTTAAGCCCGTTCATCAGCATAAAAATAAAAAATATTGAAAGGCATATGTTGATTGATTTCTTTGTTTTTAAGGAAAGTTCTTTTTGATTCATCAAAACCCAGAAGGCAAACAACAGAATAATATGCGCACAAAAAATTCTGTTTACAAATACCCAATGATTGTATCCTATAATGTACACCGTAAGTTGAAAAATTATACTGAAAAAAGTAATAGCAAAGAGTTTTTTATCCTGCACAAGCAAAATAACAAGCATAACAATATAAATTAATGCGCAAAGCATAATAGCCGGCACATTAAACAGCGGAAACATTATTTTACCGAGCTCAGGCCACTGGTTGTCTACAGCGTTTATAAAAAACTGGCTCAACACTTTAATGATACTTGTTGTCAGAGTTGTTGTATCAATTTTGATTACAACATTGCTTGAAGTGGTACCGTGCAGCTGCAAAACAACGGCCAACAAGCCGATACACATAATACCAAAACAGATTGCATATTTTTTTAATCTAGTGTCGCAGTTGCCGCCTCGCGCCTTCGAGCCGTCACTGCTCACCTTTTCAATGTGACACTCCAAAAATTCGTTCACGTCGCTTTGCTCCTTATCACGAATTTTTCTCGGACATTTTAAAGTATCCTTATCAATTTCTTTTCTGATTTTAATCAAGTTGGAATACAAAAAATCAAGAGTTAAAAAACCGCAGAACACAAGCATTATTATATGTGTATTTGCAAGCATAAATATTAACGAGGCATATAAAAACGGGTGTTTATGAGCTTTCGGATATAAAATTGCAAGAGAAAATACCAAAAGAGGCAATATTGAATAGCTTCTTGCAATTACCGGAAAAAAGTATAAAAAACCCGCGCTTGTTACTATTGCAAATTTGGCAAACCTGCCGAACGGAGAAAACTGCATAAATAAAAACACACCGGCAACAGCACACAACCAGCAAAAAATTTGCATAAACATTACAGGCAAATGCATTTTGGCAAACGGCATCATCAACAAATAAAAAAATGACGGATGCCCTTCATTTACCAGATGTTTTAAAAGTTCAAAAACATTCAAATGCCGCACTAGCTGCCACACCTGTGCTTCGTCGGCCCATGTTTCGTGGTGCAATACAATTATCAATGTAAAAACTGCATACAGCACAGTCCAAATGATATTTTTTAAAAGTGTTTTTTTGTTTTCTTCCATAATATTCTCTCGTAAAATTTTAATAATTTAATAATATCTCAAAACAAGTGTGATTAAATTTTGAATCAGCAGACACTGCGATATCAAAAACAGCCCGATTGGTATAACATTGCTTTGCAAACGGAATTTTTTTGTATAAAACAACAATAAAATCAGCGGTATTAAAGGGGTAAAATATCTTCCCTGTACACCTACAATATACGGTTTTGTCTGATATACTAGATAAACCGAGGTCATTATTAATACAAAAGACAACACAACCGCCGCTGTTATCCACAATTTATTTTTAAAAGTAACATTGCAGATTTTTTCTTTTATATCAGTGTAAAAGACCGAACAAATTAACCCCGCCCACGCGAGATGAGTGTATTTTAAAGGTATCATCGCCAGCGTTACACCGATACTCGATATCATATTTTGATAAAGAAATTTTTTGAGAAATATTGCAGATGCAAAAAGCATTTTTATATAAGCAAAAGGTGACAAAACAATTTCTTTAATTAACTCGGGTTTGTTTATAAAATGATGCCCGAGTCCGTAAGTGTTAATTGACGGCGAGCTTATGACTCCGCATAAAAACACACCCGTGATAAAAATATTGATTAATACAATTAACAAAAAATTTGTGTAATATGATTTTGGTGTTTGAAACTTTTCTTCCGGAATTAAAAAATACAGCAAAATAAAAGGTAAATACGCAAATTTTAACAGACTAACAAACGTTATTAAAGCTCCCCATATCACAATTTGTTTTGTATTTGGCAAAGTATCTTTGCCAAAAGCAAGTTTTAAAGTACAGGCGATGTAAAGCATAATTACACCGGCTGTTATGCCGTCAGTGCTTACGGAGCATGCCTGCATAATGTTAACAGGCAAAATCCCCAAAAATAAAAACATCCATTTTGTGCAGGGAGTTGTTTTTATTGAATAATAAACAAGCGCAAGATAAACCAGCAGCGAGCAAAACCTGAGTATGTACATCATACAAAGCGGTTTTATATTAAGAAATTTCATTATCCACAAAATTATAAAAGAAGGGAAATACGATACCGGTGTATAGCTTGTCGGGGTATGGGGTAAAAAAGTTGTCGTCTCTTTGGCCAGAGGCACCTCAAGAGCCTGAATTGTTGATTTGTAAGGTATTTTATTGTTAGAAAGTCTGTAAACATTATAAAAATTGTACAAATAAGCCAGACTCTGCGGCAGCTCAAGACCTGTTTGGCCGTTTTTAACTTGATAACGCAAAGTTTTTTGAGTGTAACCCCACATTTTTAACATGTGTTCCGGTTCATCTGGAGATTGAAACGGCGGGTTTACGCATAAAAATATCAGGCCCCATAACAGGCATAATATTAAAAATATATTTTCGGGTTTTGTTATAATTTTTGTTATTTTTTGCATTTGCTTTTAATTTTAATATAATTCCGTTAATTTTTATATTCATATATTTTAAAAGCTTCTCCGATAGCAAAACAAGGCGGAGAAACGTATAAAAGTTTGTATTTTTCAGGCATTGTAACTTCAAAATTATTTGCATTCATAAAATTTGACGCCAGAATATATATTTTTTTCTCTTTCAAATTAAACTTTTTAATGTCATCTTCTAACATTTTTGTAAAAACAATATGAGCGGTGTTTCTGTCCAAAAATTTTTCTTTATTCCATATCATATATTTTATTCTGTTATGTTTGTATACGGAATAGAACTTATAATCGGACAAATAATAATACACACCTATGCCGAAAGCATCAGCAGTCGGTACAATCAACGAATCTTTATCTGTGTTATTTTTTATGTATTGCGCTGTGTCTTTTGCGCTCGAATAGTTATATTTAAAATCTTTTTGTATAAATGCAATTCCGTTTGCCGTCGTAAACAGAAAAAATACCACTAAAATTATACTAATGAATTTTTTATTAATTGTTGAATCTTGCTCATACAAAATCCAGTATCCGAAAATTAAAATTAAAAAGGCGGAAAAAATTCTTGTCGGATAAATTAATGTGGAATAAGCAAAAACATATATAATTAATTGGAAAAGTATGCTCAAAAAACATATTGCAAAAATCTTTTTGTCTTTTAACCAGAGTTGCGCTATCAAAACACAGAATAAAACAATAAATAAAACCGTCGCACACACAAACAAAACAATATCCGGCGGTGTAAACATGTTGTTGAGCATAAATGTATCAATATAATTTATTGCACCGCCAAAAAATTGTACTATCACTCTTATAAATGAAGCGAAAATATTGTTAAAATTAAATTCTATTGAACCGTTTGAAGCTTCACTGCCTGCAAGTTGTACAACCGGTATAATTAAAGAAACAACTGTAATAAATAACGGAATAATATATTTTTTAAAATTATTTTTTATGTCTTCAAAATTTTTGTATACAAAATCCGCACCGAGCAAAAAAGAAAAACCGTACATTATAACATGCGTATTTGCTGCTGCTGCCAGCAATATGGAATACAGGCAAGGATGTTCATCGGATTTTTTGTAAAAAGTTGCAATCAGAAAAATAATCAACGGCAATATCGAATAGCTCCTCGCAATTACGGGGAAAAAGTACAAAAAACCGCCGCCTGTTATTATTGCCAATTTTACAAATTTGTTAAACGGAGAATATTGCAGCAGCAAAAATACACCCGCCACCGTAGCTAACCAGCATAAAATTTGCATAAAAATTATTTGCAAATTTAATTTTGCAAAGGGCATTATTAACAGATAAAAAAACGACGGATGTCCTTCATTGACAAGATGTTTAAATAAACTAAAGTCAAATACCGACAAATTTTTTGCAACAAGCCACGCCTGTGCTTCATCAGCCCAAATTTCATGGTGCATTACAAATATAAAAGTCACAACGGCATACAAAACAGTCACCGGTATATTTATGAACAGTGTTTTTTTATTTTCCATTTTTGGTTCTTTCAAATTTGTAGATTCTAAAAATTTCACTATGCATTATTGTTTTTAAATCTGACTCGTACAACGGGACAATATTTTTGTACGACAAATACACCGCAGTCAGAATATAAACTTCCGGAACCTGTTTTAAAATTTCATCAACTGCTATAGGATAATATGGACTTTTTACCGGCTTTTTCCAGTCATAATAAGTAAAATATCCGTTATACGGTATGTAAAAAATTTTCCACCTGTCTTCTGGCAAATAAGACAATATCGATGCTGTTGAAATAGGCGAATTTGTAACTATCACGGCATTTTGAGGGATGTTATTTTGTATGTATCGGGCAATATTTTTGCTATCCGAATACGGATGTTGAATATCTTTTTTTATAATTTCAAATGAATTGGGCAGCGTAAACAAAAATGTCAGAGCCAGAACCGTATTAACAACAATTTTGTTTGTAGTGTTTAAATCTTTGTATAAAACAAACAAACAAAATAACGGCACCAACAAAAGCAAAAATGTCCTCTGAGGCATCATTCCCCAGATAAAAACAAAAACGGATAAAACATAAACAAAGTTAAGCACATAAATAAAAAATAAACTTTTTCTTTTTATAAAAAGAAAAACCGCGTTAAAAATCCAAAATAGCCCTGCAGCAATTGAGTAAAACCAATTTTTATATCCGTATATATTTTCAACAATATCAAAATACAATCCCTTTAATAAAACCGCGTTATTTTTTATATTGTAACCCTTTACTATAAAATTTTCGTTCTGGCTTCCATTAAGATATAAAACAAGAAATATAAGAGAAAAAATCGTTATTAAAAAAGGAAAAATATATTTATTGCGTGTATTTTTATCTTTTTCACAAAAAATATTTTTGTAAAAGAAAACACCCGCAAGCGCGGCACTTACACCAAAAGCTATAACATGAGTTTGTGCTAACAGAGCAATACTTATTGTATAAAGATACGGATTTTCTTTTTGTTTTCCGTACAAAGCCGCACACAAAACCAAAAATAAAATCATCAGACCGTAACTTCTTGCGACAACGGGATACCAGTATAAAAAAGCTGAACTTAAAAGTATAATTATGTTTGTAATTTTATTAAACGGAGATTTCCATAAAAAAACTCCGGCAGCAATTGTCGCAAAAAGCCAGTTCAGTATCTGCATCACAAAAACACTGCAATTTGTCTTTGCAAACGGCATCAAAATCAAATACCACAACAAAGGATGACCTTCCGTACGTACATGAGAGATTACGCCCCAAAAGTTCAAATCTCTTACAACCAGCCATGCCTGTGCCTCATCGGCCCATATTTCGTGAAAAAAAATCATTGACAAGGTTGCTGCGGCGTATAAAAAAATACAAACAAGATTTATTATAGTTTTTTTATTTTCCATTACAACAACACCGTCTTAATAGTAATAAACCATTATAATAATAAATGACATCAAAAGTAAAAAATGCGACATTATACACAATGCACACGCTATGGCTTTGTTTTGTATAAATACTTTTTTGAAATTGAACAAAAGTAAAAATAAAGGCAAAAGCGGGGTCAAATATCTTCCCTGAATACCGACAATATAAGGTGTTGTCTGATATATCAAATAAACCGATGTCATTATAAGAAAATGACAGAGTATCAAAATTATCAGTATTACGCCTTTGTTTTTTAAAGTCAGATTTATAATTTTTTCTGTTTTATTTTTATAAAATATTGATAAAAATATTAAAAACCAGGTTAAATGTGAGGCAAAAGGCGGTATCATGACAAGATTTCCGCCGATACTCGATATAATATTAAAATAGAAAAACTCTTTTAAAAAGAAAGTAGATTTAATAACAAGTACAACGTAATCAAACGGAGCCGATATTATCTTTTTTATCATTTCAAAACTGCTCAGCAATTTATTTTCGTAAGCGTATTCTGTCAAACCTTTTGCACTCATTACACCTAAAAGGAAAAAAGCTATCACAAAAATATTAAACAAAACTACTGCCGCAAAATTTGTATAATATGTTTTCGTTCTGTTAAATTTGTTTTCAGGTATCAAAAAATACAATAAAACCATAGGGAAATATGCAAATTTTAATATACTTATACAGGTAATCAATACATCCCAGATAATCAGATGCTTTTTTTCAATCCTGCTGATATTATCATCAAAAGCGAGTTTTAGTGTATATGCAGCAAAAAGAAATACAAACCCGAACGTTATTCCGTCAGTGCTGATTGCCGAGGCCTGATAAACATTTATCGGCAGCAAAGCGGCAAATAAAAACATCCATTTTTTACAGGGAACAACCCTTATTGCACAATAAGTAAGCGCAAGATATACAAGTAATGAACAAAACCTCAAAATATACATCATACACAGAGGTTTTACATTCAAAAATTTCATTATCCATAACACGATAAATGACGGAAAATATGATAACGGAGTGTAACTTGTTGCTCCGAATTTTATAAATACTTTGTTATCTTTTTCTAATTTAACTTTTGAAAATTTAACGGTTTCAATCAGAGGAATTTTTTTATCGGAATAAACATGTTGAGAGTAAAAACTATAAATCCGTTCAATACTTTTGGGAATTTCAATCCCGCTCCAGCCGTCTTTTATCGTGTGTCTTAATGTCCCCTGAGTATACCCCCACATCTTGAAAAAATGTCCTGCTTCGTCAGGAGCCTGCAAAGGCGGATTGATAATTAAAAAAACTATCCCCCAGAATAAACAAAATATTAAAAATAGATTTTCTGTCTTAAACAAACTTTTTTCCATCTCTCATTTATAATATTATAAAATTATGAAAATAGATTGGCTTTTTGTAAAATTTATTTTTGTCGGAGTTTTAAATACGGCCTTCGGTTATCTGGCGTATGCGCTGCTGTTGTTTTTGGGTCTGCATTATACCCTTGCCGTTGTGCTGTCTACGATTGCCGGAGTATTGTTCAATTTCAAAACCACAGGCACGATTGTATTTAAAAATAACAACAATAAATTGATATTTAAATTTGTTGCAGTATATGCCATAACAACAACACTTGGTATAATTATTCTGCGTATGGCGGAACTTGCCGGAATAAACCTCTA
Organism: Candidatus Gastranaerophilales bacterium; assembly: GCA_944323685.1. GTDB lineage: Bacteria > Cyanobacteriota > Vampirovibrionia > Gastranaerophilales > Gastranaerophilaceae > Limenecus. Next base: position 59,117 of record CALUTJ010000012.1, on the reverse strand, counting down.
CCTTGCCGGTCTTGTTTCAACCGGAATATGCGCAATAATTGCATTTTTATTAAACAAAAATTGGGTATTTAAATATGAAAAAAATTAGTCTTGTTTCAAGCTGTTATAACGAAGAAGAAAATCTTGATACACTCTACGAGAGAGTTACAAAAGCAATCGAACCTTTTTGTGACAAATACGAGTTTGAATATATCCTCTTAGATAACGGCTCAACCGACAAAACGGAACAAAAACTGAGAGAACTTGCGCAAAAAGATAAAAGGATTAAAGTTATACTAAATACCCGTAATTTCGGCCACATACGCTCCCCTTATTACGGCATGATACAATCAAGCGGAGAGGCTATCATTTATCTTGCCTCAGACCTGCAAGACCCGCCGGAACTCATAAAAGACTTTATAGAAAAATGGGAACAGGGCTATAAGATTGTACTGGGCAAAAAAACTAAAAGCGAAGAAACCTTACTTATGTTTTTAATAAGAAGCGCCTATTACGAATTTCTTTCACGTATTGCCGACGATGACTCGGGGCTTGTAAAAAATTGCACCGGCTTTGGTCTGTACGACAAAAAAGTTATCGATATCATAAAAAATATGCAAGACCCTTATCCGTACATAAGAGGGCTTATCTGTGATATAGGATACGAAAAAGCTTTTGTGGAATTTACCCAACCCGCAAGAAAAAGAGGCATTACAAAAAACAATTTCTATACCCTTTATGATAATGCAATGCTCGGGATAGTAAAACATTCTAAAGTCCCTCTAAGGATTATGACCTTTTTGGGCTTTGGTTTTTCTTTTCTCAGCCTTTTAACCGCATTTTTGTACTTTATTTTAAAACTGATTTTCTGGGAACAATTCACACTCGGCATGGCCCCTATTATAATCAGCCTGTTTTTCTTTGCTTCGGTACAGCTGTTTTGCCTCGGGGTGCTCGGTGAATACATTGGTGCAATCTATACAAGAGTTAACACAAAACCCGTTGTAGTGGAAAAAGAGAGAATAAATTTCTGATTTTTGTATTTTGCAGTTTAGATATTAGCCTGAAACAAATGTCAACTTGTTGATAAAATGCATTTATAATAAAAAAGACTATCATTTTGGTGATAGTCTTTTTATGTATTGTTTTATACAGAAATTTAAAAAGCACACATTCTGTGAACACGTACAAAGTTTGTTCTGCCGGTAATAAGTTTAGGAATAGAACCGATAATGATAACTCTGTCGTCTTTTTTGTATTCTGTTTTTTCAAGCAACAATTTGTCGATTTTTTTCAATAACTCGTCGTTCAAAACAACGTCCCAATCTTTTTGATAAGGGTGCATATCCCAGAACAGATTTAATTTTCTGCAAACTTTTTCGCTGTCGGAAATAGCCATTACGGGAACTGACGGTCTTAATTTAGAAAGCAGTTTAACCGTGTAACCTGTGTGAGTAAATGCAAGAATTGCTTTAGCACCCAAATCATTAGCCATTTTGACAGCAGCAGCAGCAACTGCCTGAGGTGTAGGTTCGTAGTTTGGATTCATCGGCAAGTCAAGATTGTAGCTTACAAAATTGCTTTGTTCTACTTCGTGAGCAATCATAGCCATCATTTTAACAGCTTCTACAGGGTGTTTGCCGGCAGCTGTTTCGCCTGATAACATAACTGCGTCAGCACCGTCTAAGATAGCGTTAGCAACGTCGGAAGCTTCTGCTCTTGTCGGAATCGGGTTATCTATCATTGATTCCAGCATTTGTGTAGCTACGATACAAGTTTTTCTGTGAGCAAATGCTGCATCAACAATTTGTTTTTGCACCATGGGAACTTTTTCCGGAGCAAGTTCAATACCCAGATCGCCTCTTGCAACCATTACGGCATCAACTACATCAAGGATTGACTCGATGTTTTTAACGGCTTCGGGCTTTTCAATCTTAGCTACTATAGGAATATCAGCACCAAAGTGGCTTAAATATTTTTTAGCAAGCAGTATATCATCTTTGTCACGTACAAAAGACAATGCAAGGTAGTCTGCATCGTTGTCTACTGCAAATTTGATGAAATCAACGTCACGTTCTGTAATTGCAGAAAGGCTCTTTGTTCCGCCGGGGATATTGATGCCTTTTCTTGGTTTCAACAATTCACCGTCAATAACTTTTACATGAACTTTAGTACCTTCTTTTTTAACAACCTGTATTCTGATTTTACCGTCGTCTAAAAGAATATATTCACCTTCACGTACATCATCAGCTACGCCTTTGTAGTCAACAGGTACAATGTTAGGGTCTTTTTGTTCAAGACCGTATTCAAGAACAAGTTCTTTTCCCGGTTCTATCGGAATAGGCTCAATCAGGTTGCCTACTCTTATTTTTGGTCCCTGAAGGTCAACCAGTACAGGGATAAAAGTTTTTAATCTTTTTTCAACGCTTCTGATTTTTTTAATTGTTTCAGCGTGAGCTTCCGCAGTGTTGTGAGAAGTGTTGATTCTGAACATTGTAGCACCTGAGAGCACAAGTTCTTCGATAATTGATTCTTCACAACTTGCAGGGCCAAGCGTGGCAACAATTTTTGTTTTGTTTTTCTTCATCATTTTTCTACTTCCTTATAGTTTCGACTAAAAATAAATTATAAATTAAAATCATAAATAACAAAGGGCAAACCAAAAGGCTTGCCCCGTGTAAAAACTTATTGATGTTCTTTTTGATAAGTGTAAGTTGCTTCCATCTCATCTATAGATGCGTATACACAATGGCAGCCGCAATCTACGTGAACAACTTCACCGGTAACTCCTGAAGCTAAGTCAGAAACGAGGTATAAACCTGTTTTGCCGACATCTTCAAGAGAAACATTTCTTCTTAAAGGAGCTTTTAAAATAGCTGCTTTAAGCATTCTGTCAAATCCGGAAATGCCTTTGGCTGCAAGAGTTTTAACAGCACCGGCAGAAAGACAGTTTACTCTTACGCCGATTTTGCCAAGGCTGTCAGCAAGATATCTTGCAGAAGCTTCTAAAGTAGCTTTAGCAACACCCATTACGTTGTAGTTTGCAACAACTTTTTCCGAACCGAGATATGTCAAGGCTAATATTGCACCGCCTTCGTTAAATAAAGGTTTTGCGGCTCTGGCCAAAGATACCAGAGAATATGCGCTTACGCTTAAAGCTGTGTCCCAGCCTTCTTTTGATGTGTCGATAAAGTCGCCCATCAAGTCTTCTTTATTTGCAAAGGCAACAGCGTGGATAACAAAATCCAGCTTTCCGTATATTTTTTCGTACTGTGCAAAAACGCTTTTTACCTGTTCTTCGTTGGTAACATCGCATTCAACAATCATTTTTGCGTTCATCTCTTCTGCCAGAGGACGTACTCTTGATTCCATAGCTTCGTTAGCGTATGTGAATGCAATTTCGGCACCTGCTTCGTGAATTTGCTTAGCAATAGCATAAGCGATACCTCTGGAGTTAGAAACACCGAAAATAATACCTTTTTTGCCTTCCATTAATTTCATAGAAAATCTCCTTAATTTGTATAATTGTATCTTAGTATTAACATGTCTGAATGTCCACATTTTTATTAACTTTGAGTAATTTTTGCAAGTGTAAATGTAACAATTTTAGATTTACTACTACAAATGTATTGGCAAAATCACAAAAAAGTTGCATAATATAATAAGTAACAATTGGTCATCAAATATATTTTGTGTTTATTTACTTTAATTAACTTAAATCTTTTTGCAAAAAAGGTCTAGAAATGAGGTCTGTAATGAGTGGTTTAAAAGGTAACAACATGTTTAGGAGAATTTTATCTAAAGTAGAAGATGTCGCAGCAGAAAAAGCACCTACCTTCAGAAAAGGTATTGCGGAAAGAGTTGCCGCATCACTTAAAGAAAATTCCTTAGAGAGAATTCCCGGGCATGATGTAATGTCTTTTGAATAATGTCTATATGTAAAAAATGTTGCATTACAAAAGAGGTCTTATTTTAAGACCTCTTTTGTTTATTCCCAATCCTGTATACCGTTGCAAATACAGCTTTTGTTTGGCTTAATATTTCTTGTTATGAATTTCTTTGAAGGATATTTTAATCAATAACAACTTCGCCCTGGCGCAAAACTTTTATTTCGTCATTCAAAGCAAGTGCAACCGTGGATGCCAGTCCTTGAGCTTTAAAGCCGTAGTCTTCAAACACGTATTCAACGTGATTACCGATGTTTTCAACAGCTTCTTTGTATGTAGAAGCCGCCTTTTGCCCTGAAAGATTTGCGCTTGTTGTTGCAAGAACATGCCCGTCTATAACCTCACAAAGACTTTTAAAAAACGGATTATCCGGCACGCGGATTCCGACGGTATTTTTAAACGAAGTTACATAATCGGGTGTTTTGTCAGACTTTTCAAAAATCAAAGTCAATGCACCGGGGAAATGTTTTTTCATCAACTCATGAGCTTTCGGCGGAATATCTTTTACATAAGGCAAAAGGTGTTCTACGCAGTCTGACATCAAAATCAACGGCTTTGAGCGGTCACGATTTTTGAGTTCATAAATATTTTCCACCCCTTTTTCATTGTCGGGAAGACAGCCCACACCCCAGACGGTATCTGTTACAAAGGCAATTACTCCGCCTTGTTTTAATTTTTCGTTTAACTTTTTAACATAAGTTGTATCGCTGAAAATATCCATAAATTATCCTTTGAATTTCATCAATTTGCCTTTTACTCTGCCGTAAAGTTCAAATACATAGGGGATTCTGACAATTGCGGCAAAGACGCTGTAAACAATTGCGCACAGAAGGGTTATTAAAAGAATTTTTACAATTAACAAAAACTGTGTCGGTTCAAAATGTTTGTCCCACAATTTGTATGCACCAAGACATACGTAATATGTTGCGATAGATATTACGGCCATTTTAAACAGGTTTTTAAAATATATGCCGTAATCCATACTCATCTTTTTCTTTATCAAAAGTCCGAGCCAGAAGCCGTTTATCAATGTTACAAAAGAAGTTGAAAGCGTAATACCGCCTATGCCCAGTTGTTTTACAAACAAAAAGTTTAAAATAAATTTTATAACAATAGACGACAATGCGACCAGAAACGGCGTTTTAGAGTCATTAAACGCATAGAATACTCTGGTTATGGAATCTCTGAACACATAGAATATGATAGAAATTGACAAATAACACAATGCCTCTGATACCATCATTGTAGCGACTTCGTTAAAAGCGCCGCGTTGAAAAATCAATTGTATTGCGTTTGTAGAAAGCAACAAAATTAATACAAGTATGGGAAATGCAACAAAATTCAGCAGCCCCACACCCTTGTTAAAATAGTATCTAATGTTGTCGTAATCCTTTTCTCCGACAAGTTTTGAAAAAATGGGAAACAAAGGTACAAGAAACGCGGTGACAAGCACCCCTACAGGAAACTGAAAAAGTCTGTTTGCATAACCTATTGCAGACCACGCACCTTCTTGCAGCTGCGAGGCAAAAAACATATCAACATAAATATACACCTGCCCGACAGTAGAACTCAATATTGCCGGAAACAAAAGTTCAAGAATGTTTTTAAACTGCGGGTTGTTCATAACATCAAGGTTTGGTTTAAATTTAAACCCGAGCTGCTTAAGTTTTGGCAGTTGATACACAAACTGGCATAATGCACCGACTGTTGTTGCAGCGGCAAGAACAATACCGGAGTTGTCATTGTGAACAAGAGAAATTATTGCAATAATGGCCACACTCATAAGAATCGGCGAAATATTGGGGATTAAAAACTCCTTGTATACAATCAAAATACCGTAATAAATACCGACAACACCGCCGACCGTTAAAACCGGCGCCATTATTTTTAAATGTAAACTTGCAAGGTGTATTAATTCAGGCGAACCTTTAGAAATAATCAGCTGCATAATCACATCTGAAAACGCAAAAACAAGTACACCCAGAATCAAAAACACAAGAAAAGACGTTGTTAAAAACGTATTGAATAATTTATTAACATTTTTTGGTGCTTTTTCTTCAAGGTTAGGTATCATTTTTGAAAATACGGATACCACCGCACTGTGGAAAGGCCCGCCGATTCCGCCCAGCAAAATTATAGAAATCGCAGGAATCTGGTATGCGTAAAAATAAGCGTCAGACACCATGCCGGCACCGTAAAAGTTGGCGATAACAATATCGCGCAAAAAACCTATCAGTTTGCTTATTATGGTTACAAAAGCTATTATCCACGCTGCTTTTAGCAGACTCTGGGTTTTAGACGCATTTTGTGATGTACTATTTGCGCTGTCTGTCATTTATTTTCAGCCTCTTTTAATTCTACAAACAATCTTACGGGTTTTTTATGTGATTCCGAATACGGAAGCAGATATGTTATTTTGTTTTCGCCTTCTTTTAAATATTGGGTAATATCAAATTTTTCGGGCTTAAACAGCTGAGGTACAATCTCAAGTTTAAATTCCTGACTGTTTATTACTACGGTCATTGTTGTAAACTGAAATTTGTTCTCCGCAACAAGATAAGCTTTTTGTTTTTTATCGGCTACATAAAATGTCTGAACAGCAGTATCTTCACCTGTGTTGCAAGACAATGTTACGGGCGTTGTGGTGATAGCGGTATCCGTAAAATAATGCTGTATTATTTCAGCATAAGAATAGCCTTTTTTAGCCATATTACCCGCACCGTACTGGCTCATGCCCACACCGTGCCCGTAGCCGCCGCCGTATACAATTACCTTTGTCGTTGTGTCTTTGTCTTTAGAGTCGGCTTTTTTAGATTTTTCCGGCTCTTTATTTCCGGTAGTTTGAGTGTCATCCCAGTTTTCCCAAACTAGTTTGCTTTCGGGTTTTTCGACTTTTACGGTTTCAAAATCAAACACAATATTTGCAGAGGGCAGTGCTTTGTTATCTTTTTTGAAAGTTCTCCTTATGACAAGTTCTTTTTGGACGTTAAAAATATTTTTGTCGGTGATAATATTTATGGACATTGCTTTGCCTGACACACCTCTTTTAACGACTTTAATGTCTTTTAATGTGCCAAAGTCCGAACTTTTTGTGAGTTTTGGTTTGACAAAACCCGTTGCCGACTGTGTAACAAGCGTATTTTTAAGAACGTCCTCAAGCTCTTTTATGTCCCACTCTCTGACCCATCTGAAATAAGGAGAATCATTGTCGAACGTTTCAGGTTTGGTTGTATAAAACTTTTTTGCTTCTTTTTCATCGGTTAACACAGGAGTTTTTTCTTTATCGGGAACGCCTTTTAAAAAAGGTTTTGCTACCCCCGGAAACATCTTCACCCCGTTAGCCATGTCAACAGAAAAAGCGTTTTCATAACTTTCCGTATAACCGCCTGCCGTAGAGCTGTATAAAGCAAGTATAAGTTCGTTATTGTGCATTGCAACTATGTTTTGGGTTTCGTATATTGCTTTGTCGGACAGTTCGTTTTCTGTATTAGCGCCAAAATATACCTGACACGCCACTGAGTCGCATACATCATAATTGTGATAATTTGTTTCCCGTGGTTTTAGTACATAGTTTCTTGCGAGTATTGCCTGTGCTTTTAGTGCTTCCATACCGAATCTGACCGGCATTTCATTAGGAACAACACCTCTCAGGTAAGATTCTACATCGAGCACATTTATAATATTAAACAAATTATCCTTTTTAGGTGCCTGCGTTATTTCAAGTGTCCCTCTGTAATACGCTGGTTTTCCTGCACGTTTTAAATCTGCTACCGTAACAAATCCGTTTGGCGAATCTATTGAAACAGGGCCTTTTATGTCTCCGGCTATTTCTTTATTATCCTGTCTGACTGTAAAAAAGTTATTTTTTATGCTTACCTCAACAATATCCTGAGCATTAAAGCTGCCAAGAAGGGTATTTGTAGCTTTATCAGTAATGGTAAACGCATCTGTAGCTGTCAATTTTGTTTGTGTAAAATAATAATTAGAAAAATCCTGATTGCTTATTCCGACTTTGACAATGGTTCCTTCTGCCGCAGGTACGGCTTGAGCGGAATTATTTAACCCGCAAGTTAAAATAAACGTTAACACTAATAAAAATATTTTTTTAAACATAATAACTCTCTCTTTTAATTCAATTTTATTATAAAAAGTAAAAAAAACGGCAAAAAAAATCGGCTTTTTCTAAAATAGACTAAAGCCGAGATGGATAGAATTAGTATTACGGAGTTTATAGAGGAGTTTACATGAGCATGAAATCTTGTCAAAAATTTTTTTGCTACTAAAATCGTAAAATATTAACAAATATTAAGATGGATTTTTTGTTAAAGAGCAAAAGGCTTAATTTGTCCGAGAAAAATTCGTGATAAGGAGCAAAGAGACGTGAACGAATTTTTGGAGTGACACATTGTTCACATAGTGAAGCCATTTTTCAGGCTTCACCACAGTTCAGCCGAAAAAGAAGGCAAAGGTGAGCAGTGACGGCTCGAAGGCTCGGGGCGGCAACTGCGACACCAGATTAGAAGTAATCAAAAATTTTTTACATACTACAATTTTTTGTGTTCAGTTTTTTAACAACACCGCAAATACAAGAAAAAGACCGCTCTAATAAATTAATATAAGTGAATTTACATTAATTAAATTATGTACGACAATCTTTGTTGGTTATATTATGATAATAGAGGAATATATTTTACGGATAAAAACATAATCCCGGAGGGATATCTTGGTTGAAAAACTAAAAATAATAGGCGGTAATTCATTAAAAGGCGAAGTGTCCATAAGCGGTGCAAAAAACTCCGTCCTCAAACTTATGGCAGCCGCAATTCTGCCTGAAGGCGAAACAGTTATACACAATGTACCTGAGCTTACTGATGTAAATATTATGCTCAGAGTAATCGAAGAATTAGGCGTAAAAACCAAATACGATAAAATTGCAAAAAAAGTGGCAATCGACGCTGCGGATATATCAAGTATTACTGCAAAATATGAGCTTGTCAGCAAAATGCGTGCATCTTTTATAATACTGGGTGCGCTTGTTTCGAGATGTAAAGAAGCCATTGTTGCTTTACCGGGCGGTTGTGCAATAGGTGAAAGAAGAGTTGACTTCCACATAAAAGGGCTTGAGGCTCTGGGTGCGGAAATAAAAATAGAAAACGGCTACGTCCACGCAAAGGCACCAAAACTGGTTGGTACGGATATTTATCTTGATATTCCGTCAGTTGGCGCTACAGAAAACCTTGTTCTTGCCGCAATACTGGCAGAAGGTGCTACCAGAATCCAAAACGCAGCTCAAGAACCGGAAATTGTTGACCTTGCAAACTTTTTAAATGCAATGGGGGCTGATGTTTCAGGTGCAGGAACTTCGGAAATTGTCATAAACGGCGTAAAACAAGAAGATCTTCATCCGATTGAATATACTACCATTCCTGACAGAATCGAAGCCGGAACCTATATGGCGGCTATTATTGCCACAAAAGGTAAAGGTATTATAAAAAATGTTTTGCCTTCACATTTGACTTTTTACAATTCTAAACTCATAAAAATGGGAGCAAACATAAAACTTTTAGAACCCACTGTTATGGAAGTAAGTTGTAATCAGCGTTTAAATCCGGTTAACATTGTTACCCAGCCTTATCCCGGATTTCCGACAGATTTGCAGGCTATTGCAATGGCAATGTTGACAACAGCTGACGGTGTAAGTATAGTAACCGAAAGTTTGTACGAAAACAGATTCATGCAGGTTCCGGAACTCCGCCGCATGGGGGCTGATATACATCAGGAAAGAAACCACGCCCTGATAAGAGGAGTTGATAAACTTACCGGAGCAAATGTTAAAGCAAGTGACCTTCGCGCAGGGGCATCTCTTATCATTGCAGCCCTTACAGCAGAAGGTGAAAGCGATATAGAAGCCCTTCACCATATTGACAGAGGGTACGAACTTTTTGAAACAAAATTTGCCAATTTGGGGGCAAATATAGTAAGATACAATGATGAAAGTGATATTTTGACAAAAAATGTTGCCGAGGTTACAAATAAAGGAAGTATAAATGCCTCAATATAAAAGATGGTATGACCATGATCCGGTTTTGATGGAAGTTGTTGAGCTTTTGCGCAATTATCAGGATGAACTAAAAGCGCAAGCAGAGATTTTTCTTGCAAAAATAGAAGAAAAAGTTTCTAAAGAAACTATAGACAAATTTTACGAGATGGTAAAACCCATAAACGGCAACAGATGGTATGACAAAGATCCTGTGATTTCTAAAACCATAGAACTTTTAAGAGTTGTTCCGCCGGAAATTCAAAAATCAGCAGCGGAAAATTTTATAAAATCGCTTGAAAGCATGGGTATAGATAAAAATGCCAAAAAACAGACTCAAGAATAAATAATTTTGTAATAAAAAAGACCGTCATATTAATGACGGTCTTTTTGCATTTGTTTTGACTTTTTTATATAAAGATTTATTTTTTGATACTGCTTGTCTTTTACCAACTATATTAACCGAACAAATTAGTAATAGGGCAAAGTATATTTATTGCTGTTTTAAAATTCTTTTTAATACCGTCAAAAGGTTTTTCGTTGTTTTCTACGGCTTTGTTTTCGTCTGAGTTAACCAGTTTGGCAACTGCATAAGCAGGCATTGTTGCCGTACAAAAAGTATCCATAACATCAGCTGTTTTTTGAGGATTTTCTTTTGCCCATTCAGCAGCAGTTATTGCTGCATAAGGGAATAACCCCGTATATTTTAACCAGCTTAATTCATTATTATTTTGTTCTACGTTATTCTGTGTCTGAGATGAATAAGTTTTTGATGATGAATTAACTGCGCCTACTTCTGCCATAAAAATTTCTCCTAAAACTAACCATAACCTTATGTATAATTAAAAACATTTTAGGAAAAAAAATTGCCTTTTATTTTAAAAAAGTTTTTTAATCTAACACAGTGGCGCCGTTTTCTTCAACTTGCAGGGTTAAAATTTTAGATTTTACGTTCAAATCCAACCATACTTTTGAAACGGTTTCTCTTATTTTATCAAGGTTATTCCCGTGCGAAATAACAAGCACGGAAGGCCCTGCACCGCTGATAACCACGCCCATGACATTTTCTTCGTGTTTTAAAGCTTCGTTAATTTCTTTTAAACCCGGAATCAATTTTTCTCTGTATTGCTGGTGCAGTTTATCATGTAGCGCAATTTTCATCAATTTTTCGTCATGAGTATTAACTGCCTGAACAAGCATTGCAGCGTGTTTTAGGTTAAAAATGGCGTCTTTCATCGGAACTTCCGCCGGCAAAACCGAACGCGCAATATCGGTAGCGAGTTCGTAATCGGGGATACAAACCGTTATATTCCAATCTTTAGGCCAGTTCATTTTGCTGTAAACAACACTGCCGTCTTCTTCGATAGACGCAACCACAAAACCGCCGACAACCGCCGGTGTAATGTTATCGGGATGATTTTCTATTTCTGTTGCAATTGAAAGCAAAGCGGCTTCATCGGCAGGTCTGCCCAAAAGCTCGTTAGCCGCAATCAATCCGCCGACAATTACGGCAGCTGAACTGCCAAGCCCTCTTGCTATAGGTATATGTGTTTTGATTGTGATTTTAAGTTCGCTCGGCGTTTGGCCTATTGAATTATACAAAAGCTCAATGGCTTTATACACAATATTATTTTCATCCGTAGGAATAGATATAATATCCTGCTCATGTGTTTCGTCAATAATATTTATCTCAATACCCGTTCCCGGCATGATTGTTTCTTCTACCGTAACGGTGTTGTATATCGGCAATGCAAGCCCGAGGCAATCAAAACCGGGGCCTAAATTTGCTGTTGTAGCAGGTACTTTTACACTAACTTTCATATATAATCTTTTCCTTTTCCAAAAAGATTATAACATAAGCAAAATACTTGTTTTTTACAAGATAATATATTTGTACAGACTAAACAGTACAGCCGAAATCATAATACAAACCGGTATTGTTAAAACCCAGGCCCAGACGATGTTTCCAATAACACCCCATTTTACTGCATGAGCTTTATAAGTTGTTCCGACCCCCATGATTGCCGTAGAAATAACATGGGTTGTACTCAGCGGTACACCGAAATGAGATGCCAGCAAAATTATTGAAGCAGCCGAGGTTTCTGCGGCAAAGCCGTTAATGGGTTTGAGTTTAATAATTTTGCTGCCCATTGTTTTAATAATTTTCCAGCCGCCTGACATTACACCGCAGCACATAACGGTTGCACAGGCTAAGATTACATAAACAGGGATTTCAAACTCGCCGTTTGCTCCGCCTTTAATTATTCCGCCGGCTAAAAGAGCAAGAGTAATAATACCCATTGTTTTTTGAGCATCGTTTGAGCCGTGGCTTAAGGCCATCAAACCTGCTGAAAATATCTGGCAGCGTCTGAATCTTCTGTTGATTTTATCGGGATTGGCTTTATAAAATATTCTCAAAAGTATTGCCATGACAATAAGCCCCGTAAAGAAACCTATCAACGGCGCCATAAACATAGGCGCGATAACTTTGTCCGCAAGTTCTAAAAATCTTACGCAGTTCCAGCCTGCATTAACAACAGCCGCGCCGATAAGACCACCGATTAAAGCGTGAGAAGAGCTTGACGGAAGCCCGAAAAACCATGTTATCAAGTTCCATATAATTGCCGCACACAGGGCGCAAAATATTACATGCAGTGTAATCGTTGAAGGGTCAATGATACCCGCACCTATTGTCTTAGCAACATGTGTCCCCGTCAGCGCGCCGGTAAACTCAAGTACTGCACCGTATACAACGGCTTGCCTCGGAGTGAGCACTTTTGTTGAAACTACCGTAGCAATGGCGTTGGCTGCATCGTGGAAACCGTTTATATATTCAAACACCAGTGCGCCTACTATTACCATAACCAACAATACTATAGAAACTGTCATATATTTTATCTTTCCTTCAATACTACCGTTTGCCGATTTCAACAGGTCAAAGTTATGACTGCTTTAACACAACGTTAACAACCGCGTCTGATACGGAAAAACAGCTGTCTAACGCGTTTTCGATATCTTTGTGGATATCTCTGAGTTTGATAACCGTAAGCGCGTCGTATTTGCCTGAGAACAACTCATCAATGGCGTGGTAGTGGATTTCATCCCCGTAAGATTCAATTTCTTTCATCTTAAGGTTTGTTTCGGTCATTTCTTTAATAGAGCTTGATTTTTTAAAGTTGTGGATAATGATTTTCAATTCTTCCGTTGCCTGATACAGGGTTTGTGCCTGTTTTTGCATGTTTTCCGTAAAGTTTTCCAATCTGTATACTTTAAGGTTTAAAGATGCTTTGACGATTCTTTTTGTAATTTTGTTGAGCAAAGACGCTATAGATTGGATATCTTCTCTGTCTATCGGGGTAATCAATGTAACATTCAACTGATGCAAAGTTTCTTTTAGCAGGTCGTTGCTTTTATGTTTTAGTCTTTTGACGTTAATAACATGTTCATCAGTTAAAGAGCTTGTGACGATATCCTTGTACAAAGATGCAACTTCAAAACATACCTGAGCGCTTTCTTCAAAAAGTGAATAAAAAACTTTTTCTTCAGGAGGCAGAATATATGCTAACAAATTGAATTTACTCATCTTAATCCCTTTCAATAAACAGTGTATTTTTCGTGGTTTCAATAAAATGTCACACACAACCACTCTACCATAAAATACTGTTTTTTATTCCGATTAAAAATACTTTGGTAAAGAAATTATTACAATTTGTATTAAAATAAAACACATGTGAAAATAAATTGTGACAACAGTTAAGATACAAATCAAACCGGCAGTAATATGACTAACAGAAATAACAATCACGTATTTGCAAAAATTTTGGCATTTTTAATAATAATCGGGTTTATTTATGTTACAAACAGCAACCCGAATACGAAAGTACCTGACAGACCGCCGACAAGCGACCAGAAAAAAGCCATGCAAAAAGAAAAAGATGAAAAGGCAGGCATTGTCAGAGATGCACAGGATATTCCCGCAAGAGTTTATGAAAACACGCTGCCGAGCGACAAGTTTGCAAATTTCTTGAGGTCAAACAGAAAAATAATATATTACGCATATCTCGGTGATTGTACGGACGATAACGTGTTTTTAGACGATTTAGAAAGACTGATGAACAGTCATTCGGAGCTGAAATCGCTCTATTACTATTATCCCGACCCGCAGGAGAGAACTTCTACGGTATATTGCAACAAAACAGGAACGGTTGATTGCATCCAGAACTACCTTTTTCAGAACTGTGCAAATAACATGTGTATTATAAACCCGTATAAAAAACAGATTTTAAAAATAAGTAACAAGAATTTCAGACAGGCGTTTGACAGAATTTACAAATACAAAAACTGGTAATCAGATATTGTGAAAGGCTCTGTTGTTTTGTGCCTGAAGTGAATAAAAATCGTCATTAGCGTAAGAATCAGCACTGTCGGGGGTATCTTCGATATCAGACACAGGGGTTTCGACAACAGTTTCGGATTGTTGAGGTTCAGCTTGAGGCGTCGGAGTATTTTCAAGCTCTTCTAATTTAGCTTGCAGTACAAGTATTCTTGCATCAGCTTCTTCGGCAGAGATTGCTCCCGTTTGTTTTTGATACCTGAGCTCCGCTATTTGAGCCTGCAAGTCCGATATTGATAAGTTTGAAACTGTTAGAGGAATAACTACGGGCTGTTGTATTCTTACGATTCTTGTCATTAATTCTCCTTTGAAGTTTCGGATGTATTTGATTCAGACGGTTGAAAAGCTTTAAAATCAACTTTCATAATAGCAATGTCATCCGCATCGGGTGCATGATTAAATCCCATTGCATCGTATTTGTCTGTAAGTTTATTAAGATTGTTATTTGCTTTAACAAGTCCTGCTACAGATGAACCGATTAAACCTGTTACGGCAAATGCCCCTGTAGATAATATTTTTAACAATATATTTGATTTTCTGGCAGCGGCAAAACCTAAAACACCTGTAGCAATTGTACCTAAAGCGGTAATTGCACTAAATTGTTTTATATTTTTTTTGCCTGTATTTTTGTAGTCTTGTACAAACTCGTCTGCCCTGTCTTTAGGCAATGCATAATACATACGGCTATGAGTCCCGTTAAAGGAATTGTCAAACATTACAACTGCAATTTTATCATCAAATTGTTTATCAATTTGCGGGTTAAATTTTGCTATCGGGTTTATAGTCATAGTTACTCCTTAACTTCACAGATATTAGTATTAAAATAACTGTTTATATATTTTTTGCTAGTTTTAATTTTTGTAGTAACAAAATTTTACACTCTCTATGAGTTCAAAAGTTTCAATGTCATAACAACGGTTTCAAACTGCTGGATAATATCTTTCATAAAATCTAAGTCGTTAAAATTGTGTTTAAAATCAAACCAGCCGTTTTCGCTGTAGGTAGGTTCGCTGTCAGTTGAAGTTATTGCAACAAAAAGGTTGTTATTTAGTATTACAAAAGAAATATTGCAGTTATATTTTTTAACTACCGTACATATTTTTTTGCAGAATTCGTCATCGGAAAAATTTTTCTGGTCGCGGGTATTTGTAAAAGTTATATGGTAGTTTGCGTTTATAACATCGCAATAGCTTTCACCTTTTCTCAAAACCGTTTTGTCAAGAATGTCTTCGTAATTTTTTTTGCTGAAAATCAATTTTACCGCATCGGGGGTGCCGGCGCTTAAACCGCGTTTTTTAAACAACACTTTGCCGAAGGTTCTGGCATGATACTGCGTTGATACAAGAACGCCGTTCCAAACCCTTACGTTTTTTCTGCCGTCATTTTTGTAAAGTTCAATTGATTTTGCGTCAAACGCTCTGCCCGAGCTGTTTCCGGTAAAACAGCCGTTATATTTTACGGACATAAAATCGGGGAAAATTCTTAAATCTTTTAAAAATTTGTAAGTTTCTTCGGTTGATTTTCCTTCGTAAGGAACAAAACGTCCGAGTATATTGCAGGTGGTGTTAAAAGCCTCCTGAGCGAGTGATTTTTTCTTTAAGGAAAACGGTAATTTTTTTGCGGCAACCGGTTGCAGCGCAGGAGAAAGACGGGTTTCAAAAAACCTGTTAAATTCTTCGGTATTGTATGTATATTTAAAATTACCCATTCAATTTCCTTAACTGTTATATTGAATATTATACAAATCAAAAGTATTTTGCATCAAGGAACAAATTGTCATCGGCCCGACACCGCCGGGGACAGGTGTGATAAAAGAGGCTTTTGGCTCAACGCCGTAAAAATCAACATCACCGCACAATTTGCCCTCGTCCGTTCTGTTCATACCGACATCAATAACAACAACACCTTCTTTGACCATATCTGGTTTTACGAGATTTTTTTGCCCTACGGCGGATATTAAAATATCGGCTGTTTTGGTGATTTCTGCAAGATTTGCAGTTTTGCTGTGGCAGATTGTGACGGTTGCGTTTTCGTTCAAAAGCATCTGTGCAACCGGCCTGCCTACGATATTTGAACGGCCGATTACAACCGCATGTTTGCCCTGCGGCGGAATGTTGTAGTATTCAAGCAGCCTTATTATCCCTTTAGGAGTACAGGGATACACATAAGGTTTTGTGCCCGTGGCAATACGTCCCATGTTATACGGGTGGAAACAATCGACATCTTTCAGCGGATTAATTTTTTCCAGAACGGCTTTTGTGTCAATATGCGAAGGTAACGGAAGCTGCACCAGTATTGCGTTAACCTCGTTGTCATTGTTTAGTTGTTCAATTTTGTTGAGAAGCTCCTGTTGAGATGTTGCTGTAGGCATTTGTTCGACTATGGATTTAATACCCAGTTCCTGAGCTTTTTTTCTTTTTAAATTTACATAAATCCGGCTGGCGGGGTCTTCGCCGACTATTATGACCGCAAGACAGGGTTTTTTTGAAAGAAACAGAATCTCGTCAGAGAGATTTTCGCATATTTTTTTTGAAACAAGTCTGCCGTCTATTAATTGTGCCATAATTATTCCCGTTTTTATCTGGATTGGGGAAGATTGAGCCTGAAAAAGAAGCCTTTAAGCGCATCTTCCACTATTTGAGAGTTTTTATCAATGGAGTGTTGAATCAAATTTTTGTCTTCCGGTATTACACCGAGGACTTCAAGCCCGTATTTTTCCAAATACTCGTGGACTTTACTGTGCTCTTCGTTATTTACGTTGTTCAACACAAGCGCCATCTGCCCGCCTGCCGCATATTTTGCCGAGAACTCTTCTATTCTCTGCGCAAGAAATACGGATTCTTCCGTTGGTCTTGCGATAATCAGGGTTACGTCCATAGGAATATCGACGAGCTGATGAAGATATTTTAAATCAAATTCGCAATCAAAAACAACTATATCATATCTGTCGATAAGTTTTTTTACGGCATAAGTGATTTGTCCCGTTATCGGACAGCGGCAATCTTTTGACGGAACAAGCCAGGATACGATTAAATCAACGTTTTCTTCTATTTCTACAATGATATCTTCAAGCGCCCATTCAATGTATTCCTGTTTTGTCATGCGTGACGGAATACCTGTTTTGTATTCATGTTTGCCGCTTCTGATACCGTATATGGTATTTCTCACATCTCTGCCGTAGCTGTGGGCAAGCTCTGTTGAAAGGTCATTATCAAAAAGCAGGATAGATTTGTCGGGGTACGTTTCTTTCAGCACTTTTACAAAATTTTTGGTTATTGTTGTTTTACCGCTTCCGCTTTTACCTGTAATTGCAATTGATAATGTCATTAATTCTCCCCGTATTTTGATTTCATAGCGTCTGACAGGTCGTTAACAAGCTTCATTGCCTTTTGTGCAAGGTTCATCGGCAAAGACCCCGCACCGCACGAGGGGGTAAAAAAGCTCTGTTTGATAACAAGT
This sequence comes from Candidatus Gastranaerophilales bacterium, assembly GCA_944323685.1. Classification (GTDB taxonomy): domain Bacteria; phylum Cyanobacteriota; class Vampirovibrionia; order Gastranaerophilales; family Gastranaerophilaceae; genus Limenecus. The sequence continues at coordinate 41,302 of CALUTJ010000012.1, read as the reverse complement.
TCTCTGTCAATTTTGCCTTTAGACCTTTTAACAAGGTCGTCCACGGCGTTTTCGTATTTGTTGCATAATTCTTCAAGGCCGGTTTTTTCAAGCGCGTCTTTATCAAGTGTCGGAACAATTCCCCAGGCGATGTATCCGCCGTTTTTAAGAAATTTTTCCATTTCACCGGCATAAGCCCCGAGGCTTTTTGAATAAGCAAATGCATCAAAGTTGATGATATTTACGCCTGCATCTATAAGTACGGACCAGTCTGATTTTCCGCAGCAGTGGACGGCGCTGAGCGCTCCGAAATCTTTTATTACCTCTGATATGTCTTTTATGGCGGCAGTTACTTCTTCTTTTTTTACGGTAATAAATGCCGAGGTGCCGAATTGTGACATAACGGGGTCGTCCATAAACATTATGGTAACTGCTTTTGGATTTGCTTTTTTAATTTGTTGAATCTGCCAGACGGCTTTAAGGGTCAGGCCTTTTATCAAAACTTCTCTGTAAGTTTCGTCATAAAAGGCACAAAGATTATTTTCATCGCAAAGGCTGGTGCCCCACGTGAAAGGCCCTATTATATGGCATTTTGCAAAATTATACCCGCCCTGTTTAAATTTTTCCAAATATAGAGGGATTGCCGATGTATAAGGCTGTGTTATTGCGTATTTATCGAGGTTTGTAAAATCTTTTTCGTTTATTATGGCTTCATAGTCCATAAAAAATTCTTCCAGCGCTTCAAAAAATTCGTCAGACTGGGCGTCATAATAGTATTTGCAATTGGCTTCGTCATAGACAATGCCAGGAATACCCTGAATATATTGCACGGTCATTTCTTCGTGTTTATTAACACCTGACAACTGCGGCCAGAAAGGGATTTCCTTAAATTCGTCAAAAATCAAATCTATTGCTTCTTTAGGATTTTTATACGGCAAACTGCCAACAGCAGTAGCTTTAAGAGTTAATGTGTTCAAAAAATTACCCCGTATATATTCTAATCTAGTGTCGCAGTTGCCGCCTCGAGCCTTCGAGCCGTCACTGCTCACCTTTTCAATGTGACACTCCAAAAATTCGTTCACGTCGCTTTGCTCCTTATCACGAATTTTTCTCGGACAATTTTAGCTGTATACAATTCTACTAAAAATATTAATACGGGGCAATTTGTTTAATTTTTTGTATTTTAACGACGTATGCCGAGGGTTGCTCCTTTATCGTTTTTAACCCAGTTGTTGTTCACAAGATTGTAACTTTCGCAACGGACATAAATCATATCATTTGTATTTGTATTTGTATTCATTTTTGCTCTGTACAGGGCCATACGCTGGTCGTTATCCAAATCACAGATTTTGCCTTCGGCTTTGCCGCTCTTGTAGTGAAATTCAGTAATATATCTGCATTTTCCGTTGACGTAACCCTGAATCTTTTCAACATACTTAACACTTTCATTATCTCTGTTGATAAAAGATGATGTTTTAAAATATCTGCAATCTCTTATGCTGTCTTCAAGTTTATTTTTGTTCATATCCGCAGCACAAAAAGCCGGTATTGCACAAACTGCGGCAAGGACAGGGACTAATAGTAATGATGTTTTTTTCATAGCAGCTCCTTATTTATTGAAAATTATAAAAGATTCTTTCAAAAATTCATACCCTTTTAAGAAAGATTCTATATTAACCATCTCATCGCTTGAATGCATGTTATAAATATCAGCAAGCCCGAGCAGATACGGTTTTAAGACCTGACCGTGTTTGTTTTTTTCGTGTGCGTAAATATGGGTTTCCGCACCGGCATGGAAGGAAGAAACATCGCCTTTTATGCCGATATTTTCGCAGGCCTGCACACAAATTTTTTGAATTGTTTCATCTCCGGATTTTTCAAACGCTTTCATTTTTGATTGTGCAACAAATTCCGCGTGTGCGAGACCCTCATATTTTTTGTTAAAGTTTTCTGTAATTTGTTTGATATAGTTTATAAGCTGTTGTTCATTGGCTTCTTCGGAGCTTCTTATGGAATATTTCGCCATGGCTTTTGTGTTGATTATGTTAGTCAAACAGTTGTCAGCAACGTATTCTATGTAGCTGTCGGCATTGATTCCTTTTTGTGCAATTTTTTGTATAACCGGTTCAACCCCGCCGCCGACTATACAGCCGATGTTGATTGAAGTAACCGTGCCGTATTCATCGCGCTTGTATTCTCCCTGAGGGATTTCATTAACGAGTTCGCCTATCAGTTTTACGGCGTTTAATCTTGTTTTATCACCTATATCAATACCGGAATGTCCGCCTTTAGGCGTGGTAACGGTAAGTGTTCCGTTTGTATAGCTTGCACCCGAAATTTGAATCTGTCCGAGTTTGTCCGCATCAAGTACCAGAACATACTCTGAATCTATCTCATCAAATTTTACGTTGTGGATTCCGGTCATATTCTGTTCTTCGTCTTTTGTGAAAACAAGTTCCAGCCCGCCGTGTCCGCCTTGAACCATATCGGGATTTTTGGCAAGATTCAGCGCAAGATAAATCGCTGCTGCATCGCCTACTTTGTCATCTGCGCCTAACGGTCTTGATTTATCGGTTTCAATAAATTTGCCGTCAGCCGAAATCCTCATGTTTACCGGAGAAGCGTCACCGACAACGTCCATGTGCGCTGACAGAAGAAGCGGTTTTTTATTCGGGTTTGTTGCGGGAATTTTTGCTCTGACGTTTTTAAAATGGTCTTCTTTTGCGTCAATACCTGCTTTTGTCAAAATTTCAACAATTTTTGCCGAAACCTTATCCTCTTCGCCTGACGGAGAAGGAATCTCCGCAAGTGTGCAGAATAAATCTATCAACTCGTTTTCTTTTCTCAGTTCAGTAATATCTTTAGTCATAATAAATCCGCCTCTATTTCAAAAAATCTGTTCCACGGATAAGAATAATTTACCCGTGAAAATTGTACATCAAATTTTTCTTTTAAAAATCCTTCATAAGGTTTCATTTCGTTTTCAAGTTCTTCAATGTTTATTTCTTTTAAATGTGATTTAAGAATTTTTCTTACGTTTGCCTGATAAGCCCAATCGTCAAGAAAACGCACTGTTTGAACTTTTTTGAAAGCATTGATATCCGGATTTTGCGCAAGATATTTGACAATTGCACAGCAAAGAGCACTGCCTAAAGAGTTGCCTGTTGTGTTCCAGCCCGCGTATCCGAGAAAATTGTTCCAATCAATTTCTTTTTCCAGAAGTCGTTTTACAAAGGCATTGTCAGCCCCGTTTGCGTTTAAGATATCGACAACAAGATAAGGCTTTTTCGGGAGTTCAAATTCTGAGTCAAACCCTTCAACATCAACACCCATAACAAGCTCGCCCTGTTCATTTTTAAAGTTGTTTACAAGCATAACAATATCCGCATCGTCAGTGTTGTCACAGATTTCGCAGCCTGCCAGTTCAATTTGGCCTTTTACGGATTCGTATACTGGAACGTCTTCATATCTTGAAATATTGTTAATGTAATCTTTTTGCGTAAAAACAGGGGCAATTTTTATGTGTTTGTTTTCTGATACGGCACGCGCCAGAAGAGTCAGCGGAATTTCATCGGCACCGGTTTTTATCAGTGCATTGAGTTTGTGAGCGAGGATGTTTACGTTCAAAACCTTTGCTTCCGTTACGTTTAAGCCAAATTCGGCACAATCGTCTTTTGAAAAGACAAGCGTGTTAAAAAAATGTTCTTCCGACCATTTTATATACAGTTTATTGATGTCAAAGTTTCTGTTTCTTGTTTTCAAGTAATCATCAAGAATATCGGGCGGAACATCGGTGTTTGCAAACCCGTTTTTGTGGTAATCAAAAGAGTATTTGAAGATTTTTTTGCCGTAAAGGTTCCAGTACTCTTTTTCTTCCTCGTTGCAATTGTTGTTGGAAATCCGCATTATGCTTGAGAAAGCGTATACTTCGGAATGTTTTTTGTTTAAGATGTTTTTAAATTTTTCAATACGTTCGACGATTTGTTCAAAAGTATCGCTGCATCTTCTTGAAGGTACAAGACCGCCGTAGGCGATAGTATCGAGCGAAACTATTACTTTGTCTACCTCGTGTAAATTTTCCAGCCAGTTTAAAATTCCGTCAATATCAGCCTGCTTTGTTAAATCTCCCAGCAAATTTCGGTCAGGCAGATACAGATGTATATTTTTGTCCATTGCGGCAATTTGCTGCGGCAAAGTATAGCATACAGGTCTGTTATCTATGGGAATAAACGCTATCTGCTGCATAACGGCTACTCTGTTTTTGTACTCGTAAACTGGTTGGAACGGGTTATGCCGACTTTACCCGAACGGACGAGTTCTTTAATGCCTATGGGTCTTAAAAGTTCAATGAGAGAACGGATTTGTCTTTCATCTCCTATTGCCTCGAGGGTATAGGTTCTTTGTGTAACATCAATAATTTTTGCGTTAAAAATTTCGGCAATTCTTAAAATTTCCGACCTGTCTTCGTCTTTGGCAATAACCTTGCACAAAATCAACTCGCGTTCGATAGATTCCACATCGCCTAAATCAACAACTTTTAGTACGGGGATAAGTCTGTTAAGCTGTTTTGTTATCTGCTCAATAACGTTTTCATCCCCGCCCGAGGTTTCTATGGTAATTCTGGCGTAGCCTTTTTCACTTGTCTGGGCTGCCGTTATGCTTTCTATACTGTAGCCTCTGCCCGAGAATAAGCCGCTTACGCGTGATACTATACCTGCCTCGTCTTTTACGAGAACGGAAATTACATGGTTTTTATTATTATTGTTGTTATTCATCTTAAAAATCCTTGATAAATTAATTAATCGGACAGTTGTTTGACATGAGCATTTTGTTTATCGGGTTCCCTGCTAATACCCACGGGTAAACCATTTCGTACTCATCAACAACAACATCGATAAATACCGGTTGTTTGCAGTCAATAGCCTGCTGCAAGACAGGAATAATCTCTTCTTCTTTTGTAATTCTGAAACCTCTGGCGCCGTAAGCTTCAGCTACCTTTACAAAATCAGGCCCCGTGATTCTGGTTTCGGAATAGTGCTTGTGGTAGAGCTTTTCCTGCCATTGGCGCACCATACCCAGATATCCGTTGTCGATAATTATGTTTATAACCGGCAAATTGTACTGTACGCAGGTTGCAAGCTCCTGAATATTCATCTGGATACTGCCGTCACCCGCGATGTTTAAAACCAGACGGTCTTTGTCGGCTACGGCTATACCCATGGCTGCGGGGAAGCCAAACCCCATTGTGCCTAAACCGCCAGAAGTGACAAAACGTCTTGGTTTATCGCATTTCCACAGCTGTGCCGTCCACATCTGGTGCTGGCCTACTTCTGTTGTGACTATGGGGTCAAAGTCTTTTGTGTATTCGTAAATTTTTTGTATGACGGTAATAGAACTCAATTTGTCAGTGTTTTGTTCTATTTTGGGTCGTTTGTTTTTCCACTCATTGATTTGTTCAAGCCAAGACTGTTTAACCTCGTAGTGGATTTCGGGATTGTTGTTGTTAAACTCCTCGAGCATCGCTTTTAAAACATTTTTGGCGTCACCTATAATCGGGATATCGACCTTAACGTTTTTGTTTATGGAGCAGGGGTCAATATCAACGTGTATAATCTGTGCATCTCTTGCAAAACGCTTGAGGCAGCCTGTTATTCTGTCATTAAAGCGTGTACCTATTGCAAAAAGCACATCGCAGTTTGTAACGGCGTGGTTTGCCCAGAAATTTCCGTGCATACCGAGCATGCCCAGTGATTTTTCGTCAGTTTCGGGGAAAACACCTTTTGCCATTAAAGTATTTGTGACCGGAACATGCAATTTGTCAGCAAGTTGTTTCAGTTCCTCCATGGCCTCTGAGGCAACAATTCCGCCGCCTGCGATGATGACGGGTCTTTCTGCATCACAAAGCAGCTCAAGAGCCTTTGTTGTTTGTTTCGGGTGTCCGTTGTAATTAGGATTATACCCCGGTAATTTAATATTTTCGGGCCAGATAAAATCAGTTGATGCCGTTAGAATATCTTTCGGCATGTCAACGACAACAGGGCCAGGTTTGCCTGTTGTGGCTATATGAAAAGCCTCTTTTATGATTCGCGGTAAATCTTTTACGTCTTTGACAAGATAGTTATGTTTGCAGCAGGAACGGGTTATACCGATAATATCGGCCTCCTGAAAAGCATCGTTGCCTATCTGGTTTACGCCTACCTGCCCCGTAAATACAACTATGGGATAACCATCGTAGTAGGCATTTGCAATACCCGTTATGCAGTTTGTTGCGCCGGGGCCTGAGGTTACAAGCACAACCCCCGGTTTGCCCGTAACACGCGCGTAGCCTTCCGCCGCGTGGACAGCTGCCTGTTCATGTCTTACAAGGTAATGTTTGATATCTTTATCATTATATAAAGCTTCATATATAGAAAGGATTACACCGCCGGGGTAGCCGAAAATTTCTTTTACACCTTCTTTTTTTAAACATTCCAGAAAAATCTGTGCCCCTGTTAATATATTAGTTTTTGTTTGCTGTTGAGTTTCAGTACCGCTCATGTTTTAGTTTTTACTCCAAAATAATAATGTTTTTTCAATATTCTACCATTTTTTAGTTAAAAATACCAAAAAATAGGTAAAATTTATAAGTTATTGTTAATTTTTTTGTGATTTTTACACACATTTATATTATTTAATCTAGTGTCGCAGTTGCCGCCTCGAGCCTTCGAGCCGTCACTGCTCACCTTTGCCTTCTTTTTCGGCTGAACTGTGGTGAATCCTGAAAAATGGCTTCACTATGTGAACAATGTGCCACTCCAAAAATTCGTTCACGTTGCTTTGCTCCTTATCACGAATTTTTCTCGGACATATTATTTAATGTTAATGCCAGCAGAAATATAAAGGCAAATACCTTTATCAGGGTTTTGTTTAAATAAATCTCTCCGAGCATTATTTGCAAAGGATTGAACATCACAAGAAAACACGCAAGATAGAGATAATCAAGTTTTTTAAAAACTTTTTTATTCATAAACAAAATAAAGCACGGAAACAACAATAAAAGTACATAAGTACCGTTGTTGGTAAACAAAAAATATACGGAAAGCACAAGAGAGGTTATTTGTTCAAATTCGTCTTTAACTTTGTAATTTAAAACCAGCGATATGACCGCGACTATAAGGGCAGTGACAACAAATACCATTGCAATTTTTATATCAAAAGGGAAATTTGCCAGAGAAAAATAGGTATATGCGCCCTTGGTTTCGTTTAAATTGCCTAAAAATATAAACAGATTTTGAAACCCGCCTTTTATAAACAAAAACGGTACAAAAAACAATGCTGCAAAACATAATAAAAATTTAAAAAAGTTTTTATATTGTTTTTTATACAAATATGTTAGAGACAATAACCCCGGTATGATTTTTAACACGGTTGCACCTGCCAGCGCAAGTATTGCCGTATTGTCATTGAGCTTTAATTTGTCTTTAAATAAAAACAGACTGACAAAAATTACAGTTAAAATTATAAGGTTTCCTCTTTCGAGCGAAAACATAAACAAACCTGATAAAGCAAGCGACAAAAGAATCCAGAATTTGTTTTTAAAATCAGACACTTTTTCAAAAATATAAAACATCACAAAGGTGCACACGCTAAAAAAGCACGTGCTTATTGCCAGACCGATTTGCGGGTATGTTCTGAGATTTGCCACGGTGTCAGGATACGGACAGATTTTTGAAAAATAATAAAAAAACATGCCGGCAATCGGCGGATAAACCCTGTCGCCCGAATATTCAATTACATCTCCAAAATTATACGGGTTTAAATCTCTTGCGTAATAAATAAGGTTGAAAAAATCCCCCATATAATCTTTTGCCTGACCTAAAAAAACTTTTGTCTGCGTTTCGGGAAAAATAAACAGGAATACTAAAAAAGCAGCAATCAAAGTATAAGCACAAACCAGATAAAGTGTATTAATTTTATTCATCCAAACCCCAACCGAATAAAAGAATGAGCTGTTAAAAAACAGCCCATTCCCTTTAAATTAATTTATTTGCAGCCGCAGCAGTTTAAGCCTGCCTGCTCTTTTAACAGAGCGGCTTTGTCTGTGTGTTCCCACGGAACATCGATATCAGTTCTGCCCATATGCCCGTATGCGGCAAGCAATTGATAGAATTTGCCGCCGTTTTTAGCCGGCAAACCTCTTAAGTCAAACTGCTTGATAATTGCAGCGGGTCTGAGGTCAAAATTCTTTTCAACAAGAGCCGAGATTTCATCGTCCGAAATAACACCCGTGCCGAAAGTATCAACCATGATAGAAACAGGTTCGGCAACACCGATTGCATAACCGAGTTCAACCTCGCATTTTTGAGCGAGTCCTGCTTTTACAACGTTTTTGGCAACATAGCGTGCCGCATAAGCTGCTGAACGGTCAACTTTTGTGGGGTCTTTGCCCGAGAAAGCACCGCCGCCGTGACGGGAATAACCGCCGTATGTATCAACAATGATTTTTCTGCCTGTCAAACCGGCATCACCCTGAGGGCCGCCGATTACGAATCTGCCTGACGGATTGATTAAATATTTTGTATCCTTATCAGGTTTTATGGCATCGTTTTCAAACACAGGATTGATAACTTTTTCTATTAAATCCTGTTTTATGATTTCCTGAACTTCTTTGTTGTCGGAAACGCCTTTGATTTCAGGGTCATGTTGAGTTGAAAGAACGATAGTATCAATTCTTGACGGTCTGCCGTCTACGTATTCAACAGTAACCTGAGATTTTCCGTCAGGTCTTAAGTAGCCTAAAGAGCCGTTTTTTCTGACCTGAGCAAGTCTGTGAGCCAATCTGTGAGCAAGGCTGATTGGCAGAGGCATAAGTTCGGGTGTTTCGTCACACGCAAAACCGAACATAATACCCTGGTCGCCTGCGCCGACGTTTTCTGTTTCGCTTGAAGATGTATCTGCATTGTTGCTTCTTGACTCAAGCGCTTTGTTAACACCGCCTGCAATATCCGTTGACTGCTCGTCAATAGAAGTTAATACGGCACAGTTTTTGTAATCAAAACCGCCGCCTTCGGCGCCTGCATAACCGATATTTTTGATAGTATTTCTTACTACTGACGGGATATCCACGTAGCAGTCAGATGTAATTTCACCGCATACAAGAGCCATGCCTGTTGTTACCGTAGTTTCCGCAGCAACTCTTGAGCTTTGGTCTTTTGTAAGAAATTCATCCAAAATTGCATCGGAAATCTGGTCGCAAACTTTATCGGGATGGCCTTCCGTAACTGATTCCGATGTAAAAAGAAATCTTTTTGATGTCATTTTGTAATATTCCCTTTCATAATACACCCGGGTGACTCTCCGAGATTAGGAACATGTTAAATCAAAGGTATTTTAGCGTCAAACAAAGTGACGTATAGCGTTACATAGCTTAATCATCCGGCCGTTATCGTTGATAATGCAAGGCGGCGGGAGAATTTGAACAAATTTTATTTATTCTAATCTGGTGTCGCAGTTGCCGCCTCGAGCCTTCGAGCCGTCACGGCTTGCCTTTTCAATGTGACACTCCAAAAATTCGTTCACGTCGCTTTGCTACTTATCACGAATTTTTCTCGGACATAATTAATATCCGTTATCAAGCCACGGACGTTCTCTGAAAGTTGCGCCAAGAGCCTCTATCTGTTTTTTGCAATCGGCTAAATCGACTTTATAATTTTTATATCCGGTGACTATTGTTGCAGTTGTTTGTATATTTGCTTTTACGCATTCTTTAATAAATTCTTTCATACCTTCATAGGCATTGTCTATTTTAGGCTGTGAAAGTTCATCATATACTTTTTTGTTTTCACCGTTAAAGCTGATTGAAACGCTGTCGATAAGCCCTTTTAACTCGGGTACGATGTTGCGTTTGTAGACAAGATTGCCGTGGCCGTTTGTGTTGATTCTCGTTTTAAGGTGAGGGTATTTTTCTTTTATGTATTTTGCAACTTCTTTCAGCTCTTCAAGTTTTAAAATCGGTTCGCCGTAACCGCAAAATACTATCTCTTTATAATCCTGAGGTTTTATATTATCAAGCTGGTTTTTTACTTCGTTAACGTCAAGTTTTTCAGTATCAAGAAAAAGATTTGCTCCGACGACATCGTCTTTTATTGAACGGATACAAAACACGCAATCATTAGTACATAAATTTGTTAAATTTATATATATTTTGCCGTCTAAAACATATACGTAATTATTTTTGCTCATAAATTTTCTCCCTCAGGTGATATCTAATCTGGTGTCGCAGTTGCCGCCTCGAACCTTTGAGCCGTCACGGCTTACCTTTTCAATGTGACACTCCAAAAATTCGTTCACGTCGCTTTGCTACTTATCACGAATTTTTCTCGGACATATTATACAATCAAAAAATACAAAACAAAAATAATTCCCGACTGTTACAAAAGTGTAGAATTGCCGTTAGTTTTTATATAAAACCCCATACCGAGCGCTTTATATCTGGCGAGTTCATTTTTGAGATTATACAATTCTTTGTTGAGTTCATTCATTTTATAGCGCAGAGTTTCGTTTTCAGTTTTACATCTGACAAGCTCGACAACAACCTCGTCCATACCGTCAAGTTTTTCGTCAAGTTTTTCTTCCAGAATCTGCGACATTTTTTCTCTGAGGTTAGATTCCATATCTGAAAAAGCAGAGCAGATTTTTTCTATTGCGAGGTTAGAATTCATCTTCATAGGGAAGTTAACTGATTTTGAAGGCATGGGCTGAACCCCGTCAGGCAAACGGTTTGGAACTGACTGTTCCGGCTGCGGGGCGCTGTATGTTTCCTGCACGGGAGCATTAGCCGGTTTTTTTGATTTTACCGGAACGGAAGCATAAGCCTTTTTGTTGTGATTTTTAACCTCTTGAACTTCGAGGTTCATTGCTTTTACGCGTCTTAAGATTTCCAAATCATCTTTGGTGAAATATGTTCTGCCGTATTCATCTTTTTTAGGCATTAAAGAAACCTGTGCACACAACTTTGCAATGCCTTTGTTATCCGTATTTAAAAGATTTCTGACTGTTTCGACGGAGAAATTTTTTAATGAAGACTTAAAATGTCCGTTAACTATATTAGCCAAGGTTACCCTTCCTTTTCGAAATCCCTGATTTTTATGAAGACCCCTTCAAAAAACGTCCGCAATTTGTTTTGTATTGCGCGGGAGTTCGCCTCTTGAACTTATGAAATATATATTAATTATAAGTATTATATTTCAGCAACCCGTGTACGTAAATACAAATGTCAAATATCTTTACATTGTAAAGGGATTTTTCGGTTTTATTTTTGTCGGGTCGTTTTTTACAACCAGACCGCATTTTGAACAGGCGAGGGTTTCGCCGGTGCTGTCAACCGGTAAAAATATATGTTCGCATGTGTTTTCGTAATCAATTTCCGGCGGCATGTTGTTTGGTTTTTCTTTTTTCTCGTGTTTTATTAACTTCGCAATCAATTCAATTATGTACATACTGAAATTATACATCGTTTGAAAAGATTGCGTGATAAAATACACGGATTTTGCCGCTAAAATACATAAATAGCGCAAATAAAAAAGCCTTCAGACATTATGCTAAAGGCCTCAAACGTATATTAATATCGGAGAAGTTGGAGAGGGTAGAAGTGTATGAAAAATCTTTTTCGCACTTATTATTTAACCATTGATGCTGCTATTTCATATTTTGCGGGTTCTGAAAGACCGTTAAATTCTTCCATTTCGTTTATTGCAATCAAGCCTTGTGCTACCTGATCTTCAAAGCTTGTTACAAAACCTGCAATACGTGCAGCCTGTTCCGGTGTGACATATTTTGCTACGTCATAAGTTCTTGTTGTGGCTTTCGGATTAACAATTACTGCCGAATTTGCCATATAAGTTAATACATCCTCAGGTTTAACCGCATTATTTTGAGGAGCGTTTTGTGCAACTTCCGGTTTTGCTTCTTCCGGTTTTGCCTCGCTGCCTTTTGCCTGATTGCCGTAAGGATTTACTGCGCCTGTGTTGATACCAATTCCGCGAATGTTTTCTGTCATTTTATCTTCTCCTGTTTAATTATTTTGTTCCACATGTTTGTTATCGGCTTAAAGCTTAATGAACTTTAGAGAAAAATGATGATTTTGCTTAAAATGTTTACATAAGTTTACATTAATGTCTGTATAAGCATTAAAATGCGCAAAAAAAGATTGTTAATTTTTGGTTAAAAAACAAAGAGTAAGCAAAAAACAGCGCAATAATATAGATGTGATGAGGATGAAGTAATTAAAAACCGAAAGGAGTAAATTATGAGATTTTTAATAAAGAAAACACCGGACACATTTTTAAAAACAGTTAACGATGAAATCAGTTCAATTTTGAACAGAAACTTTGGCAATTTGTATCCTGAATACGGTTTTACCGAAGATTCCGACAAATTGATGATGCCTGTTGAAATTAAAGAAAAAGAAGACCGTTTTGAAATCAAAGCAGAGCTTCCGGGTATTAAAAAAGAAGATTTGGATATTGATATGGATAAATCTCACATCACTATCAATGCAAAAAAAGAAGAAGAAAAAGAAGAAAGTTCTAAAACCTATAAGAAATCTGAATTTCAATACGGCGAATTTTCAAGAACGGTTTACTTCTCTGAAGAAATTGATACCGAAAATACTAAAGCAAAACTTGAACACGGTGTATTAAAAATAGATGCACCAAAAATGAAAAAAGAAGAAAATAACAACAAAAAACTTGTTGTAGAGTAATCTTTTATTAACCTATCATCTCTATCCTAAACATCAATTATACCCTGTCCTTTAATCAGGACAGGGTTATTTTATATTTGCTTTACGTTTCTATAAAATCTGCTGAAAAAAAAGTCTGACTGTGATTAAATAAATAAGAAACAAATGTTGACAGACAGGGGAATGGGGTAATTTAATGCAATACGTACCGCTGCATTTACACACAGAAAACAGTTTATTAGACGGTGCAATAAGAATCAAAGACCTTTGCAAATTTGCAAAAGAAAACGACATGCCGGCAGTTGCAATAACCGACCACGGCAACATGTACGGTGCTATTCAAATGTATGAAACAGCCAAAGAAAACGGTCTAAAACCGCTTATCGGCTGCGAATTTTACGTGTATGACGGAGATATTACCGAGAAAAACCCCGCAAAAACACACCCCTACCACCTTGTACTTATTGCAAAAGACCAGACAGGCTACAAAAACCTTGTAAAACTTGTCTCTATAGCAAAATGTCAGGGTATGTATTACAAACCCCGTATAAATCATGAGCTGATTGAACAATACCACGAAGGTTTAATCTGTCTTTCAGCCTGTGTTCAGGGTGAAATTGCGCAGGGCTTTATAAGAGGGGAAAAAGAATTTTCTTATGAAACGGCCAGATTCTATAAAGGTCTGTTCGGCGATGATTACTACATAGAACTTCAAGACCACGGGCTTGAAAAGCAAAAAATGTCCAACCCAGGTTTGATAGAGCTGGCTAAAGAACTGGACATAAAAATGGTTATCACAAACGACAGCCACTACCTCAAAAAAGAAGACGCAGACTGGCATGATACGCTTTTATGTATCCAGACAAACGCGCTTAAAGAAAGCAACGACAGATTCCGTTTTCCGAACGATGAGTTTTATGTAAAAACTCCCGAACAGTTGAGAGACTCCTTTCGCTGGATGGACGCCGACCTGTTTGAGGAGTGCATAAAAAACACGGTGGAAGTTGCTGATAAATGTCATTTGATAATAGAAATGGGCAAATATCACATTCCTTATTTTGAAATTCCGCCTAACTATACGTCAGAGACCTACCTTGATTACATGTGTATGAAGGGGATTAAAAAAAGATACGGTGCGCTTACGCCCGAGTTAAAAGAACGTCTGGAATACGAACTAGGTGTTATAAACAAAATGGGGTTTGCCGAATACTTCCTTATCGTGTCAGACTTCATCCAGTACGCAAAAAGAAACGATATCCCCGTAGGCCCCGGGCGCGGTTCGGCAGCGGGCAGCCTTGTTTCTTATGTATTGGAAATTACAGACCTTGACCCTATTAAGCACAATCTGTTGTTTGAAAGATTCTTAAACCCCGAACGTGTAAGCATGCCTGATGTGGACGTGGATTTTTGTGTTGAACGCCGCGGCGAGGTAATTGACTATGTAACAAAAAAATACGGGTCTGATAAAGTCTGTCAGATTGTTACTTTCGGTACACTTGCTGCCAGAAACGCCATGAAATCGGTTGCACGTGTTTATGACATTCCTTTTGCCCAGAGCAACCAGTGGGCACAGCTTATTCCGGCCGAGCCTAAAATAAAAATCGATGACGCACTCAAAGAGGGTATGGAGCTTAAAAAGCTCTATGATACCGACCCGACGGTTAAAAAGCTTGTTGATATGGCAAAAGCCATTGAGGGGCTTAAAAATAATACCGGCATGCACGCTGCGGGTGTAATCATCTCTAAAATGCCGTTGTCGGATGTTGTTCCGGTTGAACCTTCAAAAGAAGGCATTATCGTAACCGAATATACGATGATAGAAGACGAGCACATCGGGCTGTTAAAAATGGACTTTTTGGGGTTAAGAAACCTCACCATTATTCATAATGCGTTAAAAATGATTCAAAAACGCACGGGTGAGTGGCTTGAAATCAACCAGATTCCGCTTGATGACAAATTAACTTTTGACCTGCTTCAAAGAGGCGATACGGACGGGGTATTCCAGCTTGAATCTTCCGGAATGAAAAAGCTTGTTAAAGACCTGAAACCCTCGGTATTTGAAGACTTAGGCGCTTTAGTTGCTTTGTTTAGACCGGGGCCGTTAGGGTCAGGCATGGTGCAGGACTTTGTTGAACGTAAACACGGCAGACAAAAAATTGAGTACGCGCACCCTCTTCTTGAACCTATCTTAAAAGATACCTACGGGACAATTGTTTATCAGGAACAAATCATGCAGATATTCCAGACCCTTGCGGATTACTCGCTGGGTCAGGCAGATAACGTCCGCCGTATGATGGGTAAAAAACAGATTGAAAAAATGGCGGAACAAAAAGGGCTGTTTATTGAACGCTCGGCTGCTCACGGTATGACAGAAAAAGGCGCCACGGAACTTTTTGAACAGATTGAAAAGTTTGCATCTTACTGCTTTAACAGAAGCCACTCTGCCGCTTATGCGTTTGTATCATATCAGACCGCATATCTTAAAGCGCACTACCCTGTAGAATATATGTCTGCTCTGTTATCCAGCGTATCGAGTGATCAGGAAAAAACTCAGCTTTATATTGCAGAATGTCAAAAAATGGGAATCAAGGTTCTTGCGCCCGATGTCAATAAATCAAACGCAAAATTTACCCCTGACGGAAACAATATCCGTTTCGGTCTTGCTTCCATAAAAAACGTGGGCGAGGGGGTAATCGAACTTATCGAAAAAGAAAGAGAAACCGCTGACGGAGAGTTTAAATCTCTGTATGATTTTTGTACAAGGATTGATACAAAAGCCCTGAATACAAGGACTCTTGAAAGTTTGATTAAATCAGGAGCTTTTGCAAACATAGAAAAAAGCCGTAAGCAGCTTATAGAAAACCTTGAACCCTTAATGGCATCGGCTAAAAGACAAAACGAGTCAAAAATGCTCGGTCAGGCCAGCTTGTTTGCAGGCATGACAACCAGCACGGGTGTTGAGCTTGATAAATACACATTAACCGGAAGTGATGCCGAATTCGACGACAAACAAATTCAGGCGTTTGAAAAAGAGTATCTCGGCTTTTACGTTACCAGCCACCCGCTTTCGAGCATTGTGGACAAGCTCCCGTTTTTGACTACGCACAATATTGCGGAACTTAAGGACATGCCAAACGACAAACCCGTTACAATTTGCGGACTTCTGTCACAGGTAAGGCAGATTCCGACTAAAAAAGACCCGACAAAATTCTTAAAAGCCGGGGTAATAGAAGATTTAACAGGAAAAGTTGAATTTGTGGCGTTCCACAAAACTTTGATAAATTATAACTCTTTTATCGAGTCCGAAAAAAAGGTCATAATGTCGGGAAAAGTACAGAAAAAAGACGAAGACCAGTTCAACATAATCGTTGATTCCGTAAAAGCAATTGAAAACAGCAACATAGTGACCATTTCTTTAAAAGATGAAATGAAATTTGAAGAACTTGTCGGGCTTAAAGATGTGCTTTCTCACTTTAAAGGCGGCGACCCGCTTGTTGTTGACGTAAAAGAAGAAGACGGAAGCGACTCGCGTATACTTTGCGATTCTCATTTCTGGGTGGATGCATCGAATGAGCTTGTGCATGCCATAAACAACAACTTTGCCGAAAAAGTAGGCATTGCTGTAAAATCACTTGACGACTAACGCCTGTTGCAGCTGCAACCTTGGACTGAATAAAAAATGTTTGATTAAATTGCAACCAATTTAATTATTTATAATATAATATTTTTATAAATAAAGTATTTAAGAGGGTAAAAATGAAAGAAACTCTGGAAAAAATTCATAAAAGCGCACTTGAAGCCATTGAAAAAATCCAATCCACGGCTGATATCGAAGAAGTTAAAAACACATACCTGAGCCGTAAAAGCGAACTCAATAACATCAAAAAAAATCTGAAAGACCTCTCTAACGAGGACAAAAGAATTGTCGGTTCAATGTCAAATCAGATTACAAAGGACATTGAAGAAAAATTAAACGAAAAGTTTCAAATTTTTTACCGTAAAGAACTTAACGAAAAACTTGAAAAAGAAAGAATTGATATTACTTTGCCCGGGGCTTACACTCCGTTTGGCAAGGTGCACCCTCTTACTCAAACAGTGGACGAAATTGTAGAAATCTTTCAGGGCATGGGCTTTTCTATCGTGCATAACGAAAACTCACCCGAAGTTGAAACAGAATACTTTAACTTTGATATGTTAAACACCCCTAAAGACCACCCTGCAAGAGATATGCAGGATACTTTCTATACAAAAGTGGCACCTAATGTTGTTTTAAGAAGCCAGACCTCGGGTGCTCAAATACACCAGATGCTCACCAGCAAACCGCCTATCAGAGTTATCTCTCCGGGGCGTGTTTACAGAAAAGAATCCGTTAGCGCAAGAAAAAACAATCTTTTCCACCAGATAGAAGGTCTGCTTGTGGACAAAGATATTACTTTTGCCGATTTAAAAGGAGTTATGAACGAATTTTTGAGATTGTATTTCGGCTCGGCAAGGCCGACAAGATTCAGAAGCAGTTTCTTCCCCTTCACTGAACCGTCAGCAGAGGTTGACGTACAGTGTATTATGTGTCAGGGCAAAGGCTGCCGCGTGTGCTCCGGTACAGGCTGGCTGGAAATCCTCGGCAGCGGTATGGTTGACCCCAATGTTTTAAGAAACGTCGGTGTAGACCCCGAAGTGTACTCAGGTTTTGCTTTTGGTATGGGGGTCGAAAGACTTGCTATGCTTAAATGGGGTATCGATGACATCAGACTCTTCTTCAACAATGATGTAAGATTCCTCAAGCAGTTTTAAACAATACTTAGTTACATAATTTAACACTTGGCCAAAAAATAACAAAAAAAATTTGTTATGAGTTTTCATGCCCGATATCAGGAGAGAAAGCTGTGGCTATATCAAAGATTGCAATAAATAACCATACACCGTCTTTCGGTTCAAAAAACAATCCGGTTCCGAAATTTCAAATAAAAACTGATAAAGGGACATTGTACGTCAAAGAGTTCACGATTAAAGATGCAAATTGCGACTCAAAAATGTATGAAATGTCAAAATTTTTTACTGACAATTTTATCTATAACACAAATGACCCTTCGCTAACCCGCTACAAACATCCCGATAACTTTGAAAAATATCTGGATATGCTGGATAAAGTGAACAGATATTACAAAAAAATGTTTATACAAGATGACGGCAACCTGACCGCACTTGAAGCAAGAAATGCTATCGGCGAGCTTTGCGGGGCTGTTGTGGTTCAAACTTTTAATGATGATTGTTCCGGCTTGAGTGATGAAAAAACCTGTTATGTCGATTCTGTTGCGGTAAAAAACAAATACAGACGCAACCATGTCGGCAAAATCCTTATGGATAAAGCAATCGGATGTTCAAAAGGCATTTATTCGGATGCATTTTTAGCCTCCGACAATCTCGCCGTGCCTTTTCAGCTAAAAAACGGCTACAGGGCAATGAATTACAACAACCCGCAGGAAAAAGCCGTAATTGACAAAATAAATAAATACCGCGGAGATTACCCCGACTATATAACCTTTATGGACAAAAAACTTGATGAAACCGTTGACCCCTCACCATGGTATCAAAGAGTTTTTGAAAAAATGAACAAAAAATAATCCGGCCGTGTATTCAACACCTCGTTACAATTGTTTTGCAGTCATCTTTTGCAGAAATTAAACATTGCTAAGTGACAAAAATTATAATATAATTCGTTTATATAAGATTTTTAGGTGAACAAATGGCAAAACATAACGATACAATTCCTATAGAAGTATGTATTTTAACGGTAGACCACGATATAAAAGGCACCGTGCACGTTTCTAAGTACACAAACACAAACCGTGAACTTACAGACCTTTTGAATGATAAGGAAAGAAGATTTCTTGCGGTTACAAACGTTGAGATTTACCCTCGCAACTCAAACCAGCCGCCGAGACGCTATAACTTCCTTGAAATTCATATGGACTATGTTTTGATGGTTCATCCGTCTTCTCAGGTTGTGTTTAAAGAATCTTCCAAAGCACAGGAAGACATCGCAAGATTCAGAGAATTAAGAAATAAATTGAGCCAGACAAAGCCTTTTTAAGTTAATTACACGTGGAATTTTTAAGGCTGAATACACAAAATTATGAGAACGCCAAAAAAAATATTAATGCTTAATTTCGGCGGCATAGGGGACGAAATACTCTTTTTGCCTGCTGTATCAAGCTTAAAAAAAGAATATCCGCAGGCTAAAATCACACTCGCTTTAGAACCGCGCAGCAAATCGGTTAAAAATCTCACAAATTTAATCGATAACGTTATTTGCGTGGATATTAAAGGCAAACACAGGTACTGGGAACTGTTTAAATTTTTGATAAAAGCGCAGTGTGGCAGATACGATATGGTGTTTTCTTCCGGCGCAAACCAGCTTATACCGGTGTTGCTGTTTTTAACGGGTATAACCTATCGCTACGGTTATGAAAGCGGTGCTTTGAGCAGAATTTTGCTGACAAAAGCCGTTAAGCTCAAAAAAAATCAGTATGCCTCAAAAATGTACCACGAGCTTGTGACACCTGTTACCGATATAAAAACTCCGTATCCGGAAATCGATGCGGGAGAAGTCGAAAAAGAACCGAATTCAGTTTTGATTCACCCCGGTGTGAGCAAAATGAGTGTCGTAAAAAATATGATAAAAACCTGGAAGCCGGAAATCTGGGCTGAGCTTGTAAAAAAAGTACTGGCTGCGGGTAAAAAAGTGTACCTTATAGGCGGCCCCGATGACAGGGAATGTATTGAAAAAATTGTTGAAATCGTTGGTAATGCACCGGATTTTGTAAACCTTTACGGAACCACAAAAAATATCATGGATTTGGCACGTCTTACAAAAAGGGCAGAAGTTTTAATCTGTTCCGATTCCGCCCCCATGCATATAGGCGTTGGAGTCGGAACAAAAACACTGGCTCTTTTTGGCCCGACCGATGAAAAAAAATTAATTCCAGATGACGAAAGATTCATCGCAATAAAAAATAACGCTTGCAGCTGCCGTCCATGCCTGTGGGATAAAAGACAAACAACCTGTGACGAACTCAAGTGTCTTGATATAAATTTGGATGATGTTATTAAATTAATATAATTTTTTAATACAATTATAAAAATTTTTAAATTTTTTTATTTTTTTGAAAATTTTTTAAATTTTTTATCAAAAAATTTTTGCGAATTAGCATTTCGAAATAAATTTTAAAAAATCGTAAAGTCTTTTGTCGTAAGCGATTCCGCTTATGCAAATGCATTGCAGCAGCATAGATGTCGCATTGCGTTCGCTATGCATTCGCTATGCTATAAAAGAAAGTAAAGTAAATAAAATAAAATAAAAGAAAATAAAATAAAATAAAAGAAAGAAAGTAAAAGAAAGAAATAAAAAAATGAAAAAATTTTTTCAAATTTTACTTCTTACTTTCAGCATGCATTTTTTAATTTTTTATTTTTCTTTTTTCAAACATACTTTTTTAAAATACAACAATTCGTTTTAAGGCTGCTCACATGCGCAAGAACATGTGCAAAATATTTTTCATATACATAGTTGTATATTTTTTCAAAAGTTTGTTTAAAAGCTTGTGAATGGCCTCAAAAAAATTTTGCGGGTGTAAGGGTTGCGCCGCCGAAAATTTTTTAATTATTTGACCTTTCCGTCAGCCAAATCAAAAACGACTTTTGACCCGTCTTTTTTGAAAAGAATCATATCAGGTTTTTCATCACCGGTTACATCTTTGACCATAAAAGTGTCTTTTTTGATTTCAGGGTCGTTAACAACTTTTTCAAAATTTTCGAGTTTTTGTTTTGTATAAGCGCTGTCCATTCCTTTTTCAAGCCCCATTCCCGTAACAAGACCTACAATCGCGCTGAACATCAATAAACCGCCCTGCACGGTATTAATAAGATGACCTGAAGCTATATCATCATCGGGGCTTTGAGATTTTATTATTTTTTCGTCGTCGTCATAATTTTCAACGGCTTTAAAATTTGTTCTCAAATTATTTTTAAAAATTGATTTGTTAGTGTTATAAGCTGAAAAACCGCTTACCGGTCTTATATTCATTTTTCCTCCCGTCAAAATTCTCTCGCTTATGATTTAAACCCGAACAAATTTTATTTTGTCATCAAGTTAATAAATCGTTACAAAAAATGTCTGAGTGAGACCTCGCTTGTGGTGGTACACACTCTGCCGGACAAATGAGGCTAAAAGTAGAGGCGGGTAAGTCAGATACGTAGTATCTGCTTGCCGTATAGTTATTTTATCGGGGGCAGTTGACTGTATGAAATATACAAAATCCACCAAATAATGTATATTCCCAAAACATGAAATGTGGAAAAATTATATTAATAAAGAAATTAGGGATAATATTGCACAAAGGCGCAGGCACGTTGCGCGTGCGGTATCGGGAGAGGTAAGATTTGAATTTTCCGGCAATAATAGCCATATTTGCGGCAGTTATATTGATACTGTTTTCACACAGAACAGAGGGCGCTTCAATGGTATCGCTGATTCAGCCTTCGGCCGTAATGATAGTTTTAGGCGGCACGTTTTGTGCGGCTGTGGTCAATTTCAAACCCTCTACACTGATAAATGCTTTTAAGGCTTCTTTTGAGGTTTTTGCGGAGAGGGAAAAGCCTCATATGAGAGTGATTGACGAAATAATCTATCTTGCTCATCAGGCAAGGGTAAAAGGGCTTTTTGCGCTCAATGGTCTGGTTGATAAAATTCAAGACCCGTTTTTAAAAAGAGGGATACAGCTTTCTATTGACTTCAACAATCCGCAGATGATTTATGACATTTTAAAAGCGGAGATTTCTTATGATGAAGAGGAAGAGCTTATTAACTCACGTGTGTTTGAAGCATTAGGCGGTTATGCACCGACTTTTGGCATTGTGGGGGCGGTTTTTGGTTTAATACAGATTATGGGCTACATTCAACAGCCGGACATACTTGCTCAGGGTATTGCGGTTGCTTTTGTATCAACGCTTTACGGCGTAGGGTTTGCAAACCTCTTGTTTTTGCCCGTTGCAGGCAAATTAAAAATGAATACCAGAGAAAGGATTCTTTTTAAAGAAGTTGTATTGCAGGGTATTGTGTCAATACAGATGGAAGAATCTCCCATGGTTATTGAAGAAAAACTTATGGCTTATTTAAAGTACCACAACGGATACCACAAAACGGATAACAAAAACCAAGCGGGAGTTTACGGCGCAAGATAATGAAAAACGAGTATTACACAAATTCCAATGACTATATAAACCGCTGGGTTATATCTTATGCGGATTTTGTAACAATGCTGCTTGCACTTTTTATGGTAATGTTTGCAACAAGTTCCATGGGTGATATGAAAGTTAAGGATGTTAACAAGTCTATACAAAAAGTTTTTGCCGCAAAAACCGTTGAACAAAAAGAAAAAAGCGAAGAAACTTCAGAGCTTCCGCCCGTGAAACAGCCAACCGAAGGAGTGCTTGAAAACACCGGTAAATCCATACTCGACGGCGGTGACGGCATATTAGATTCTAAACAGCTTATAGAACAAATTCAAAAAGAAATTGAAGTTGATAACTCTGCAAAAGTTATAAAATCCGACCGCGGGGTAGTAATCAGACTTAACGATACTATGCTATTTGACCCCGGATCTGCTATAATAAAACCGCAGGCAAAATTGACGCTTGATAAAATAGCAAAGACTCTGGACAAGTTTAAAAATCCCGTACTTATCGAAGGACACACTGATTCCATGCCTATTCGCAATGAAAAATTTCCTTCTAACTGGGAGTTGTCCACGGCAAGAGCAACAAACATCATCAAATATCTTACACAAGCGCACGGTTTTGCGCCCGGCAGGTTGTCAGCAGTCGGATACGGTGAATATATGCCGATAGAAAAAAATACTACACCTCAAGGACGCGCAAAAAACAGAAGAGTGGATATAATAGTATTAAGTTCTGAC
Organism: Candidatus Gastranaerophilales bacterium; assembly: GCA_944323685.1. Lineage (GTDB taxonomy): Bacteria > Cyanobacteriota > Vampirovibrionia > Gastranaerophilales > Gastranaerophilaceae > Limenecus. The sequence continues at coordinate 18,628 of CALUTJ010000012.1, read as the reverse complement.
AGAAAATAAGTTTACTTTGGAGATATGAAATGGCAAAACCTACACAGGAAAATACTAACGATAAAGATATAAAACAGGAAGGCAACAACCCCTCTTTTATACTAATCAATATTGTTACAACAACTATTGTGTGTATCATTTTTATAGGTGTAAGTTACTTTTTGCAGTCGAATCTGTTGTCAACACAACTGAAATCCATTACCCTGCAAGAATCTGCCGAAGATGAATCAGAACAGCTTGACAAGCCTGAAAGAGGTATTGTGCTTGATTTAGGCGATTTTACAATGAACTTGAGCGACATTCAGCCGAGAAGATATCTCAAAGCTAATGTTGCGGTAGAAGTAACAAACCCCATGCCCGAACCCGCTGTTGAAGAAAAATCATCAGGCGGACATGGCGGACACGGCGCAGCCGCACCCGACCCTAAAAAAGCTTTAATCGAAGAAATGGAACAGTATAAACCTGCAATAAGAGATGCCGTCATAACCGTTTTGACGAGCAAAACCTCTGACGAACTTGCCACCACCGCAGGCAAAGAGCTGGCAAAGCAGCAGATTGCGGAAGCCGTAAACGGTATATTTGACGGCGAAAGAGAAGTTATAAGAGTAAGCTTCGGACAATTCATTATGCAATAAGTTCCGGGGGAGAAAAATGTCCGATTTTGAACAAGACAACGACAATTTAGACATGTTTCCCGGCGATATTGATATCGCCGACAAGGATATGCTCATGAATACTTTTGACGGTACGGACGAACACCGCAAAGGCTACAAGTTGTACAATTTCAGACGTCCGGATAAATTCTCCAAAGACCACTTAAGAGGTTTGCAGGATATTCACAAAGAGTTTTCAAGACAGCTTGCGCTTGTTTTGACAGCGTATTTAAGAATGCATTTGGAAGTTGACGTTGTTTCCGTTGACCAGCTTACTTATGACGAATTTATGCGTTCCGTGCCGAACCCTATCTCTATTGCGATATTTGAACTTAATCCGCTTCCGGGGCAGATACTGCTTGGCATAAGTTTTGAAGTTCTTTCAAGTATAGTAGACAGAATGCTCGGCGGGGTCGGCAACATTGAATCCAAACCCAGAGAGCTTACGGATGTGGAAGAATCACTTATCAAAAAAATGATTGAGCGCACCGTACAAACTCTTGCAGAGGCGTGGTCGCACGTTATACCCGTAGACGCAAACCTTATCGGTCTTGACAACAACTATTCGGGTATTCAGGTTGCAACCCCCGGTGAAATTGTTGCGCTTATAACTTTGGAAGTCCACATTGCTGGCAAGTACTACGGTTTGTTGAGTCTTTGTTTCCCGTATCCGGTTTTGGAAAATGTACTGTCTCAATTGACAACGCAGCATATTTTCCAGACAAAAGGGCTTATTGCAACAAGTGAAGAACGCCAGAAAATGATTAAAAAACTTGATACTTCTTTAGTGGATATCAAAGTTTTGTTCGGTCAAACCGAAATAACCTTGCAGGATTTTCTTGATTTAAAAGAAGGCGATGTATTAAAATTAGATAATGCGGCAACCGAAGATTTGATTGTGGAAGTTAACGACGAAAGAAAATTCTACGCACGGCCCGGTCGGGTAAAAGACAAGGTCTGTGTTAAAGTTACCGACAGATACGATTATTATGTTGACGCGTTAAAGAGATATTTTTAGAAAGGATTTTTCATGTCAGAAGATAATATGCAAAATGATGAATTTAACCCGAATGAAATTCCCTCAGACGGCAGCATCAATAATGTAAATCCTGCTGAAAATATTTCCGGCAGCGATATACCGTCGGAAGCCGTTGAGCCGCAGAGTGTTGAAAACTACGATTTTGCTCAAATGGATAACGAAGTTTCAGGACAGGAGTCTGAAGATAACGAAGTGCACATTGACCCTTCCATGCACGAATCTGATTCCGTTACGGTAAGACCTCTGGAATTTACTCCGTTTGACAGCTACACCCCGACAAATACCGATACAAACAAAAACCTTGAACTTTTAATGGATATCAAGCTTGAATTGACGGTAGAATTAGGCAGATGCCAGCTTCCCGTTAAAAAAGTGCTTGAACTTACAAGAGGTTCAATCATAGAACTCGACAAGATTGCGGGTGAATCGGTAGAACTGTTTGCAAACGGAAAACACATTGCAAACGGCGAGGTTGTTGTTATTGAAGACAACTTTGGACTGCGTATTACAAGCATAACCGAACCTCAGGAAAGAATTAAGAGTTTATAATTTGCGGGAGAAGCTTAGCCGGATACGCAGTATCTGTGTGTTAAACTGCTGTTATCGGGTCCGGTTTACGGTAAGAAAAATTACTCAAAAATTTTTCTTAATATACCGTTGTTTTCTTTTAACAGTTTGTCGGCTTCGTCATAGCTGAGTCCGTACAGAATAAATAAAACGGCATGTTTTGTGCTGTAGCCGTTTGATTCCAGCACATTTCTTGCGGTCGAAGGTTTGCAGCCGCATATTTCAGACACAATTGTCACGGCGCGTCTTTGTAGTTTGGCATTTGTCGGTTTTACATCTATCATCAGGTTGTGATAAGTCTTTCCGATTTTTACCATGGACGCTGTTGAAAGCATGTTCAAAATCATTTTTTGCGCAGTGCCGGCTTTCAATCTGGTGGAGCCCGAGATTGCTTCCGCCCCTGTTTCCACACAGATAAAGCAATCGGCGTACTTTTTTGTCAAAGCATCGGGGTTAGATGTGATTGCAACGGTCTGACATTTTTTAATCTTGGCAATTTCCAAAAATTTTATAACGTATTTAGGGTTCCCTGAGGCAGAAATACCTACTATGGTATCATTTGAGCAGATATCATTTATTTTAAAGTCAACGATAGCCAGCTCTTCGGAATCTTCTGCACCCTCAACAGCTTCTTTTAAAGCTCTGTCGCCGCCTGCGATAATACCTTTAACCATGTCTTTAGGCACGCTGAAAGTGGGCGGACACTCGGAAGCGTCTAACACTCCTAACCTGCCGCTTGTCCCTGCGCCGACATATATAAGCCTGCCGCCGTTAAGAAAGCTTTTGACAATCATATCAACTGCTTTTGCAATACTCGGGATACATTTTTGTACGGCAGAAGCAACGGTCATGTCCTCGTTATTCAGCATCATAAGAATATCGTGTGTCCCGACCATATCAATGTTAACGGTATTGCGGTTGATAAGTTCGGTGGCGGTTTCTTTATCCATAGAGGTTTCCTGTTAAATATATGCAACTGTCCCCATGATAACTCTTTTTTCGGCACCTGTACAGTCAGGTAGGTTGTTTGTTGTACGGTTCATTGTACAAAACCCGAGCAGGGCAAAAGCAATGGCTTCTTTAAATTTGTTATCAATGCCGAAATCCTCATGGGTTTTAACGGGCAGTTTTGTATAATCTTTTATAAAATCCTTAAGAGTCTTGTTAAAAGCGCCGCCGCCGCCTAATACGATTTCATCAATACAGGTTTTCGGCAGTACAAAATTTTTGTATGCCTGCGCAATGGTTTTTGCACTGAGAGCTGTCAGGGTTGCAACCGTATCGTATTTATTTTGCGGTGCTTTTTCATTTTGCAAAATATTTTGAAGATATCCGCTGTTAAAAAGCTCACGCCCCGTTGATTTTGGCGGAGATTTTTTGTAATACTCCTCTTGCAGCAAAAAGTTTAAAAATTGCTCATCAATTTTTCCCTGTGCCGCAATTTGTCCGTCTTTGTCATAAGGCAGATTAAACAGCTTTTGTACTGCCCCGTCAATGAGCATATTCCCCGGCCCCGTATCAAAAGCAAAAGTATTGCAGCTTTTTGACAGAACCGTGACGTTGCCTATACCGCCTATGTTTTGAATCGCTCTGTTTTTGTCTTTTTTAAATATAAGCTCATCGGCAAAAGGCACTAAAGGCGCACCCTGACCGCCGCAGGCAATGTCTTTTGAACGGAAATCTCCGACCGTGGTTACGCCCGTAAGCTGTGCGATAACTGAAATATTGCCTATTTGTAAAGTGCTTTTTGTTGATATACCATCGATTTGTCTGTCCTCGGGTATATGAAAAACCGTCTGTCCGTGAGAAGCAATAAAATCAATGTTTTTTGAAGTCAAACCCGCACTTTTTATCAATTCGTTTGCGCATTTTGCAAAAAGTCTGCCGGTAACAAAATCCATAAAACAGATATCTTCGCTGCAACCGCGATTGTCAGCTATTTGCAGAAGCTTTTGTCTGACGTGTTCGGGATAATCAAGAGAGTATCCTTTTACAAATTCAAAATTGAAATCGTCGTCAATGTGCACCAGCGCAGCATCAATGCCGTCCATTGAAGTTCCGGACATAAGACCTATTGCGGTTTTAAAATTTTGTTTCATAAAATTATTATATCTCCCGAATTACGGAAACAAGGAGCTTTTTAAAAGATTCTTTGACTTTTGCGGCTGTTTCAACCACTTCGGCATGAGAAAGGCGTGAAGGATGCACCCCCGCAGCGGAATTTGTAATGCAGCTTATGCCGAGCACCTCCATGCCGCAATAGTTGGCAACAAGAGCCTCGGGCACCGTAGACATGCCGACAGCGTCAGCACCCATGATTCTGAGCATATTAATCTCCGCAGGCGTTTCATAACTCGGGCCGCTCATTGCCGCATATACCCCTTTCCAGACAGGCATGTGGAGTTCTTTGGCTTTATCAAGAGTTTTGTCTATAAGGGATTTTTTGTAAATCTCGCTCATATCCGGAAATCTGTCGCCTAAAGAGGAATCGTTCTCGCCTATCAACGGGTTAACTCCCATAAGGTTTATGTGGTCTTTTATTACCATAAGGTCGCCGGCTGTGTATTTTTTGTTTACGCTGCCTGCTGCGTTCGTGATTATAAGCGTTTTAACGCCGAGTTTTTTCATCACCTTAACCGGATAAACAATCCTGCTTATATGGTATCCTTCGTAATAATGGTATCTTCCCTGCATTATTACGGCGTTTTTCCCTTCAACCCTGCCGAAAACAAGCTGGCCTTTATGTCCTGCCACGGTTGATTTTTCAAACCCCGGAATGTCCTGATACTTAACCCTGACACCGTCAACATTGTCGGCAAAATCTCCCAGCCCCGAACCTAATATAATGCCGAGCTCGGGTTTGAAATCTTTTATCTTTGCGGTTATGTATTCAATCGTATCCTGCATATTTTTAAGCCGTAACCATCTGCTGTTTTATAATACTTGCGCCGAAATCAATGGATTCCAGATTGTTCGGCAGCAGAGCCGCTTTTTTGGCAGAAACGGTTTTTGCCATTTCCTTCATAACTTCTTTTACGGATTCAATTTTTAAAATCTTGGTTTTTTCAAGAAACGCACCGAGTGCAATAACATTAACAAAAGCGGGCTGTTTTGTAAGTTTTTGAGCAAGTTCGTTAAGCGGAATTTTTATATAGTTTATATCCGTTCTTCTGGTTTTTAAATGTGAAAGAGAGGAATTTATTATCATAAATCCGCCTGATTTGACTTTGTGTTCAAATTTTTCCTGAGAAGCGTCGTTCAAAGCGATTACGGCATCGGCCTCATCGATAATCGGCGACGGGACATCGGAATCGGATATATTTACTGAACAGTTTACGGCGCCGCCTCTCATTTCTGCACCGTAAGCCGGAAACCACGTTGTATGTTTTCCTTCAACTACTGCGGCATGGCAGAGCAAAATACCTGCAAATAAAGCGCCCTGACCGCCGAAACCTGATATAATCACACTCATATCACCGTTCATTATAAATTCTCCTGTTCGGTAATGTCTTTAAATACCCCGAGCGGGTGTATTGTTTCTATTACGTTATCTATATGTTCAACAGCTTCGGAAGGTGTCATGTGCCAGTTTGTCGGACAAGCTGCCAGAACCTCGACAAAGCCGTAGCCCAATCCTTTTATTTGAGCTTCAAAAGCTTTTTTGATTGCTTTTTTAGCCTTAATAATATTTTGTGTAGTTGTTATTGCAACTCTCGCGGCATAAGCGGTACCGTCGCATTTTGCCACTATTTCTGCGGCGTGCAGCGGGTAACCGGTTAATTCGGCCTTTCTGCCTGCGGGTGTAGTAGTTGTAACCTGACCTACAAGAGTTGTTGCACTGGCCTGACCGCCTGTCATACCGAAATTGGTATTGTTAATCATTATTGTAGTGATATGTTCACCGCGGCAGGCAGTGTGTATTGTTTCGTTAAAACCGATAGTGGCGGCATCTCCGTCACCCTGATAAGTAAACACAAACTTATCGGGTTTGCATCTTTTTACCCCTGTTGCAACACAAGGAGAACGTCCGTGCGAAGCACCCGCTACGTCAAGGTTAAAGAATTTTTCCAAAAATATTGAACAACCCACGGAAGAAATGGCGATGGTGTCTTTTTGAAGGTTAAATTCGTCTATCAGTTCCGCAATTATTCTTAAAACAACACCGTGACCGCAGCCCGGGCAAAAAGTAAAATGTCCGTCTTTTAAAAGTGATTCGGGTCTTTTGTATACTAACGTTTCCATAATTACCTCAACGCTGCCCCCGTTTTTTGGACGCTGCCTTCAGATTTTGAATACAGTTCTTTAATTTTATTGTAAATCATATCAGGTGTAAGCAAACCGCCTGCCGGTCTTCCGTAAAACTCAACGGGGCAAGCTCCGAACACGGCAGAGCGAACATCTAAAAGCATTTGTCCTTTGTTTAATTCCAAATCGAGAATCATATCCGCCTTTTTGGCAGTTTCGTGCAAATCTTTGTCAGGAAACGGAAACAATGTAACGGGACGGAAAAGTCCGACTTTCATTCCGTTATCTCTGGCTTTTTTTACAGCCGCTTTTGCTACCCTTGCAACAGAGCCGAATGCAGTTAAAACAAGTTTTGCGTCAGAGAGCATATAATCTTCGTAGGTGGTTTCGTTTTTAGCTATCTGTTCATATTTTTCAAAAATTCTGTTGGTCAAAGCTTCCATGTTGCCTTCAGGCATGTGAAGCGACACGATATTTCTTGCGGGACGATTGTTTGCTCCGTCAAGCGCCCATTGAGTAACATCGGGGTCCTGATAAGGATATTCGCCAAATTCCGCAGGCTCCATCATTTGTCCTAAAACGCCGTCTGCAAGCAACATAACGGGGTTTCTGTATTTTATTGCAATGTGGAATGCTCTGTAAGTAAGGTCGATTGCCTCTTGAACAGTGGAAGGAGATAGCACTATTACCTTATAATCTCCGTTGCCGCCGCCTTTAAGAGCCTGAAAATAATCGCCCTGCGCGGGTGCGATATTGCCCAGCCCCGGCCCGCCTCTCATAACACTGACAATCACCCCCGGAACCTCGGCACAGCACATTGCAGAAATTGCCTCTTGCATCAGAGCTATACCGCAGGACGAGGAAGAAGTCATTGCCTTTGTGCCTGTAGTGCCTGCACCTATAACCATATTTATTGACGCGAGTTCACTCTCTGCCGTAATAAACACCCTGCCCATTTCCGGCAGATGTTTGCCCATGTATTCGCCTATTTCGCTTTGCGGGGTGATAGGATAACCGAAATAACACTGACAGCCCGCATTGATAGCAGCCTGCGCAATTGCTTCATTCCCTTTTACCAATACTTTTGCCACTATCTGTAAACCTCTCTTATTGCAACATCAGGGCAATTCATGGCGCACATTGCGCACCCGATGCATTCGTTATTTTCATCAACAAATTCTACCGGAAAATCACCGTGCAGGTTTGGTTCTTTGCTTTTTTTCAGCAAGCCTTTCGGGCATGCTTTAACACATAAATAGCAACCCTTACACACTTCTTTGTCTATAACAATCCTGCCCATAAATATCTCGATTTTAAAGTATAATTCAGTCTGCTTTAATTGTATCATGACAGCATTAAAATACAACAGACAAAAGCGATAAGAGTTTATAAATTGTTAACAAATTTTATTTTATGCCGTGGTATTTTCGATAAAATTTCTGTACTGCAACGCCTGAGCAATATGTGTACTTTCGATATTTTCGCAGCCGTCTAAATCCGCAATTGTTCTTGAGAGTTTAAGGATTCTGTCATAAGACCTGCCCGAGAGATTAAATCTTGATATAGCCGTTTTCAAAAGGGTTTCGCAATTTTCATCGAGCTTGCAAAACTTTTTAATCAACTCGGCCGTAAGCTGGGAGTTTGTAAAAATCGGGTAATCTTTATAACGCTGTGATTGGATTTTACGCGCTTTTACAACCCTTTCGCGGATTTGTGCGGAGGATTCCGATTTTACTTTTGTATTAAGCAGCTCTTCTGTTGTTAATCTTGGCACTTCTATCTGGATATCGATTCTGTCAAGCAGCGGTCCCGAAAGCCTTGAACGGTATCTTTGAATCTGAAATTCCGAACACGTACACTGTTTTTGAGAATCCCCGAGATATCCGCACGGACAAGGATTCATCGCCCCGAGCAGTATAAAGTCCGCAGGGTATTTTATGCTGGTTTGTGCGCGCGAAATAACAACCTCACCGTCTTCCAGAGGCTGTCTTAAAACCTCGAGCACGGGGCGCGGAAATTCCACAATTTCATCAAGAAACAAAACTCCGCGGTGCGCAAGCGTAATTTCTCCCGGTTTGGGATGTGACCCGCCGCCTATTATCCCAACTGCCGAAGCAGTATGATGAACGGCTCGAAACGGTCTTTTGTTGATAAGCGGGTTGTCATGGTGCAGCAGTCCCGATACGCTGTAAATTTTTGTGAGTTCTATTGCTTCATCAAGTTCCAGCGGCGGCAGTATCGAAGCGAAACTTTTGGACAAAAGCGTTTTGCCCGACCCAGGCGGCCCTGTCATCAGTATATTGTGTCCGCCTGCTGCGGCTATTTCAAGAGCTTTTTTGGCTTTTATCTGGCCTTTGATATCTTTAAAATCAAATTCATAATGCGTTGTCGTATATTCGTTTAAGTATTCTTCAATATCGACCTCGCAGGTTTCAAGCTCTTTTCTGTTCTCGGGGATTGCGCAAAAATGGCTTACCACGTCAGCCAGAGTGTCAGCACACAAAACTTTTATGTCCGGAACTAGAGCGGCTTCTTTAGCGTTTTCACGGGGGACAACGACCTGTTCGATTTTTAAATCTTTTAACCCCGAAACTATCGGCAAAATGCCGTTTATGGTTCTTAAAGAGCCGTCCAATGATAATTCGCCCAGAAATGCCGTATTTTTAATCAAATTTTCATCGACTATGCCGTCACGGGCTAAAATTCCGACAGCTATGGGTAAATCGTATATTGAGCCTTCTTTTCTGATATCCGCAGGTGCAAGGTTGATTACAACTTTCTGGTTAGGGAATGAAAACCCCGAATTTTTAATAGCTGAGCGCACTCTTTCTTTTGCCTCTGACACAGCTGCATCAGGCAATCCTACAATTATAACCGCAGGAATGGATTGCACAAAATCAACCTCTACCGTGATTTTGTACGCCTCAAGACCTATAACTGTGGATGTAATAACCTGTGCTACCATAACAGGGTCTATCTTAGCATAAAACCCGTTGTTTTACATCAATGTAATTTATTGCTGAGAAAGGCAGCTCAGGGCTTCCTTTAAAATATCTTCCGCGGAAGCTTTTTTCTCCGCAACTTTGCACGCCTGTTTTATAGCTGCTTTTGCCTCCTGAAGAGAATACCCCAGAGACAACAGCACCGCCTGAACTTCATTTAACGATTCTGACGAAACTTCTGCTGTTTGCGCAGAATCCGTAACGTCCGAAATATCAAGAGGTGCATTTTTCTGTCTGTTAATCAGTTTGTCTTTAAGCTCGAGTATGATTTTTTGTGCAAGTTTTGGCCCTACGCCTTTTGCTCTTGAAAGTTCTTTGTAATCACCTTTTATTACAACCGATATCAAATCGCAGCCGGAAAATTCGTCAAGTAAAACAAGGGCAACCTTCATGCCTACCCCTGACACTGTTGTCAAAATATTGAAAATATCTCTGTCTTCTTTATTTATAAATCCGCAAAGAATCATTGCATCTTCTCTATGGATAAGGGTTGTATAAACCTTTGTGTCTGAGCCTTCCGCCCCTATAGCCGCAACCGTTCTGCCGGTTGTGTTTATCAGATATCCTATATTGTTGTTTTCCACCACAAAAGAAGCCGCTGCAGCCGTGTTGTTTTGTTTTGAAACGATTTTGCCTTTAATATAATCAAACATCAGACTATTCTCTTTCCTAATTTTTGTACCATTTCAATATCCTGAGCAAGTTTTGCACCTGTTGTGGTAAGATAATTTCCGACCATAAGCCCGTCTACCGAAGTTGTCAAAGCTTTTTCCTGATTTTCTTTACCCAGTCTCATTCTTCCGCCGCACAATCTCAAGACCGATTTAGGGTTTGCAATTTTTATCACGGCAAGAGTTCTCAATATATTTTCTTCATCGATTTTATCGATATAACTTTCAAACGGGGTATGTGCAATCGGCATTAAAATATTCACCGGTATGGAATCGGGCTTGATCTGAGCAAGTGTTAACGCCATTTCTACGCGTTGTTCCACGGTTTCTCCCATACCGAGTATGACGCCGCAGCAAAGTTCCATACCGTATTTTTTAACCAGTTTGCAGGTGTTTATGCGCTCTTCAAAAGAATGGGTTGTACATACTTCAGGGTAATAACTGCCTGCGGTATTGATATTATGATGAAAACGTTTTAAGCCTGCCTGTGCCAGTTTTTTAGCCTGTTCTTCCGTTAAAATGCCGATAGACGCGCAACTTTTAAGACCTTCTATCTTATTAATTTCTTTTATCATTTCAAGCATTTTATCAAAATCGCTTTCCTCGGGAGTTTTGCCCGAAGTAACTATGGCGAATCTCGAAACCCTGTGCGCTAATGCATCATAAGCAGCCTCTTTAACCTTTTCGATATCAATCAAAGGGAAAGAATTAATCTCCGTATTGTAATGAGAGCTTTGTGCGCAATATTTGCAATTCTGCGAGCATTTGCCGTTTCTTGCGTTTATGAGCGAACAAAACTCCACCCCGTTTTTTACATACATTTGCGAGATGTTCAAAAGCTCCTGCAAATCCAGATTGTATAATCTTAAAAGTTCTTCTTTATCAAGCATAACAATATAATACAATAAAGACGGCAGACTTTGTTAATAAGTCTGCCGTTATATCAAATTATGAGATTTTCTTTATGCTTGTTTTGGGCTTTGCGCAACCTGTTCTGCTGCTTCTTTTTTCATATTGGCAAGGAAGGTTTTGATTTGGTTGTAAGCGTTTACAACTTTGTCTTTAACCCAGTTGAAGGCTGTTTTTACAAAACCTGCGGTTTTATTAAAACCTTTTTTAAAGAACTCGCCTGTTTTTTGGAAGATATTTTTGGCTTCATTTTTAATGTTTTGTGCGGTTTCTGAGTTAGCAATTTTTTCTTTAACTTCGTCTTTTACCTGTCCGGCTTTTTCTTTTAATGCATCAACGCCGTCATCGACTTTATCTTTAACTTTTTCAGCGGTTTCTGAGAGTTTTTCTTTGCCTTTAGCGGCTTTATCTTTTAATGCATCAACGCCGTCATCGACTTTATCTTTAACTTTTTCAGCGGTTTCCGAGAGTTTTTCTTTGCCTTTAGCTGCCTGCTCTTTTAATACTTCTACGCCGTCGTCAACTGTATTTTTAACTTTTTGGGCAACTTTACCTGCTTTGTCTTTAGCTTTAGCGCCGATATCTGACATGTTGTCGCCAATTGTTGTTTTTAAAGGTGTGAGCATATCTTTAAACGCTTTAAAAGCGTTTGCAATATTTTTTCTGTATACAATTGCCCCCGTAATGGCTGCGGCAGTGCCGATACCTGCGCCTATATATGCGGCGGTGCGTTTAGCATTGCTTTTTTTAACCGGCTGCTGCTGGGCGGATGTTACTTTAGAATTTACCGAACCTACTTGCATAATAAAAAATCTCCTATTTCTTACACTTCTGTTCATGTAAAGTTATCGGAGATTTTATTTTTGACAAAATTAGTGCCAATGTTACAATTTCGTTACAAATGTTTGTTACCCGTCTGAGTTTTTTTCTTCCTCTTCGGTTTTTACGTCTTTAGCGTCAACAAAAGGAGTCTGTTTATACATTTTTATGCGCGAAATCCTTCTGCCGTCGATTTCTAAAATTGTATAGGTAATATTTTTGTCCTCAATAACATCGTTAAGTTCGGGTTCTCTTCCTAACAGGCCGAAAACATAACCGCCGATTGTCTGGAAATCTTCGTTAGGAATATCTAAATCAAAACGTTCATTGATATCATCGATATCCATTTTGCAGGAAACATTTAAAGTGTTGTCGTCTATTTTCACTACTTCGGGTGTTTCCACTTTATCAAACTCGTCGTATATTTCGCCGACAATTTCTTCGAGAATATCTTCAATCGTAACAATACCGGCAACCCCGCCGTGTTCGTCGACTACTGCGGCTATCTGGTTTTTGGAAGCAATAAAGTCACTGAGCATATCGGAGATGAATTTGTTTTCAGGAACGATTAAGAGCTCTCTTGCCAGCAATTCTATTGAGAAATTGTCGTCGACATGGTTGTTTTTGATTACTTTCAATACATCTTTTGCGTTTATAACACCGATTATGTTATCAACGTTATCTCTGTAAACAGGGATGCGTGTGTGGCCGGAATTGATAATTAAATCCGCGAGTTCGTTGATGTTTTGCTCAACACTAATCATTGAGATTTCAGTTCTCGGAATCATGATTTCTTTAACAACCGTATTGGCAAAACCAAAGAAGTTGGAAAGCATCTGAGCCTCGTGGCTGTCTATAGTTTCCAGTTTTTCGCCTTCTTTAATTAATTTGTGGAATTTCTCTTCCCAGTTGTCTTCGGCATCATGTGCCTGCAATTCTATCGTTATATGAGCTATATTTTTTATAACTTTTCTGATTTTGCGCTCCAGCATATCCGCAATATCGTCGGCGTCTTTCATCTGGGTTTCGGGGTCGACTTCGATTGTCATATTGATAATTACACCCGAGGAGCCCAAATCAATCGTTTTTAACTCCACAACGTCCGTAATACCGTGGATTGTAGACGCTACCTGTCTGATTTTTTCTTCAACCTTAGGCTCTGCCGCCTGAACGGTCAAACTGCTGACGTTGTTTTTCAAAAGATAAATAGCAAGGAAAAACAGTATAGTACCGATTATTATAGACGCAATAGCATCGGGAATATACGCCAGTGAGGCGGGCATGACAAATTTAGACAGTGTCAGTGCAATAAAAGCCACAATTACACCGCTAAAAGCAGCCGTGTCTTCGTACCATACAAACTTTGTCGTAGGGCTTTTGATTTTTCCTATATATTTGACGGAGATAAAAAATTCTTTTAAAACGTTTTTTTCCTGAATACCGACCTCGTGCAATACTGCTTTAGACGCGCTCATTACAGCCCAGCCTTCAAAACATATGCTGCAAATAAGCGCTATGGCTATATAAGGATAATTTTTAAGCAGTTCTGCGGCGTCTTCGGCATGGACGAGTTTTTCAAACCCGTGATACAAAGCAACAAAAGTACCGCCCAGCATCAATATGGAAGCGAACATCGCCCAGACATTTGCTTCCAGCCCGTAGCCGAAGGGGTGGACGTTGTCAGCAGGCCTTGAGCCTCTTTTTATGCCTACAAGCAGACAAATACTGTTAAAAGAATCCACGCCCGAGTGGATTGCTTCGGCAAGCATTGCGGAGCTTGAAGAGAATAAAAAGCAGATGAATTTTACAAGAGCGATACCGACGTTTGCGGCTAAGGCTCTTATTACTGCCTGAAATTTTGAGTTTTCAACCTCCTCGTGTGACGTGCTTTCAAATTTTACTGAAATGGTTTCGTTTTGTGTATTATCCGCAGTGTTTATAAATTCTGTATTATTACTGTCTGATGACATCTTTTATCCTTATTATTTTTAACAGTATATATAATACCGAGAATCCGTGATATATGCAATATGTTTAAGCTTTTTAGTAATTGTTATGAATTGTAAAATATAAATAAGTTTTATAGCAAAAATTATTTTGTTTGAATTTAGATTATATTGTGTTAACAACATATTCAAATAAGGGAGATTTATATGGACATTAAGTCAATCAGCACATTGTCTTTACCTCAAACAGGCAATTTGGTTGCCGCAACTCAGGCTAAAGCAGCTGCTTCCGCTGCTGCAAAAACCGGCACAGCTCAGACTCCGCAGACTGCTGCTCAGACAGCTCCGGCAGCTCAAACAGCCCAGATTTATCAAACAGCTCCTGCGGCTCAAACTCAACCCGCTAAAGAAGATACCTCAAAAAAATCCGTAAAAAGTTTTAAAAAAGCTCTGCCATACGTTGCAGGTGCGGTAGTACTTGCAGGATTAGGAATTTACCTTGTCAAAGGCAGAGGCAAAAATGCAAAAAATGCATTGAATGAAGCTAAAGAAGAAATTGTTGATATGGGTAAAAAAGCTGCACAAGAAGCCAAAACAGCAGAAAATGATGCAGCCGCTGCGGCAAATAAAGCAGCTACCGAAGCTAAAGAAACAGCAGCAAAAGCGGAAACAGCAAAGGTAGAAACACCGAAAGCCGACGCCCCCAAGGCAGACGCACCAAAAGCTGATGCTCCTAAAGCTGATGCACCGAAGACAGACGCTCCCGCTGCTCAACCTGAGGCAAAACCGGCGGAGCAGGCTCCCAAAGCTGATGTACCAAAAGCCGATGCCCCCAAAGCTGATGCACCGAAGACAGACGCTCCCGCTGCTCAACCGGAAGCAAAACCGGCAGAGCAGGCACCTAAAACCGATGCTCCTAAAGCTGACGCCTCTAAAGCTGACGCGCCAAAAACAGACGCTCCCGCTGCTCAACCTGAGGCAAAACCGGCGGAGCAGGCTCCCAAAGCTGATGTACCAAAAGCCGATGCCCCCAAAGCTGACGCACCGAAGACAGACGCTCCCGCAGCTCAACCTGAAGCAAAACCGGCAGAGCAGGCTCCCAAAGCTGACGCGCCAAAAGCAGATGCCCCAAAGACAGATGCACCGAAGACAGACGCTCCCGCAGCTCAACCCGAAGCAAAACCGGCAGAGCAGGCACCTAAAGCCGATGCGCCTAAAGCTGATGCAGCAAAGACTGATGCAGCCAAACAAGAACCTGCTCCGGCAAAAACAGAAGCAAAACCTGCTGCTGATGCTGCAAATGTAACAGCAAAACCGGCAATAGAAGTTACAAAAAAGGAAGTTATAGATAAAATTGACAAAATTCAAAAAGCAAGTCAGGAAGAAGTAGACAGAATTATCGGCGAAAACACAAGAGACGGGCATATTGATCTTGACAAAATGAGAGATATTGCAGGTTCTTTCTGTGCAGATGCCGCAGGCAGAGGTGATAAAAGATATCATCAAGCCGCTAATATCCTTGAACAGTCATACGCCAGAGAAAGCTTGAAGCAGGAAGGCAACGTTAAAACAGGTTTGTCTTATTTCTATGACATTTTAATTAACGACCGTAAAATATTTTCCATATACAAAAAAATGCCTGTTGAAGAAGCTGCTGTCAGATTAAATAACCTTCGCAACAACGAACTTGCAAACTGCAAAGTTGTTGACGGTATGACTCCCGACAAATTTTTCAATGATGTTATGGCCAAAATTGTTGAAAACAGCAAAAAACAATAAAAATTTATAGAAAATATCAAAAAGCCTTTCCGTAACAAGAAAGGCTTTTTGTTTTTATTTCCACAGAGTGAGCTTTGTGGTTTCGTCTAATTCTCTTATCAAGTCCTCGCCCAGAATTTCCTGAATCACAACTTCTGCCGCAAAAACAGAAGTACCTGCGGCAAGATGTCCGCCTACACATTTGCCTTTTTTATCGGAAGCCACAATGTGTACATGACAGAAAGGTTTTCCGTCTTTTACGGAAACATTGCCGCTACAGGAAACTATTTCCAGAGATTCGTCATAAGCGTACGTATTGTATATGTATTCTTTTGTGTTCTGGTCATAAAAGCCGTATTTCAGGCTTGATACAGCACCGATAACCTGAATATATCCCGCGTTTATGTATTTTTCGCAGCAAATTTTGTTTAATTCCTCAAGCAAATCAGATTGATAATCCAGCTTTGCCACAAATGTTCTGCCTCTTTCATACTGTTTTGTAAACATTATTCTCCCCGTATATCTAATCTAGTGTCGCTGTTGCCGCCTCGAGCCGTAATTGCTTATCTTTTCAAGGTGACACTCCAAAAATTCGTTCACGTCGCTTTGCTCCTTATCACGAATTTTTCTCGGACAATTTTTGTATAAAGTGCTTTAAATGCCGTATTTTAATTATCCCTAAAATAATATATAATAAACCACGTTGTAACTTTTTTATAAACTTTTGTAAAGTTTTTGAATAAAGTTATAAAGTTTTGACCCGATTTGGTCGAAATAAAACATGTATTATGGTGTATTTATGGACAACTTTGCATTATTAAAAGAAGATTCCTTTGAAGAGAGCTTAAGCGAAATCCTTCAACTGAATCAGAAAAACGAAAAACATACAATATTGTTGGTCGATGACGAAATAAACAACTTGCAGCTGCTGCGCAGGACACTTCGCCACGACTACAATATCATAACCGCGTCAAACGGCAAGGAAGCCCTTGAAATTGTTGAAGGCAAGGGAGACGAAATTGCACTTATCGTAAGTGACCAGAAGATGCCGGAAATGGAAGGCACGGAATTTTTAAAACGCGTGGCAGGGGAATACCCCGACATCGTAAAAATTCTTTTGACAGGGCATTTAGATGTTGATGCGATTGTTGATTCCATTAACGATTGCCACTTATACCAGTACATTGTAAAACCTTTTGACCCCGAAGAACTCAAGATGACAATTGATTCAGGTATAAAAAAATTCGACCTTGTTAACAACAAAACGGTTATCTTAAAGGACTTAAGAGAGCTGTTTTACAAAACAATAAAACTGATTGCCTCGGCACTTGACGCTAAAGACCCCTACACACATGGTCATTCGCTGCGTGTAACAATGTATTCTTTGATTCTGGCAAAAAATCTCAACCTCGATGATACAACTCTCGAAGAGATTGAAACCGCGGGGCTTTTGCACGATATCGGCAAAATAGGTATTCCGCAAAAAATTCTGTGTAAACCTGACAAACTCACGGATGAAGAGTACGAACTTATGAAATCTCACCCCGCACGTGCCGAAAAAATGCTTATGGGGATTAAAAAACTTACCGTTGTATCAAACTGGCTGCGTGCACACCACGAACGCTGGGACGGAAAGGGCTACCCTTACGGTTTAAAAGGAGAAGAAATACCTATTTCAGGACGTATAATCGCTCTGGCTGATACTTACGATGCCATGACCTCGACACGTTCTTATCGCAAAGCACTTCCGCATGAAACCGCTATTGAAGAAATCAAAAGATGCGCAGGCACCCAGTTTGACCCTGTTTTAGCGGAACTTTTTGTTAAATGTTCGGAAGAGATTAAAGCAGCCAAAGAAGACCCCGAAACCTACTATCCAAAATACAGCTACCTGCAAAAACAAATCTACGAAACAAGATAGTTTTTATACAGCAGCTGACGGACAGTGATTTTTTTGCAAATAATTAAAGAAAACTTACAATACTTAAAATTGCAAATATTGCGATAAATTTTTGTACGTTGTTCATTGCCGACATAAATTCTTTTTCGTCTTTAATTTCTTTGTCAATATATTTTTGAAGCCTTTTAATCGTGCTTAGGGCAGGGATTATTGAAAGGAATATTATAAAAAATTTAAACGATAACAAATGTGCATGTATACCCGAGAACAAAAGGGCGTATATTAAAAAAATCATAAATATATAAAAGTAATATGCATTGCTTTTGCTGCCGCAGATTACCGGTATTGTCTTTTTGCCCGAGAGTTTGTCACTTTGATAATCAAGAAAGAAATCAGTATACAAAAGCGTCACTGTTACAATTGCAAACGACAGAGAAAACCACAAAAGCGCTTTTGAAAATTCCCCCGTCATTACATAGTACACGCCGCTGAATAACAAAGGAGAAAATATTGAGCCTATAATAATTTCGCTCAGGCCAACAAAGCCAGATTTAGGATAGATTAAGCATAAAACCCCGCTTATTGCAATAAGCTCAAGAACAGGCAGCCTGTATATTTCTACAAAAAATGCCCCGATAACAAGTGCCGCACCGAATAAAAGCCCGCAAACTTTAAGCGCTTTTAATACCGTGATTTTGCCTTCAATAAAACATCTGCATTTGCCTTTTTTTAAATTAATGGTTTTGCCGCTGTCTTGTTCCTTTAATTTTTTCAAATAATTTTTGTAATCAATGATATCATCAAACAAATTTGCGCCTAAATGTGCGCATACAATCCCTATTAAAGCAACAATGCCGTACAAAACATTGCCTTTGGCGGCAACACCCGCGCTGAAAGCTATTGCCCATGCGGTAACAGACATCGGCAGCGCGTATGCACGTGTACAATCAAGCCAAAAAAGTAAATTTTTCATACTAAAAAGCATAACATAAATTTTGTCCGAGAAAAATTCGAGATAAGGAGCAAAGCGACATGAACGAATTTTTTGGAGTGACACATTGTTCACATAGTGAAGCCATTTTTCAGGCTTCACCACAGTTCAGCCGAAAAAGAAGGCAA
>CALUTJ010000011.1 GCA_944323685.1 Candidatus Gastranaerophilales bacterium | reverse complement strand
ATTGTTTCGTCACTATAGTTATAAATCGCACCGCCTTGGGCATAAGAATTAGAAGAAGACGCATAGTTGCCGATAAAGTCGCCTGTTATATCGCCGATTGTTCCAGAGTTATAAATCGCCCCGCCATAGGCATATGAATAAGTACCAGTATCTGCAGAATACGCATAGTTGCCTATAAAATCACCTGTTATATCGCCGATTGTTTCGTCACTATCGTTATAAATCGCACCGCCTTGGGCATAAGAATTAGAAGAAGACGCATAGTTGCCGATAAAATCGCCTGTTATATTGCCGATTGTTCCCCAACTGTTATAAATCGCCCCGCCATTGCCAGAATAATTACCTGACACATAATTACCGATAAAGTCACCTGTTATATCTCCGATTGTTCCCATATTATTATAAATCGCCCCGCCATTGCCAGAATAATTACCTGACACATAATTACCGATAAAGTCACCTGTTATATATTCAATTGTTCCAATAGTGTTGTTAATCGCTCCAGCAGTGGAATTGGAATGGTTTCCGATAAAATCAGCAGATAGGTAATCAATAGTACCAAGGTTATCTATTGCACCTCCTGTAGAATCAGTATAGTTAGCAATAAATGCACCTGTTATATTGTTAATAATTTTGCTATTGGTTATAGCACCGCCGCCGCCACGGCCATCTTCAATTATTGCACTGTTAGAAATAAAATTCCCTGTAATATTTTCAATTGTACCATTATTATATATAGCTCCGCCCTGTATCGAAGGATTGCTCAGATCAACTGCGTAAACTTTATTACCGATAAAATCGCCCGTAATATTTGTAATTGTTCCTCTGTTATCTATGGCACCGCCAAATGCATCTCCATATTCATATGTTGTGGTTGCATAGTTACCAATAAAATCGCCTGTTATATTACCGATTGTTCCAGAGTTATAAATCGCCCCGCCATAGGCATTAGAACGACCTGATGCATAGTTGCCTATAAAATCACCGGTTAAGTCACCGATTTCTGAGCTTGAACCATTGTTATAAATCGCCCCGCCAGAAGAAGCTCCTGCATCTAAGCCGATAAAATCTTTATCAATATCTGCGCCGTTTTGGTCTGTAGTAATTCTGTCAGGAGCAAGACGGCTGCTATCCACATAGTATTTTATTTTATATTCAAAAGCATTGCCGCTGCCGTCAGGATTGGGGGTAGTCACTGTAAAAGTTTTTGTTTCATCCGCTACATCAGGATAGCCGTATTCTGTTTTATTGAGGTTTACCTGATAGTATTGTGGTACAAGTTTGTTTTCCGTATCTGACCATTCGTATTTTGTTATTACGTTTGTACCGGGTTGTTCGACTTTTGTTAAAGTATATGCGCTATTGTCTGTTTGTGCGGATGCTGGGACAGGAGGTGTATCTGCTGCCATTGCCGGTGCTGCGATAAAGAAGGATAATGCAAGGGTCAAGGCGGCTGTTTGCACGCTGCGAAGCAGTGTCATTCTGAAGCGTCCGTTGTTGCAGGTTTGCGAGGATTGAGTGTGTTCAGAATCTGACAAATCAGGTGTGTGGTTTAAAGATTTATGAGTGTCAAAACCCTCACCGCGAGAGTGTTTTAAGCTTTCGGGGGGGGGGTAAAATATTGTTATATAAGCTATTTTGAAGGTTTTTAAAATCTTTATTATTCACTGCAATCCCTGCTTTCTTTTCTTAATATCGCCTACCGTATCGGGTAGTAGTTTTTGTTAAAACAAAATTCAACATAAAACCACATATCAAATATCGACAGGTTATGGAAAAACTTTAGGGATTTTTGTGTTTAATTTAACAATTGTTTACATTTTAGTTTTTTTGTTGGGCTGAAAGCCCGACCTACGTACTAATATGTACATAGATTCTTCGCTTCGCTCAGAATGACGCATAGAAAATGTCTCAGAATGATACCAAGTATCGGAGAGGTGTGACGCGAAGACCTTTTTTTATTTGTGCCGGATTAGTATATCCGACCTGTTTGCTAAACTTTTGATACAATAAATTTGTGCTGAGGGTTATGCACAGATAGATATAATGATAAAACCGCAAGCCTGCAATATTTATGCTGCATTATTATTTGCAATATGCATATTATCAAGTGTATTTTGGCTGGCGAGGATTGATATTATAGAATTTGAATCGAATATATAATTTGCTGCGCTCAAGATATCCTGCGGTGTAATTTCGTTAATAATTTTAAGGTTATTGTTTATTGCATTTATGCCCTGAACATTATCTTTTGCAGAGTTTAGCACAACCGTTTGAGAGGCAGAAGACTCAATTGAGTTAAGGATTTGAGTTTTGACTCTCAATTTTGCCGCATCAAGCTCTTCTTGGGAAACAGGTTCTGTTTTTAAAAGTTCTATATGTTTTTTGAAACCTTCAAGAGATTTTTCCACATTATCGTACTGTTGAATATTCTCAGACGGGTTATCCGTTGTTGTTTTTATGCTTAATGCCATAACGCCCGTATTGCCGACAAAATCAATATTTGATTCCACCCTGTAAGCAAGTTTTTGTTTTTCTCTCAGGTCGTTGAACAGTCTTGAAGAAGAGCTTCCGCCTAAAATTGTGTTTAAGAGTGCAAATACAGCCTGATCTTTAGGGTTGTAGTTGGTTTTGAATTTAAAGTACTGGACGATATCCGCCTGGTTACGGGGTTGGGCTTTTGTTATAACTTTATTTTGCGCTATCGGTTCAAATGATTGAAACACGTCTGTATTAAACTGTTTGAATGTGCCAAGGTCAGTTGAAAGTTTTGTTGTAACGGTTTGTTCAAGGTTCGGTGTTTTGGAAAAAGGTGCGGTAAATATGCCTTTTGCCATTGCATTTGTTTTTACGTAGTTGAAAAATCCCTGCACATCCGCCAGAGTGGTGGTATCAATTGATTTTAAAATTTCATCTTTTGTGGCGTATTCATTAAGGTTAGGGAACATTTCTTTAAGTGCCGGATCTGAGGCTGTTTCTTCAATATTCATCACGGCTTCTTTTACGAGATTTTTAGCGTATTTTAACGCTGAGTCAGTGAATCTTGGCTGATTGAAGACTTCTTTTATCAAGTCTAAAGTGTATGGCGTGTCTTGTGCTAGAGCCTCGAAAGATGCGTTGATTGAGCGAAAATCAGTATCGAATTTGAGTGTAATGCCCGATTTATGCACATTTTTATAAAATTGTTCGTAATTTTTGGTTTTAGAGCCTTCGTTTAATAAAACGGAAAGTATTGCAGGTACGGCAGGGGCTACATTGGCAGGTGCTGTTGCCTGAAGAGTTATTTCTCCAGTTGCAATAGCCGATTTATTCGGATTTAAGACAAGTTCCATGTTATTGGCAAGTCTGTATTGCTTGATTTTTGTCATATCAAGCATTTTGTCTTCCAATCGTCCTTTAAAAGATGTGACGGGGATTTTGTTGGCATTTTTTATGTTATTTGGTGCTGTTTGCGGTTTTGAATTGGTTTTTTGATAGTTCTCAAGAATTTGTTCATCACTCTGGCTTTGCGGGTGTACCACGGTTAGCGAGGCTTTATTCAGGTTCAGGTATTTTTGTGCAAAGTTTGTGACATCCTGACTTGTTATACTGTTTAAAATTTCGAGATAATTTTCCACATAAGCAAGGTCGTCATCAAGCATAGCATTACCCAGCATCATATTAAGCATCTGTGAATTTTCTGAAATTTTTGAAAATGCCATGGTTAAAATTTTCTTGGCCGTGTTAAGCTCGTCTTGTGTAAGCGGATTTTGTGCAAGAGATCCTATTTGAGCGTATACGGTTTTTATGACGTCTTCACTTTTTTGCGGGGTTGATTGGGATGCAATGAGAATAGTTTTGGGGTCATCAGGTCTGTTGCCCACTCTTTCTATATTCATGATTGCGGAAGACTGTATTTTGTTGAGTTCTTTGCTGATTCTTGCATTTTTGTAACCCAGAAGTGCTGTCATTAGAACTTCCATTGTTATATTTTCTTTTGTGGAATTGTTTTTAGGCCCTGCAAAGCCTAATGCCATTATTGTTGATTGGGCTTTAGGCATTTTTATATCAACACGTACAGGCTGTTGGATTCCGTTAAAGTCTTGATATTTTCTGTTTTGGGCAGGCACTGATATGCTTTTATTAAAGTATTTTGCAATTGTATTTATTGCCTCTTGTGCCGGAACTTCTCCTGTTACAACTGTTGCGCAGTTATCAGGTGTATACCACAGGTTGTAATAATCCAGTGTATCTTTTCTGGTTAATTTATTTATATTGGAAATTGAACCTGCAACAAGGTCTTGAGAGGTCGTATCTATTTGATAAAGGTTTTTTATGCAGGTAGAAAAAGCTGTGTTCTCCGGCTGGTCGCCTACCATTGCAATTTCTTGAGTTACGGGGCCTTTTTCTTTTTCAATCATATCGGCTTCGTGCGCAGGGTATTGAAGCTGTTCTGATTGTATATACGTGCTTGTATCAAAATCTTTGTCCCCTAAAAGCTGAGAGGCAATGTAGTAATTTGTTTGTGAAAAACCGGTGGAAGCGTTGGTCATTGCACCCATTTTATTTACAATTCTGAAAAAGTCGCCTGATTGTAAACCGCCGTTTGGCCCTTTAGAACCGTTAAAGGCCATGTGTTCGTTAAAATGGCTTATTCCTCTTTGCGAATCCTGTTCGTTCATTGAGCCGACATTGTAGTATGTTTGCAGAACAGTCGGGCCTTTTTTCTCAAGGATGGCTACTTTTTGGCCGTTAGCAAGTTTGTAGAGTTTTGCCGGAGCAGAAAATGCAAGTTTTATATCTCTTATGTATTTATAAGGCATTGGCGCCTGAGTCAGGGCTTGTGCCTTTAGCGCTTCTACTGTTTTTTCCGAAGGAATCGAATCGTTGCTTGGGACTGCGGTCTCCGCCCTGGAAGACTCAATCTGTGTCGGCACCGTCATTGTCGGATTGTTTACAGTGTTTGAAACGTTATTACGCACATTACCCGATTCAGGTGTTTGTATATAATTTCTATTATTAAAAACTTCCAGCTTCATAAAGTTTTTACTGCTTCCTTGGTTTTTATAAAACGGCTAAAGTAAAAAATTTACCAATTTTGTATTTGTTGTTTTATAAATCTTAACAAAAAAGCAAACAAAAAGACAGAGGCGTTTTTAACCCCTCTGTCTTGTTTTAATAGAAATTAAAAATTTTTAAACTTAATCTGCGACAATTTCAAAATCTCTTTTTTTCCAGCCTTTAAAACCGCCCACAAGTTCCATGACCGGATAGCCTTTGTCACTGAGCAGGTAGGCTGCTTTTTTGCTGCGCTGGCATAAAAGCGAATAGCTGTATATTATGTTAACTTTGTCTTTAGAAAATTGCATAAGCTGCTCTTCGAGCTGTTTGAACGGTATATGTGTGGCATAAGGTATATGGCCTTTTATGTAATCGTCATAATCTCTTATATCAAACAGATTGAATTCTTCAAGATATTTTTCTTTTAGTTTCATTAATCTGTCGGGGCCTATTGTATAAGCTATCTGGTCAAGAAAATAATTGCGGGCTTTGTGTGTATCTTTTACCGCTTTTAAAAATTCTTTGTCGTCCATATGATACTCCTGTCTAAATTCAATTTTTCGGCTGAATTTAATTTAAAAGAAATTATCAAAATTTACATTGCGCAATCGGGCTAATACATTATGTGATTTTTACTAAATCAACTGTTTGATGCTTAATAAACTTCTACAAATTTTTTAAAATAGAACCATGACTGAAACTGCTGAAAAAACGACAAAGACTTTACCTGAAAATCTGCATTTTAAGGGTAAGTGGCGCTCTTATCAACAAAATTTTTTAGATGAAATCACAATACACCTTGCAGACAAAAAATTGAATGTAGTTGCTGCTCCCGGAGCCGGCAAGACTACTCTCGGGATAGAAATTGTAAGGCGCCTTAACAGACCTGCGCTGATTCTTGCACCTACAATAACAATTAAAAACCAGTGGAAGCAAAGAATAATAGACGGTTTTTTGGAAGAAAATGAAGACAACAGCTGGATTAGCACAAGTATTAAAAATATTTCGACAGTTACATCAACCACGTATCAATCAGTTCATACGGTTATAAAAGATTCTGTGCTACAGGAAAAATTTTTTGAAGAATTAAAAAAGCATGGCGTAAAAACTCTTGTGCTTGATGAGGCACACCATTTAAGGACAGAGTGGTACCATTCACTTGAATATCTTTGTGATAAGCTGGCAGCTCAGGATTTTAGAATAATATCGTTAACCGCTACTCCGCCGTACGATGTTTCTGTTTCGGAGTGGAATAATTATCACTCTTTATGCGGTTCTGTGGATGCGGAAATTTCTATACCGGAGCTTGTCCAAAACGGGGATTTGTGCCCTCATCAGGATTTGATATGGTTTTCAAACTTATCGGAAGATGAAAAAAAGATTGTGTTTGATTTTAAAAAAAACAGGGACAACTTTTTTAAATATTTGAATAAAGAGTCTGATTTTTCTTATGCAATAAAGACCTCTGTTTTTGTCGATGATTATGAAAATAATGTGGAAATAATCTATGACAATACTGATTTTACAATAGCAATTATTTCATATTTATTGTCCATTGACGACATGAGTGTGGAAGCTGCGGTTTTGGCAGAGTTTTTGTGTTTGACCAAAGCTCAGATACCGGTTTTTGATTATGAAATTGCACAAACTCTCTTTAACGGTATTCTCGGGAAATATCACAAATATTTTAAGAATGTTCCTTTGCTTAAATCTAAATTGAAAGAATACAAATTGTTAAAAACTTCGACGACGGTTGATTTTACGGGAGAAGAAGATTTAAAGAAAATATATGCAAGAAGCCTGAATAAATTAAATGCAATAAAAGAAATTACAATCCTCGAGTCGCAATTATTGAAAGAACAATTGAGAGAGGTTGTTTTGCTTGATTACATCGGTGCAAAAAAATCTATAGGGTTAAATGTTATATCAGTGTTTGATAATCTCTGTGAGTTGAAAAACAATAAGATTGCTATTCTCACAGGTTCTTTAATAGTTGTTCCCGGTACTGCAAAGGAGCAGTTGTATGAGTTGTTGAAAAAACACAACATAGACAGAAAAAATGTTTTGCTCACAGAATACAACTCAGGATATTTGAGAGTTGAAACATACGGTAATGTTAACCTTGTAGGTGTTATAACGGAATTATTCTCAGGCGGGGCGTTTAATATTTTGATTGGAACTCAGGCGCTGCTCGGGGAAGGCTGGGATGCTCCGTGTGTAAATGCTTTGATAATAGCAAGTACGGTCGGGTCTTTTATGCTTTCTAACCAGATTAGGGGCAGAGCTCTGCGCATAAATAAAAACAGCCCTCAAAAGACTGCGGATATCTGGCATCTGGTTTCACTTTCAAACGGGGAAGAAAGTTTTGATTTGAATATTGTAAAAAAACGTTTTGATACTTTTGAGGGAGTCAGCTTTATTGATGACAAAATACAAAACGGTCTGGAAAGGCTGGGATATGATTGGGCTTGGATTATCGATTCAAAATGTCAAAAGTTGAATGAGTATTCTAAATATCTTGCGGCACAAAGAAAATCTCTTTCTAAAAAATGGCAGCAGGTGTTTGTAGAAAGTTCCGTATTAGAGGAAAAAATACGTCCGAGAGTTTATGAAACAATACAAATAAAAGGTATAAAACTTCCGAACATTTGTTTTGCGGGGTATGAAAACCGTCTTTATAAATTTATAAGAAATATTATAGGTAAAACCGTGATAAAATACAGCGGTAATGATGTATTCCTTATTGCTGATGCGATTTTAAAAACAATGTGCGAAACTAATATTATCCTGACCCCTTATCAGGATATAAAACTCATTAACAAAATGAGTTTTAATAATCAAAAAAAGTTGTGCGAAATCTATTTAACTTTGTTAAATTGCACCAATTATGAAAGAAATCTGTTTGTAAAAACATTAAACGAGTTTTTTGAACCGCCTAAAAATAACAGGTATATTTTAAGAAAAGAAGACACAGAAACTCGGACTTTCCGCTATTTGAGCGTTCCTGATATAATAGGCTCAAAAAAGAATAAAGTAAAAATTTTGGAAAAAAATCTTGAACCTGTACTGGGGTATATTGATATTATTTTTACTAAAAATCCCGAAGGGCGAAGAGAGCTTTTAAAAGCAAAATTTAACTTACTGGAACTGCAAAAAATTTCGCAGTGCAAAATTTGGATTTAAAAACGTTCTTTATTTTGTTTTTCTATAAAATTCTTGACGCCTATAGTTATAATGAGATCGGGTTCCGAATAAACAAACTCGTATAATTTTGCCATACCGGCGTCATTTTTGCCCTGCTCAATAAGTATTAAACCCTGCATAACGTTGCCGACAGGGTTTTTGGCGCTTTCTTTTTTCCAGCGGCGAAGCTGGGTGTCTAAAATACCGAGTCTTCTGTATACTACGGCAAGGTCTTGATAATAGTTAAAGTTCATCGGGTTTAGTTTTATTGCTCTTTGCAGGGTGTCCTGTGCAAGTGCGGGGTAACCTATTTTCATATAACAGTTTGCGAGGTTGGCATAGTATACGGAACTTGCCTGAGTATTCGGGTCGAGCAATACTGCCATTTGAAATTCTTTAATAGCTGCCGCGTAGTACCTGTCTTGCATGTAAATTACGCCTCTGTTATTGTGGTTGACAGCATTTTTTTGTGCGTCAATTGCAACCACGCCGTATTTTGTCGGGGCTGCGGTTGCGGCAGCGCAGGACATAAACAAAAAAAATATTACCGTTAAGATTTTAGCGCAGTACAATTTCCATACCTTCTTTAGGGAAAATACAATTTTTACAATTATTAGTATAATGTTTTTCTATCTCATGTAAAAATTCGTCGTTGTAATTTGGGTCAAAATGATAAAATGCCAGTGTTTGAGCCTTTGACTGTTTGAAGGTATCAAGTGCCATATCAAAAGTTGAGTGGCCGTAACCCTGTTTTGGCGCGCTTGTGTTAAGGTATTCTTCCGTTGTATATTGTGCGTCGTGAATAAGCAAGTCTGTGTTTCTTGCAAACAGTGTCAATTTCTGGTCTGCACCTATGTAGCCTTCCGTATCCGTTGCGTATACAAGAGATTTGTCTTTGTAGGCAATTTTGTATATCATTACGCCCTCTTTCGGGTGAGAGCTGGATTTTAAGCAGCTTACGACAACTTCTTCGTCTTGCGCAATAGCGTCTTGTTCTTTTTCTATTTTTATCATATCCGGAGTGTTGTCGTTTTCGTCAAAGATTAAGGCATAGTTGTCATTTATATCGTAAAAGCTTAGTTTTGCGTTTATTTCATTTAATCCGAGCGGGAATGATTTTTCGAACACAAGCTGCGATATAACTTCATCCAGCCCTTCTTCGTAAGCTGAAAAACCGACTATATTGATGTTAGTGTCGCTCTGATGAATGGGTTTAAAAAACGGAAGCCCCATAATATGGTCATTATGCAGGTGGCTTAGCAGTATAGT
Organism: Candidatus Gastranaerophilales bacterium; assembly: GCA_944323685.1. Classification (GTDB taxonomy): domain Bacteria; phylum Cyanobacteriota; class Vampirovibrionia; order Gastranaerophilales; family Gastranaerophilaceae; genus Limenecus. Next base: position 71,798 of record CALUTJ010000011.1, on the reverse strand, counting down.
TGCGTTAATCGGTTCTTTATGGTTCTTTGCTATATACTCTTGCAGAAGGTCGTTTCCGCAATTGATTATGCCCGTGCCCGAATCAAGTATAATAAGATGATTGTTTACGTGAACTTCTACGCAGGCCGTGTTGCCGCCGTATTCAAGAAAGTTGTGCTCCGGTTTGGGGTGGCTTCCACGAACACCGCGAAATTTGACTATAAATTTATCTTTGGAATCTATCATATATAAGCTCCTGCCTATATTTTACACTATTTTTGCATAATAACAACAGTATTTTGGTCAGATTCTTCTCCTTTAAGGGTTGATGCTGAGAAGGTAAGCATTTTTGCTTTTTTTTGTATTTCTTTTAGCCGTGTTTCTTTAAACTCAAAAGTAAAAATAACTCTGTCTGCCAGATTGTTTATGGTAATTATTCTGAAAGCATTGGGGTATGTGACTAAAGACGGTGTGCTTACGTGCAGAATATTTCCGTTTTTATAGATTTTTGTTGCGTGATAGTGGCCTGTAAAAATGGCTATGGGCATATCATATTTATCTAAAACAGCTTGCAGCTCCTGAGCGTTTAATATTCTGTGATGAAAGCTCGGAAATGGTTCTTGCAGGGGATTGTGCATAAAAATAAGAGGGATTTGCTGCTGAAGCTTAGCCTTTGAAAGTTCTGTATCCAGCCAGTCAAGCTGTTCTTCGGGTATTTCTCCGTTGGCTGTTATTTTTGTATCTATTGTAGAATCAAGCACTATGGCTCTGTAGCCCTTTTTAGGTATAAAAGAGTAATATCTTTTGTCAGAGGTTATGTTGTCATTTTGTTTTTTTATAAAGTCAAAGTATTCATCTTTTTTAAAGCTTGAACCAACTGCTGCATCGTGGTTGCCAAAGGCAAAATACCACGGGACTGTTAACCGGTTAAGCTGTTTGCAGGCAATTTCAACAAGCTCTTTTCGGGGTTTGTCGACAAGGTCGCCTGTTTCTATTACAAAATCGATATTTGGGGTTTCGTTTATTTGTTCAATTGCGTCTTCAAAAAGTTCTTGAGAATTTGCAAGCACCTTGTAGCTCGTGTCAACGTTTTTGTTTGATAAATGAACATCGGATATCTGTGCAAACTTTAAGGTCTGGGCAAAAGTAAAGGTGTTAATTCCAAAATACACAACAACCGCAACAATTAAGCAGAATAATAGTTTTCCGAAAAAATGATTATTTTTTTGCTTTTTTTTATTTGTTTTTTTCTTTTTAGGCATTTTACCTCCTAGAAGTTGTTTGTATTTGCTTCTTCTACAATTCTATCAATTAATCCGGTATCAAAATCGGTCGGATGGTTGACTAATTGCACAAGATATTCTATGTTTCCGGCAGGGCCTTTTATAGGAGAATAGGTAAGCTGCTGTGCATATAAACCGATAGACTCTGCATATGAGATTACTTCGTTTATTACTTTACAATGGGTGCTTTTTTCTCTGACTACCCCGTTTTTGCCGACAAGTTCTTTACCTGCTTCAAACTGTGGTTTTATTAGAGAAACTATTTCTTGCTTTTGCGGATTCAGAAGTTTTTTTATATTATCAAGAACTTTTGTAATAGAAATAAAAGACAAATCCATTGCACAAAAATCGGCTAACGGGTCATTTGAATCATAAATTTCGTCAAAAGCACAGTTTTTTATATTTGTGCGTTCAACAACTTTGACCCTTACGTCATTTCTTAACTTCCAGGCAATTTGACCGTAACCGACGTCTACCGCATATACTTTTTGAGCGTTGTTTTGCAGCATACAGTCTGTGAAACCGCCGGTAGAAGCACCTGCATCAAGGCAAATACGATTGTATAAATCAATATTAAAAGCCTTTATGGCTTTATCAAGCTTTAAACCGCCGCGGGAAACAAAAGGCAGTGATTTTACCTCTATTCTGGTCGTTTCTTTGAGTTCAAGCTGATAGCCTGCTTTGGTTATGACTTCGTCATTGATTTTGACATCGCCTGCCATTATGGCGCCCTGAGCTTTGCTTTTGGTTTCAAAATAACCTTTATCAACCAGTATTTTATCTAATCGTTCTTTGTTTTTTGCCATAAATTTATTATGGCATGAACAAGGAAAAGTTATTAAATCGTAAAATTAAACAGTTCTCTTATATCAAGATCCAGAGAATCAGCTATTTGTTTTAAATAGACAGCACTTGGATTAGCTTTACCTGTTTCTATTCTGCTCAGATAACCTTGATCGCATTCAAGCTCGATAGCAAGCTTTTCCTGTGAAAGTCGTCTGTTTTTTCTCAAGATTCTGATTTTTTGACCAAGTTTTTGTAAAAATTCTTCGTTATCCATACAAATTATAATATAACATTGAGCTATTTAAAGTAATGGGTTATATACCATATTTCTTTAAATTTTTAAAAGTTTTTTGGCATTAGCGGTTGTTGCTTCTGCAATTTCTTCAAAGCTTACACCTCGAAGCTTTGCAATTTCTTCAGCAACAAATTTGACATAAGCAGGCTGATTTTCTTTACCTCTGAAGGGCACCGGTGTCATATAAGGCGCATCTGTTTCTAAAAGCAGTTTATCAAGGGGGACAGTTTTTGCTACTTCTTTGACCTTTTTGGCGTTTTTAAAGGTTACAACGCCGCCGAGAGCAATATAAAAACCTTCATTTATGCATTGCTGCGCAAACTCCGGACTGCCAGAAAAACAGTGCATTACTACGCCGGTTTCCGCGGCATTGGTCTTTTTTAAAATTTCAAAACTGTCCGGATGAGCTTCTCTGTCGTGAACCAGAATCGGTTTTTGTGCTTGTTTGGCTATAAGTATTTGACGTTCAAAAATTTCTTTTTGTTTTTCGATTTGAGATTTATCCCAGTAATAATCAAGCCCTATTTCCCCTACCGCAATTATTTTTTTGTGTTTTAAAAGTTCTTTTATTCTGTTTTCCGCTTCTTCGTTGTAAGAGTTAAGTTCTTCGGGATGGACACCGACAGCCCCGTATACATCTGGGTATTCTTCGCACAATTTAATGATTCTGTCAAATCCTGAGGGCTCAACACCCGGGATTACAACTTTTTCGACCCCGTAATCTTTTGCTGTTTGCACTACTGCATCGAAGCGGTCTGCAAAATTTTCCATATCAATGTGTGTATGTGTATCTATCAGCATTGTTTTCCGCCGGACTAAAATAAACTTTGTATAAGTGCTTTTTTATTTTCATCTTGCACTTTATTTATTATTTCTGTTTTGTCTATTCCTTCAAGAAGATTTAGTTGTTTTAACGTAATTAGTGCTTCGCAGAGAATAATTTCGTTATTACCGTTCAAAAGGTCTTTAGCTTCTTGTTGAGCTTGAGTTAATTTATATTCGGAAATTATTCTTAATGCACTGCTTATACGGTGAATATCACTTTTGGGAAGAGTAAGTTCATTTTTAACAAGATTTTTTTGTGCATTCCAAAAATATTCCTGCTGGTTTTTCAAAAGGTTATAAATTTCTGTTATTTCCTGTTTTGTATTTTTGTCTTCATCAAATGTGTATTCTTCATTTTCGGAAAGCATTTCAAACTTTGAGAGTGCTTTTAACAGCACAACTGCGGCCTGAGAATCTTTGTTTTTTATGTTGTAATCTACCAAAAAGCCAAGAACTTCATACAATTCAAAGCAAAAAATCTGGTTAAGCGGCAAGATTTCACCAAGTCCTGAAAGGATGTTATCAATGCATAACAAGACATCTGCTTTATTTTTGTAAGTTGTTAACAATTCCATCAAGCTTTGAAGGTATGGAATTTCCCCTGCTATATTCTCGCTCATAGAGGAATGCTCCATCGCTTTTAATATATGTTCAACTGCGTTTTTGTCTTCATATGCAACAAGAAATTTAACGGCTTTGAGCACGGTGAAGTCATCATCGGAATTTAAAAGCTCTATTGCTTTTTGGTACGCAGCTTCAGTACTCATTGCGCCCAGTGCTTTAGCTGCGTTGAAAGCGAGTGCTTCATTGTCGCAGAAAGCGTATTTTATTAATTCTTCTGCTGCAATTGTATCGGGAATGTATGAAAAATATTTTGCTGCATAAGCTTTTTCGTCGTCTGTTCCATGCTCTAAGAGTTCCAGAATTTCGTCTGTCATATCTTCGTTTGCATATTTGGCAAGTGAACCTACAATAACATCTTCAAAATCAGGACAATAGGTTTTGAAAAAGCCGAAAAGATTACGGTAGTTATTTGGGGTTATGACCTTGTTAAGGCGTTTACATACGTTATTCTTTACAAAATCAAACAAAAATTCGCTTTTGTTGACAAGAAGCTTGAAGGCTTCGATATTGGTATTGTTTACAATTTCGCCTGCTGCTGCCAGCGCTTTTTGTTCATCTTTTGCTGTCAGGTCTTTTACCAGTTGTTCGTTATCCATAATTTTCTTTCTATTCGCGGAAACTTAAGTTTGCCACGGATTTTTTAAGGTTATTTCTTATTGAATTCATTTGCTCTTCGACTGTTTCGTCAGTTAAAGTTGCTTCTTTATCCTGCAATTTGATTCGAAATGCCATACTTTTGAAACCATCTTCAATGTGTTCGCCCTGATATACGTCAAAGAGCTGTTCTCCGTTGAAGAGGTTGCTTTTGACGGATTTTTTAATTATTCTTGAAATCTCGTCACAGCTTACATTTTCAGGAACAATAAAGGCTAAGTCTCTTTGAACTTCAGGGAATTGAGGCAGTTTTTTGTATTTGACGGTTGAAATATGTACTGCTTTCAAAAGTTCTTCAAGGTCAATTTCGAACAGGTAAACATTCTGCTGGAATTTTTCTTTATCCTTTAATAACGGATGAACTTCTCCGAAAAAGCCCACATCAAGAGGCTGTTTGCCAAGCATCACTAATTTTGCACATTTGCCGGGGTGAAGAAAATCTTTATCCTTGCATTCTCTTAGTTGGACTCTGTTTTCAAGTCCGAGAAGTACAAGCAGATTTTCGATTATACCTTTTACCGTGTAGAAATCGGTTGCCGGCTTTTTAATCCAGTTTCCGTTGTCTATATCACCTGTTAGTGCACCGGCAAGTATTCTTTTTTCTGTTACTCCCGTGCTTTTTTCATCAGCAGGGGCTTCTACAAAGTAGGTTCTGCCGATTTCAAACAAACGCAGATTTTTTTGTCCGTTTGAAATATTATTTTTTACAATATTTAAAGTACTGGGTACCATTGATTGGCGCAGCATAGTGTGTTCTTCGCTTTGAGGATTGCAGACTTTTACTGCTTTTGAATCGTCGTATTTTACGGAGAATTCTTTGTAAATAGGCTCTCCGACAAGAGAAGATGTTACTGTTTCGTAAAAACCTGCACCTAAGAACATATTGTTAATTTTTTTGAGAAGCTTGGATTCATCAGTAATCTCCGGTGATTGAGTGTTTTTTGGTAATGTCGGGTCGATTTTGTCATAACCGTAGATTCTTGAGATTTCCTCAATAAGGTCAATTTCTCTGTAAACATCTACCATCCTGAAAGAAGGAACTTTAAATTTTGCAGCTATTTCATTTTTGCCGAGAAGTTCAAAACCGAGATTGCCGAGAATTTCTATGCATTTTTCCGCAGGTATTTCAGACCCGAGGATTCTTTTTATCTGTGCAAAACGCAATGTGATATCTTTTTCGGGTAATTTATTGTCGCCTGTTTCGACTATGCCGTCTACTTTTGCTTCCGCAAGTTCAACAAGCAGCTGCAATGCTCTCATCAAGGCAGGTTTTACCATTTCGATATCAACGCCTCTTTCGTATCTTGCGCTTGCTTCGCTGCGGTAGCCGATGCTTCTTGCGGAGCGTCTGTTTTGCGCCGGAGTAAAGTATGCTGCTTCTAAGGCAATATTTTTGGTGTTATTGTCTACTTCGCTGTTTGCACCGCCAAATACACCGCCTACACAGACCGCTTTTTCTTTAGTTGCGATTAAAACCGTATCGTTGGTTGTTTTGCGCTCTATTTCATCAAGAGTAACAATTGTTTCGTTTTCGTGTGCACGTCTTACACAGAGGTAGCCGTTTAGTTTATCTCTGTCAAATGCGTGCAGCGGGCATCCGTATTCGAGAAGCACGTAGTTTGTAATATCCACGACGTTGTTAATTGCTCTGATGCCGCAGGCTGTAAGGCGTCTTTGCATCCATTCCGGAGACGATTTTATTTTTACATCGTTTACAAGACCTACGCTGTAATATTTGCAGCCTTCTTGGTCTATGATTTCTACTTTAAATTTGTCTGTAGAAGTGTTTTGAGTACTTTGCAGCGGAGAGAAGTTTAATTTTTTGTTAAAAATTGCTGATAATTCTCTTGCCACACCGATTATTGACATTTCATCGCCTCTGTTAGCGGTCGGTGCAACATCAAACACGATATCTTCTTTTATTTGAAGAAGTTTTTCTAACGGCTCGCCGAGTTTTATATCTTTATAAAGTCTGTTTAAAATGAGGATTCCGTCTTCTTCCTGCATGTTTTCAAGTCCGAGTTCATCTTGAGAACAGAGCATGCCCTGAGACTCTATCCCTCTGATTTTTGCCGGTGTGAGTTCAAACTGTTCTCCTGTTTTTCTGTCCAGAACTTTTGAACCAACTGAAGCATAAGGGATAATTTGACCTTCCTCAATATTTTGAGCACCGCAGACTACGGTTTTTGTTTCGGAACCGGTATCGACGGTTACAAGGTGCAATTTATCTGCATTCGGGTGTTGTTCAATCAATTTTATTTGAGCAGTTTTTATATTTGAAAATTTCGGGCCTGTTTTTTCTATTTCTTCTACTTCCAACCCGCTCATTGTAAGCTCATGAGCGATTTGTTCGGGTGTTAAATCCGACAGGTCAACATATTCATTAAGCCATTCCAGTGAAATTTTCATTTTTTATGTCCTTTTCTTATTAAAATCCTCTAAACGAATTTTATAATAAATAGAACACAATGTCATGTTTGGTTTAATTAAAATAATTTTTAAGACCGATAGTCAGGTTGTTGTTTTTACAGAGTTTTTTGAGTTTGCTTATTGCTCTGTTTTCTATTTGTCTTATACGTTCTCTTGAAACACCGTATCTGGAGCCTATTTCTTCAAGAGTTTTTCTGTTGCCGTCATCATTTAAGCCGTATCTCATAATAAGGACATCCCGTTCTTTGGGGCTTAATTGATTAAGCATTTTTTGTATGTCTTCAAAAAGATTTTCCTGAGAAACTCTTGTGTCAGGTGACACTGTGGATTCGTCCACAATAAAATCACCGAGTTTTGACGATTCGTCTTTTGCTGTTGCCGGTGTTTCTATGCTTATTGTTGATTGAGCGGCTTTTATAAGGCTTGTGAGTTTGCTCACAGGGATACCTACTCGATAAGCGATTTCCTCTTTTGACGGGGCTTTGCCTGTTTCTGTCGTTAAATCAACTGTGACCTTTTTTATTTTGCTTAAGGTTTCTATCATGTGAACAGGCAGTCTGATGATTCTCGATTTGTCGGCAATTGCACGTGTGATTGATTGTTGTATCCACCATGTGGCATAGGTCGAAAATTTGTAGCCTTTGGCGTAGTCAAATTTTTCGGCTGCTTTCATAAGCCCCATGTTGCCTTCCTGTATCAAATCAAGGAAGGACAGGCCTCTGCCTATGTATTTTTTAGCAATACTGACGACAAGCCTGAGGTTTGCGTTAACAAGTATTTCTTTTGCTTTGTCGTCGTTTGATTCTTTAATTTTTTTTGCAACTTCGAGTTCCTGCTCGGCGCTAAGCAACGGGATTTTGCCTATTTGCTGCAGGTATATTTTTACAGAGTCATCTGCGCTTATTGTTGAAGCATTTTCGGCAGTTTTTGGTTCTTCTACCGACATGATGAGGTCTTCATCATCCTGTGACTCTTCGTTTAAATTTTCTATTGAAATTTCCTCGTTGTCTTCAGGTGATTCCAAGTCTTCTTCAGAGGAGAATTTTTCAATTTTATTTGTCATTTTTCACCTATATTAATTCAGTACTATTATACACTATGTTGTACCGGTCTTGTAAATAATTTTGTTAGCCTATTTTTTATTATTTTGTTTTATTGGCTATATTACTGTTTTTGCGCGCTTTACATATATTTTGTCTTAAAGATTCATAGATAATAGCGCATGCCGCATTGGAGACATTGAGGGAATTAAAATTTCTTAACATTGGGATTTTGACAATAAAGTCCGATTTTTTCATATTGTTCTTAGAAACGCCGGTTTCTTCTCCGCCCATGATGATAGCAAAATTCATGTCCGTATAATCAATGTCAAAATAATTATCCTTTCCGTGTGCGTCTGCTGCAATTATCCAATAGTCGTTATCTTTTAGTTTATCGATTGCATTAGAAAGGCTATTGACCTGAATAACGGGGATATGATTTATTGCACCGGCAGAAGTTTTTTCAACTGTTGCATTAACCTGTGCATTACGTCTTGAGGGGATTATTATTGCATTAAATCCTGCACAAGCCGCGGTGCGTATGATTGCGCCAAGGTTGTGCGGGTCTTCTATCCCGTCCAGTATTACTATTTTTGAATAACCCTCTTTTTTTGGGTCTAAAAAATCGGTTAAATCATAGTAAGGTACGGGCGAAACAAAGGCGATTATACCTTGATGAGCTGTCTCCTGATATTGTGCAAAACGTTCTTTGGGGACAAATTGAAACACAATAGAGTTGTTTTTTGCTAAGTTTATTATTTCGTTAATCTTTGCATCATTTGCGGAAGTTTTGGATATTATAATTTTATTTATCCTGTTCGGGGTGTTTAAAACAGCTTCTAGAACAGCATTTCTGCCATATATAAAATCTTTTTGTTGCTTTGTAGTTTTATTGTTCATATACTCCTTTTGTATGTTTTTTGATTTTTAGTTGCCTTAATAATTATACTATACTATAATTGTATAGGTTTATTAAAATCAGTGTTAATAATTTGGAATATTGGAATTAGTAAATGAATAATTTTTTAGCAAAACTTAAACCGGATACTAAAGTAACAGTCGGTATTTCTGTGTCGCCAAATGTAGGGTTGGAGCTTATACAAATTGACCCTTCCACTAACAAAATAATGAAATATGCGAGAAGAGATTTGCCTTACAATCCTTCAATCAGAGAGATTGAAGATTATTCAGAGTTTAAGCAAAATCTCATTGATTTGTTTAATGAAGTAAAAATCCAGCCGCAAAATGCTAAGGCTGTTTTGAACATGCCGAGTGTTTGTTTCGGTCATGACTTTTTGCCTACGGTTTTGGATGACGAGGGAGTTACTACTGCTCTTATTTCAAAAATTGAAGAGAATTATCTCTTTAAGAAAAATACACCTGTTGTCAGCTGGGTTGATGTAAAAGAAAATAACAGAACCGAAAAACGTTGCGTTTTGTATGCTGCGATGCAGGAAGAAGTACTTAATGTTATCCAGCAGGTTTTTACGGATTTGGGTGTAACATTAATTGCTGTAGAAAACACTTATTCATCAATAATTAAAACTTTACAGTATACTGAAATTACCAGAGATTTTGCAGAATCTAACGGCAGCTGGAATATACTTCTTGTTTCTCAAAACAATTATGCCGTATTTTCAATGCTGGGTTACAGTGTTATTGAATATTTCGAAGAACCACTTGCTATTAAATCCTTCAACAATGATGAGGTTTATGTTGCTATTTCTCAATCGGCAAGTGCGGTTCTCGATAAATTCCCGACAGATAAGCTTTTAATTGTCAGTGAGTCCAATGACGTAAGTGCGGAAATTTTGGCTATGCAGCTTAATCAGCCGGGCGAAGTTAAGTATCTGGAATGTAACCAGTACGCAAAAGATAACATTTTGACGGTAGACTTAAATATTCTTCCTCATTATGTAAAAGCTATTACTCCGGAAGCAATTGGTGCAGCAATATACAGCTATAAAGATTTTGGTATAAAACTTAACTTCTTACAAAAGTCGGACTACAAAGCTCCTGACATGATAAGAATAGGTAATTTTGACCTTACCCAGTCACAATTAATGACCTATGTAGGTTTGATTTGTGCGGCAATACTTTTGGTTTGTTTTGGTGCAAGTAAAGCTACAGAGGCATATCTTGCAGGACTACAAAGTCAAAATTCAGAGTTGGATTCTCAACAAAAAACTCTTGATGCAGAACTTTCGGAATTGCAGAAAAAGAAAACAGGCATGGATATCTATGCGGCAGCTAAAAAAATTGATTCTTCTATGCAGGCAAAGGTTAAATATTATTATGCAATAGGCGCCGATATTCCTGCTCAGGTTTGGTTGACATCTTTTTATGCAGATTCCAGAGGTGCATATGGCATAAAAGGCGAAACAACCGCTGTAGATGATGTTTATTTGTTCTTTAGAAATATCAAATCACAAGTTCCTGAATCAGATTTAATACTTTCAAGTTTGAGTGTTGATGATAACGAGGGTTTGGTTGATATTGATGTTGCAAAAGACCTTATTTATTCTTTTGAGTTGACTAACGGCAGTTTTGGCGGTGTTAAACAGTCTGATCCTAATGTGGAAGCGCTTAAACAAGCAGAAGCAGACAAAAAAGACAGTAAAAATAAGAACAAAAATTCGAAAGTTCCGGATTTGCCGGCTAATCTACCTTCGACCTAATAAATATTTAACCTAATCTACTTTACGAAAGGGCTTTTTAAAAGTGAACGAAAATCAAAAATTAATGTACATATTAATAATACTAATTTCTTTAGCTTTTGGTTTGTATTTGATTATCCCTAAAGTTAATGAATCTTATAGTACTTATACTCAAATTGAAGAAAAACAGAAAAAATTGCAGAGTACACAAAAGCAAATTGAAGATATTAAAGCTCAAAAGCAAGCTTATGAAAAAGAAGAAAAAAGTGCTACAAAACCGGTATACAAAACTGATTTAGCAACTTTGGATGCAATGGCTTCTTTTGGTATTATGTTTGAAGATGTAATACAGGCTGCAAAATATAACGGTTTAAAACTTCGTTCTATCGAATATTCTCAAAACCCTGCGGATGATGTTGTTACACAAAATGTTTTAAGTGACTATAATATTTGTGCAATTAAAATGCAATTGATTGGTACTTATGCACAGTTTAGATCATATTTTGACGATATTGCAAATTATCCGTATTTAATTAATTTAGATAAAATCAGTATTTTCCCTTATGATGGGGATAAAAAGATTTTGATTGCCGATGTGCAGATTAATCTTTATGCAGAAAAGAATGCTGAACAAAAAGCAGCTTATCAAGCAGCTAAAGATGCTGAAAACAGAGGTGATGAAGCTGTCGAAGGTTCTGCTGCTGCTGATGCAATACAAGGTGCACAATAGTTTGTCCGAGAAAAATTCGTGATAAGGAGCAAAGCGACGTGAACGAATTTTTGGAGTGTCACATCGAAAAGGTGAGCAGTGACGGCTCGAAGGCTCGAGGCGGGAACTGCGATGCTAGATTAGAATAATTTATAGAGGTTAATTTTAGTTATGTCGATAGATAAACTTGGCCCTTTTTTGCAGCGCAGCTGGTTAGGCTCTGTTGACAGTTATGACAGTGCGCAAATCGTTATGATTGGCTTACCCTTTGACGGCACTTGTTCATACAGGCCCGGCAGCAGGTTTGCTCCTGAAAGATTGCGCCTCGCTAGTTGGGGATTAGAGGATTATTCCCCTGTTTATGACAGGCATCTTGATGATGTAAAATTTTATGATGCAGGCGAACTTGAGTTCCCTTTGGGAAATACCCAAAAAACTCTTGATGTTATTGAAAAAAATGCATCTGTTGTTTTTAATGACAATAAAAAATTTCTAGGTATAGGCGGAGAACATCTTGTTACACTGCCTGCACTGAAGGCATGCAAAGCAAAATACAATAATCTTGCGGTTATCCATTTTGATGCGCATACTGATTTAAGAGAAGATTATCTTGGTGAAAAACTTTCTCATGCTTCTGTAATGCGCAGAATCGGAGAGATTGTCGGTTTTGAGAATATAAAGCAAATAGGTATACGTTCCGGTTTAAAAGAAGAATTTGAGTTAATGAAAAAATACAACACTCTTGTTAAAAATTCTTCCGAACTTGATGCCTTGAGGGATAAGAAGATATTTTTAACAATTGATGTTGATGTACTGGACCCTTCTGTTCTTCCAGGTACAGGCACTCCTGAACCGGACGGTTTATTATACAGAGAGCTGGCTGAATGGATAAAGTTTCTCAAGGATTTTGATATAGTCGGGGCTGATATTGTGGAACTTGCTCCTGATTATGATAGCAGCGAGGTGTCTACTGCTATCGTTTCTAAAATTGTTCGTGATGTTTTAATGATTTTGTAATATAGATAATCATTGTTAAAAAATATACCGTAAGGTCTGTACTAAAGCAGTACAGACCTGAATTTTTTTTGTTTTGCAAAACATTAGATTTTTTGTATTTTGAATCTTTTAAAACATTTCAAGACCGGTGTATTGAGTTCTTGCAACATTTGCTGTGCTTTCCATAGCCATTTTTAAGAATTTTTCAACAGTGTTGCGGACTTTTTCAATATCCTTTTTTAATACTTCCTGTCTTTCAATTTCAGATTCCTTTAAAGCATTTTTGAATTTTTGAAAACTGTACATTTTAATACACTCCCTTATTTAAACAATCTACTTACAATATACTTATCGGTTTTTATTAATCAATTCTTTAGCTTTTTAGTATATTTTTTAACAATTGTTTACACAATATTTCATAGACATAAATATTTGCAATCAGAGTAAATAATGGTTTATAATTAAGTGTTATGGATATACTTTCGCAAATTAAAAACAAAGTAATTGTATCTGTTCAGGCAATGCCTTCAGAGCCTTTGTACAAAGAAGACTGCATGGTTGCAATGATGCAGTCAGTTGTTAAAGGCGGTGCTGCGGCGCTGAGGGTTGCCGGGGTAAGAGATGTAATAAATGCAAAAAAATTGTTTAAAATTCCTGTAATAGGGATTACCAAACCTGAAGTTATTCCTCCTAACTGGCGTGAAATTGTGTATATCACACCGACAATAAAGGATGCAAAGGATTTGATACAGGCAGGTGCTGATATTATTGCTTTTGACGGTACTTCCCGTCCGAGAGGCGAAAATAACCTTACGCAGCTTATACGTTTTATAAAAATAAACAAAAAAATAGCAATGGCGGATGTTTCTACCCTTCAAGAGGGTATTTCAGCAAGAATACTCGGGGCGGATTTAGTTTCCACGACTTTATCAGGGTATACTTTAGAATCACCGGAAGTGTCGGATCAGCCTGATTTTTCTTTGCTTGAAAAACTTGTTGAAGCGCTTGATTGCCCTGTTATTTTAGAAGGGCGTATCTGGACACCCGAGCAGGTGGATAAGGCCTTTTCAATAGGCGCTCACGCTGTTGTTATCGGTTCTGCTATTACAAGACCTCAATTGATAACTAAAAGATTTGTAAACAGAGAAAAGGCGGTTTAATTTGAAAAAAGCTCTGGGTATAGACATAGGCGGAACAAAGATATTATACGGCATTGTAAATGAGCAGGGTGAGGTAGTTTCTGAAATACAAAAAACAGCTACACCAAAAACAGCGGATGAGATATATTCTACACTCAAAAAAATTATTGATGAAAACTATGATAACATCGATGTTGTCGGATTGTCGTCAGCCGGTGCTGTTAACATAGAAAACACAAGAGTTTTAAGCTCTACGCCTAATTTACCTGACGGGTACAATCAAATAGATTTTTCAACGTTATGCGACAAAAAAGTTTATGTAGAAAACGATGCCAATTGTGCCTGTGCGGCTGAGTATAAAAACGGTGCAGCCAAAGGGTTTAGAACTGTTCTTATGATTACTATAGGTACAGGTATCGGCGGCGGGGTTATTTCTGACGGCAAACTGTTCAGAGGTTCAAGCGGTAATGCTCTTGAAGTCGGAAGTATGAAAATTTTTGCCGATAAAAGACAAAAATGCACCTGCGGACGGTATGATTGTTGGGAGTCTTATGCCTCAGGCACGGGATTAAAAAATTGTGCTAAAATTGGTGCAAAAGAGTATTCTGAATTTAAAACAAGTATTTATAAAGACAAAAATCCTGATGAAATTACGACTTATGACATAACAGACGGCCTGCAAGCAAAAGATACTTTTTCTGTCAGAGTATTCAATCAGTGGATGGAATACATGTATATTGGTTTGGTTTCACTTACTGATATTTTTAATCCCGACTGTATTGTTATATCAGGCGGTATGTGTAATTTTGTGGAGGTTCAACAACTGGAAGACAAAATTAATGCGGAATCGGTTGTGACTGACGTGAAAGTTAAGCGGGCAACTACAGGCAACAATGCCGGTATGATAGGTGCCGGTGTACTGGCGCTAGAATAGACTGTTTTTTGGGGAATTATTAAGAAATATTAAAAATTGTCTTTTTTAAAAGGCAATTTTTTTCACGAAAAATACTTTATATATGTAAGGGAATTAAAGGGATTAAATTTTATAGGGAGAAAAATCATGGCAGTTGGACCAAGAGATTACATTGATCAGTTGTTAGTTAAGAAATATGCGGATGAAAAAGTCGATAATCCGACAATCGCAAAGATGGTTGAACCGGATAAAATGTTAAATGCAATGGGCGACTTTTCAGATATGCGTAAAAATATGCTATTGTTAAATAACAAACTCAACAGTGTATGTGCGGCACTTAATGCAAAAGCTGCACATTACAGAACATCAAGATTTGCCACTGCATAGCAAAATCTTTAGCAAATGTGCTAAAATTGCGCTATGGAACAAAGTTTTGAAAATAAAAATATAATACTGGCCTCGCAATCACCGAGGCGTCATTCTCTCATAAAAAAAATCGTCTCTAACTTTGACGTCGTCGCTCCCGAGTTTGACGAAAAACTGGATTCGGAAAACTACACAGACGACGCCATTAAATCCCTTTCTCTTCAAAAAGCATTGTCCGTCCTGAATACACACAAAAAAACAGGGGCGGGCATTTGCTTGTTTAAAAATTGTTTTATTATAAGTGCTGATACAATGGTTGTTTTAGACAACAAAATATACGGAAAACCAAAAAATGAAGAGCAAGCTGTTGAGATGCTTAAAGAGTTGAGCGGCAAAACTCATTTTGTTGTAACGGCTGTAACTGTTCTGGATTCTGATACAAAAAGAGCATTAAGTGAAGTTGTAAAAACTTATGTGACTTTTCAAAATCTTTCAAACGAACTTATAAACAGCTACGTAAAACTCAGAAAACCGCTGGATAAAGCCGGCGCATACGGTATACAGGAGATGGGCAGCGAGTTTATAAAAAAAGTTGATGGTGATTTAGAAAACGTTATAGGCTTTCCGACAAAAAAAGTTAAAGCAATGCTAATTAGTGCCGGATATGAATTTTAACGGAGAACCCGAAGCTTTTGGGTTAAGAAGCTTCGGGTTCACGGCAGAACGTGAGTAGTTCACAAAAACGGGTTCCGCCGTATTTATATGTATATTGGTTATGATTCCGCTATTCTCGGACAGCCTGCCCCCGTGTAAACGGAAATAACTCCGATTCCCGATAACATAAGGCTTACACTGACTAGTAGTCCTACTGTGTAAAGTGCCGAGCCCGGTAAACCGAATGCAATTAAAAATGCAAGCGCAAATTGTGCAAGACCGACAAGTAAGCCTACCCACCAGTATTTAAAAATACCTCTTGTTTCAAAAGCAGTGGATATTGAGTTTACACCTTCAAGCAAAAAGTACACGCCTACACCGAGTGTGATGAGAAATAGGTTGTAAACAGGCTGCATAACAAGATATGCACCGGCAACGACCATGAGCATTGAAATTAAAATATTAAGCCACGGTTTTTCAATTTCATCGCGTCTGATTACGGTGTTAATGAATTTGTAAACACCTGCCACCAACAGAGCTACACTTATGAGTACACTCATGGCAAATGTCGTTACCATAGGCAGCAGCATTAACAATGCACCGATTACAAGCAGAAATATACCTTCAGTCAGGAAGGTATTACAAAATCTTTTTACCATATCTGCCATCTTTTTTACTCCTTTACTATCTACAGTCAACTGTTCCCCGCATCTTTTTTACAGATGTTATAGAAAAAGTTTACCTATATATTTATTTTGCATTTGAAAGTCCGGGGAAACGTAAAGTTTTTCTATAAGACTTAAAATGCAAGATACTGCTTAATTTTAAACCTTTTAGACGGATTATTTCATTACCTTTTTAGTGAATTTATAAATATTGCTCTATATGGCTAGTTAAGACTGTTTTGTCGTTTGTCAATAGAAAAATGCCCCAAAATTGTACCCGAACGGGTACAAAAAATATGTTATAACTATAAATGTAAACTGTTTGCAAAAAGTTGTAAGCACAATTTACAAAAAACAAGGGAGAATTGTGTTCTTTTTATATATTCTTTTTCATTAATTTACTCCTTCCTTCATTAGCAAGCGGACTCATTTATGAGTCCGCTTGCTTTATTTTATAAATTGATTAGCTAAAATATGCTATAATCAAAAAATGCAAAAGCTGATAATATCGATAATAATTATAACCTCGTTATTTTTTGCTTACCCTGCGGGCGCAAAAACACTAAAAGGCGGAGTTAAATACACTGTAAAACAGGCAAGAGAAGAGGCTTTCGCAAATGTTGAATACACGCTGCCTCAATCCATCATCAAAGCAAATCTTACTGACCCTAATTACAAAGAAAATCAAAAAGCCATTAAGTTGGGGGCTACGGAGTTAAAGGATAGATATATTACATATGCAGATGATGGGCATTATATTATAATTTACAAAGATAATTTATATTATGAATATAATTATTTTTCGAACGGAAAATTAGAAGGTATTGGTAAAAGAAACAGTCTTACATATCCTGTTGTAAGTTATTTTTATAATACTCAAAATCAATTAACAGAATTAATGTTATATGTAAGTAGATATCAAGCATTTCAATTTAAAGCCGATGGACAATTCATGTATTATTGGGTGAATGATAAATGTTATGATGTGAATGGGCAATTTATAAATCAAGTTTATCAATAAATAGTTAATAAATTAATTGAATTAAAATAAGCACTCTAAAGATAAGAGTGCTTATTTTGCTAGAAAGGAAAAACAAAATGAAACCATCAAACCAAGGACTAAATCTAACTGATAGTCCGGTAATCGATCAAATCCGTGAAATCTACAAAAAGCTTGGTATTCCATTAAACGGAATGTCAAAAGAGTTGTACTGTCATTCTGAAGCATCATGCGCAGCAATTTAGCGAGAATTGAGTGTGTTCAGAATCTTATCAATAACCGTGTGTAGTACAAAATCTATAATTTTAGATTCTTAGCGTAAGCGAAGAATGACGAACAGGTAAAAACTATGCTATACTACAACAATGCAAAAGAAAATAATCCCGATATTGATAATCACAATAATGATGTTTGCTTTACCGATTGAAGCAAAAACACTAAAAGGCGAAGTAAAATACACGGTAAAACAGGCAAGAGAAGAAGCTTTTTCAAATGTTGAATACACGCTGCCTCAATCCATCATCAAAGCAAATCTTACTGACCCTAATTACAAAGAGAATAAAAAAGCTATAAAGTTAGGTGCTACGGAGTTAAAGGATAGATATATTCAACATTTTTCAGATGGTGGCTATGCAATAGCATATAAAACAAACTTATATAATGTATACTATTATAAACGAGATGGTCACTTGGATGTAATAGAAATATGGGAGAGTTTAACCCCGCCAATGAAAACAATGCGATATAACACACAAGGAAATTTAAAAGAAATAAGTTTATTTATTACAGATGAAAACTCATATGTTTTTGATATAAATGGAAACCTTAAATGTCATTGGATAGGGAAAAACGGCTACGATAAGTACGGTAAAATAATTGTAACAAGATCTTAATATCAAGAATATTTATATAAATTATTGTAGACACCTAAAAAGGTGTCTATTTTGCTTATTTAAAAAGAAAGGAGACAAAATGAGCAATCAATTTAATCAAACAGTAAATTTTAACAGTCCGGTAATCGACCAAATCCGTGAAATCTATAAAAAGCTTGGTATTCCATTAAACGGAATGTCAAAAGAGCTATGCTGTCATTCTGAAGCATCATGCGCAGCAATTTAGCGAGAATTGAGCGTGTTCAGAATCTTATTAATAACCGCGTGTAGTACAAAATCTATAATTTTAGATTCTTCGCTTACGCTAAGAATGACGAACAGGTAAAAACTATGCTATACTACAACAATGCTGAAGAAAATAATCCCGATATTGATAATCACAATAATGATGTTTGCTTTACCGATTGAAGCAAAAACATTAAAAGGCGAAGTAAAATACACGGTAAAACAAGCAAGAGAAGAAGCCTTTTCAAATGTTGAATACACACTGCCTCAATCAATAATCAAAGCAAATCTTACTGACCCTAATTACAAAGAAAATCAAAAAGCGATAAAATACAATAACGTGGATTTAAACGACAGACATATAACACTATATGCTAATGGAGATTATACAATAATATATAAAAATAATTTATATTATGAATATTACTATAACTCTCAAGGAAAATTAAATTTAATTGGAAAAAGAACAGGTTTAGTCTACCCAACACAAAGTTATAAATATAATGTATCTGGTAAACTTGAAGAAGTCAATTTTTATATTTCACAAGATATTTGTTATATTTTTAGTGCTAATGGAAAATTTCTAGCAAAATGGCTAGGAAATCAAGGCTATGATAGCAATGGGAATCCATTACCTGAAGAATTGAATTAAAGAAATTTATAAAAAACTATTTAAAGATATCCGTATGGATATCTTTATTTGTATTAATTAAATCAAAGAAAGTAGGTATGAAATGACACAAAAAACAAATTATGGTATCACAACCGCAGACACAGACATTGTTAAACAACTTCAAGAAATCTACAAAAAGCTTGGAATTCCATTAAACGGAATGTCAAAAGAGTTGGAAGAAATTTTAGACTTATGCAAAGCATATAGTGAAAAAATGGAAGAAAAAAATCCATATAAAACATTAATGGAAATGCAGCAAAAAGCAAAAGAACAACTTTCTACAGACATCGACGATTACGAAGATATTTCTCAAAAACGTCTTGCCATAGACAAATGGTATTACGATGAACTCAAAAAACTTCACCAAAACAAAGCCGGCCTTACTTCCACAGAATTAAACGAAGCAAGATTATCACTGGATAACCTATACGATAAAAGAGTATTTGAAGCGGAAGAAGAAATGTGGATGGAAAGAGGAGAAAAAATAGCAGGAATATTTCAAGACAGCATGTCAGGTATCATTGACAACTACAAAAACTTTGGCGATGAAATGAAAGACCTGGCTAAAGATTTAACCGCGTTTCTTCTTCAGGAGGCTTCTCAGGCTGCTATGCAAAAACTTTTCAGCACTAACAAAATGAAAGGCATCATTTCTTCCTTAAACACTTTGTCTCAAGGCGGAGGCTTTAAAGGTAACGGGGCTGCTTTGATTAAAGGTATTGGCAGGGCTTTCGGTATATTCCATTCCGGAGGCATTGTCCCGGTGGGGGCTAACGCTGAGATTCCCGGCACTAATGAACAATTTGCTTTATTAAAAGGCGGCGAGAGAATCTTGAGCCCTGCTGAAAACACAAACTATTCATCAAACGGTCAAAGCAGCGCCTCACCTGTTGTGTTTAACAACTTTAATATTAAGGCGTGGGATTCTAAAGACGTAAGAAAATATCTTCTTGAAAACAAAGATTTGTTAAACAGTATTACCTTTGAGGGTATAAAATACAACAACAAAAATTTAAGAAACATGGTCAGAGGAGCATAAATATAAAGAAAGAGGTAATTATGGAATATCCGGTATTTGATTTTAATTATCAGGAGTCTTATCAAAGCTCAATTGAATTTAACACTCAGATTAACGAAAAAATGAAAGGGCGTGAACAGCGTTATCCTGTATGGACTTACCCTAAAAGAACATTCAAACTCAATTTTGATAAATCATTTAAACAACGTCAAAAGCTGGAGGATTTTTTTGTAGAGGTTATGGGGCAGGCAGGTAAATTTTATTTTACATGGGAGGCTGCTAAAGGCGGCAATGACAAGACTTATCTTTGCACTTTTAACTCCGATTCTTTTCAGCAGAGCATAAAAGATTTTGGCTACAGCGATTTTCAGCTCGAGCTTGTTTGTATTGATGATTCTAAAGTTCAGCAGGTTGAGGAATTGGATTTTTGTCATAATACGGAATGTGACTTTATCACAGAGTTTTATACTATAGTTGACAAAATTTTTACAGCAAGAAACGAGAGAAAATCTTACTGGGACACACCTAAAAGAAGCTGGACACTAACTTTTCAAAAAAATGCATCAACAAGAAAAAAACTCGAAGATTTTTTTATTGCCAAAAGAGGGCGTTTCCGCTCTTTTGAATGGACATGGAAAAAACAGTACGGAGGTGATGACAAAACTTATACAGTACGCTTTGACAGTGACACATTAAATACAGATATTGATTCTTACGGCTACGGACAAATAAAGGTAAAGTTAAAAGAGGTTTTTCCTAACAGTGCGCCTGTTTATTACGAAGAACGTGATGAAATTATCCCCAGAAAACTCTTAAAAATAGAGCTTGAAGGCGGGTCTATTTATATTCTCGACAATGAAACTCTTGATACATTGCGCTATAACGGTGAAGACTACATAGGCGCGCCATTGAGTTTTGACACAATAAAAAAAGACGACAGCTCCAGTGTTTCTAAGCTACAGGTGGAGCTTTCAAATGTCGGGCTTGCAATTTCCGGCATAATCGGGCAGAGAGGAGATGTTATCACCAATGCTCCTGCTGTTTTGACCCTTGTTTTTCTTGATGTGAACACAAATACTTTGCTTTCTGACAAAAAACAGGTGTTATATGCCGGACGGTGCAACAACTTAAAGCTTGATTACGAAACCGCAAAAATGGATATAGAAACTTCTCTCGGCGGATATGAAATTCAGGCACCTGCAATGAAATACCGTACAACCTGTCAGGTACGCCGTTTTAAAGACTGCCGCTGCGGCTATGCCGGTGAAGAAACAAAATGCGACAGAACTTTTGAGCGTTGTAAAGAGCTTAATAATCACGGCAATTTTAGAGGGTTTCCTCAAATGTTTAACGAACTGGTTATTAAAATTTAAACGGAAAATATAATAAATTTTTATTTTTTATCTAATGGCATAATACAGCTATGGAAGAAAAGGATTTATTACGCACATACAAACTGGCAATAGTTATTTTTGATTATTTTATTGTTGCTGTTACAATCAGGTATTAAAATAATCATACTTAAAACACTTATGTCCCTTTGCATTGAGTACGCAGGGGGATTTTTAGTGTGCAAATTTTCAGATTAAAAATAAGAAAGAGGTTTAAATGTTTACTAATTTTGATATTGTTAATTTAAAATACGATTCCGACACAATCGAAAGATTATCAAAGTACGATTACTACAGAAAATTATATGAAGGTGATTTTACAAACGCCTTCAGTTCTACAATTTTAAAAATCAGAAAACGCTACCCCTTAGACAACACAACTGCCCAGTCGTTGATTAATGTCAATTTATTCTGGGCTTTGACAGACTTTTTTAAAGGATTTTTGACAAATCAGGGTATCAACATAAATGTTGATGATGCTAAACAGGCTGTTTGGGACGAAATAGCAAAACAAAACAACTTTATTTCCGTGCTTAAAGAAGTTTACATAGACAATTCACGTTTCGGCAGCGGGTTGTTTAAAGTTGCGCTTGATAACGGCAACGTTAAGGTATTTTCTGTTTCACCCGATTGCTGGATACCTGTTTTTAATCAGGGAAATTTAAACGATATCTCAGGACATATTCTTATTTATCCGCTGGAAATTCTTGAAAACGGAGTAAAAAAACAGTACAAAAAAGTTGAAAAACACCACAAAGGTTATATGGAAAACGAAATATACGAGGCTTCAAACGGAGTAATAGGACGCAAGCTTAATCCTGATGAAATGAAAGATTTCGGAGTAAGCGAGGTGGAAGACTTTTCACACCTGTGGAAAGATTTTATTGTTTTTCCGACCAAAAACACTACAGAGAGTGATTCTTATTTTGGCGAAAGCGATTACAAACGCTGCAAATCCATTGTCGAAGAAATTATGCTTACCGTAAGCCAGAATTCTAAAATAATTAACCGCCACGCAAACCCGAAGTTATCCGGCAGCGAACAAAACCTTGAGATGAATCCTGTTACAAATGAAAGATTTTTCCCTGAAACAGACTTTTTAAAAGTAGGTACAGACGGGATTAAACCTGAATATATAACAGCAGACCTGCAGGCTGATGCAATACAAAAACATCTCAACACGTTGATGAATTACTTTTATATTATGACAAAGACTCCCCCGCAGGCTTACGGGCTGGATATTGCCGGAAACATGTCAGGAGAAAGTCTGCGCAAGATTTTTATTGCTGCGCTGTCTAAAGTTGATGACATAAAACAGGTATCTTTTACTTCTACAATCCAAAGCGTTGTGCAGTGTGCAATGGCATTTAATTCAACACCGGTTGAGCAGGTAAACGTTGCCTGGGGCGAGCCTATTCCCGCCGATTATTCCGAACTTGTTACAACAGAGACAAG
Organism: Candidatus Gastranaerophilales bacterium; assembly: GCA_944323685.1. Taxonomy (GTDB): domain Bacteria; phylum Cyanobacteriota; class Vampirovibrionia; order Gastranaerophilales; family Gastranaerophilaceae; genus Limenecus. Next base: position 49,128 of record CALUTJ010000011.1, on the reverse strand, counting down.
CAGGGTTACATCAGGAACGCAAAGCAAGCTTACAACAATCATGACGCTTGATAATGTATCAGAAGACGATGCAAGAGAAGAGCTGAAAAGGATTGAAGAAGAAAAAGCTAAAGAGCAGAGTAAAATGACTTTAAAAGAGGCGTTAGAGGCTATGCGTGAGGAAAATAAGAATATCACAAACGAAAAAGAACAATCTGTGCAAAATTCTACAATCACGGAACAAAATGCCAATATATTAAATTAATTATATTAATATATGCTAAAATTACAATATGGACAAGAATCTAAAGAATGCGGTCAAAAAACAAATAAAACAAGGAACTCCTTTAAAAATTCAAAAATTTTATGAGTCTGTTTCCGGTTGGAAAATACTTTTAGTTATTGATATTATATTAAGTTGGCTTTTAGATAAGGTGTTTCACATAAATCCTTCTGTATCCCTGCTGGATATTATACCTGAGAAAAATGAAGACAAACTCTCCTTTTGGAAAGAGTTCTTGTTATGTTTTGTTATAGGACTGGCTTTTCTTTTATATTTTTATATTACACAAAAGTATTTTAATGATTAATTGTAAAAAGTGTATGAATAAAAGAAAAGGGGGCACATTAAAAAATGTGTCCCTTTTTGAAAGGAGCATAATGTTAAAAAAAATATATAAATACGGAAATAAGATTAAAAATCATTCCAAATCGAGTAAAGAATATATAGAAAAACGTTATACAAAACTTATACAAAAAGGCTACTCCCCTGAACAAGCACAGAACATGATTTATTTTGAACTTGGGGTAAGTGCAGTTATTAGGGAAAGTATGGAAGCAGCAACTGCTGAAGAATGTATGATGGCCGGTCGTTTAGTCGGTACAGAAGTAGGAGCAACTATAGGCGGACTTTCTGCAAACATTGCCGGTGTTGGCACAGGTTCTTTTATTGGCGGTATTACAGGAACTTTTTTAGGGAGAACAACATGTAATAAAATTATAAAATTTGCATCCGAAAAAACTATACAAAAAGTTTCTGAAGAATGGGTTAAAAATACAAAAGATAAAAGTACTGCTGATATTGATGCAGAGTATATTGCTTCTCATATTAAAGATAAAAGTAAAAAAAGTTCTAACTTCAATCCTATAAATGCAATAAAAAGCAGTAGCAATTTGAATACAACGGTTTTAAAAGCTACTGTTACAAAAAATGTTTTTAACAAACCTTTAAATGGAACTCGAGGTAAAGTTGATTTTGACGAAAGCAAGGATTATAGCGGTTATATAAATGAGGTAACAAATTCAAACAAAATTTATACCAGAGAAGATGTAGAAAGTATGACTGAAACTGAGTTACAGCAAAATAAATCTGCTATTGATTATCAAAGACAGACTATAGGTATTCCGACAAACAAACAGGCAAAAGCCTCCGGCATGGTATTTGTAAACGGTTATACCCGTTCTGACGGTGTACAGGTAAAAAGTTATTACAGGACAAGACCGGATTAATATATGCTAAAATTACAATATGGACAAGAATCTAAAGAATGCGGTCAAAGAACAAGAAAAGAATGCTTTTAAATGTAAGTTTCAAGACCTTTTAAAAAATCGTAAAGGTTTTTTACTGCTTACTTTAGCGGCTCTTTTATCAGAAATTTTTGTTGCTTGGGTATTCAGTATTATTTTCAAAACTGATTTTAGTTTGGATAATTTTTTTATAGATGAAGAACGAAAAAAATCTGATAAGAGAATAATCTTTTTTATTATTGATTTATTAATGATTGCTATATTAATAATTTATATAGCGGTAAATTTATATAAGATATAATTTTTTGTGGTAAGTATATTAAGATAAACTGGTCAAGTGAATATTCATTTGACCGGTTTTTATGAGGTAATAAAATTGGCAAAAACTATAAACTGGACTAATATATCCTTCAAGTCCAAAGACGGAGCTAAATATATTGATAAAAGATACAATAATTTACTAAAAAAAGGCTATTCCCCTGAACAAGCACAGAACATGATTTATTTTGAACTTGGTGTAAGTGCAGTTATGAGAGAAAGCATAGAAACTGCAACAGCCGAAGAATGTATGATGGTAGGTCGTTTAGTCCGTAGGGTGGGCAAAACGTAGTGTGCCCACCGGAAATTATGATACAATTGTTCTATGTCGAATTATAAACGTTTTTACAACGATAATTATAAATATGTCTTTTTTACGTTAGTAACATATAACAGAAAGCCGTTATTAATTGATAATATAAATATTTTACGTTCTTCATTTAGATATGCGATACAAAATACCATTTTGAAATATTTGCAATTTGCATATTAAAAGACCACTTGCATTTGATTTTAAAATTAGAAAATACAAAAGATTATTCCGAAATAATCAGATTAATAAAATATTATTTTTCACGAAATATAAAGACATTTTCAACATTATCATCAAGCAAATTAAAAAAAAGAGAAAAAGGAATTTGGCAAAGAAGATTTTGGGAACATACAATTAAAGACGAATCTGATTTATATAAACATTTGGATTATATACATTTTAACTCTTATAAACATTACAAAATTGCACCTTGCGATTGGACATTTTCAACATTTAAAAAATTTGTCAGATTAAATTTTTATTCTTTAGATTGGTGCAACATTAATGACAAAAATGAAATTAATGACTTAAATTTTGAATAAATTGGTGGGCACACTCCATTTTGCCCACCCTACTTACTCGTAAAAAAGGGTGGAGAATACCAAGATAAAGGGAAACTTGAACCTTATTACAATATAGCTATTTTAAAAATACCTAGGAAAGAATGGATTAATTATTAAAATTATGAACAGTTTTATAGTATTTTATAACCCTGTTTGGTATTATTAATATATGAAAAAGGTTTTTTATTTAGTGTTCGGGATTCTAAATTTTTTGCTAACTCCCATCATACCAATATCGTTAGTTTCTTTTATTGTAATTTTTATTGCGATAAATAACCATTCTAATAATGGATTTATTTTAAAAGATTACATTTTAATATTTTTTCTTAGTATTTTTCTGCTTTTATACTATATTTTAAGATTATTTATTTTCCCTTTAATTTACACATTCTCTAATAATCCATATATTAGCAAATTTTTTGAAAGAATAAGTAAAGAAAAAGCTTTTAAAAATAAAGTTTTATTGCTTTCATTTTTAGCTGATATGGCTATTATTTTGACTTTTTTATCAGAAGTATTTTTTACTGACATACGTAATTTTTTATCTGGTTTTATATTATATTCTTTAATTGGCGGCGGCGGTGTTACTTTGAGTTATTTATCTTTGATTGTTTGGTTTGGTATTACAAAAAAACATAATAAGCAATAAGCAGGGGTAACAAACACTCACAAAAAGATAAATCATTCTCCAAAAAGGTGATATTTTTACACAAGCAATTGCAAAACATTACCTTTTCTGCTCACTTGCTCCGGCGGCTGATGTAAGGTATCATTAACCTATGAAAAGATTTTTGTACATACTTGTGTTATCACTTTTTGTCGTATTGCCGTCTTGTGCCGAGTCGACAAATATCCACCCGATTGATACGCAGGAAAGTGCGTGCAAAGCCGAGGCAAAAGACCTTAATGCGTGGACTTTATGCTCGCTAAAGGCTGCCCGTGCGTGGAACAAAGAAGTTGACAAATACTACTCGCTTTTGTACAAAAAGCTAGAAGGCGATGCCAAGACAGCTCTTTTTGAAGACCAAAAATACTGGAATATGTACAAAAACAACGAATATAAGGTTATTGACGCTTTAAAAGCCAGGGATTTTGACACAAAAGAGCGTGCCATTTTCCGTGCAAACCAGAAACGAGAAATTATAAAACTCAGGGCTGCTGCGTTGAGAATGTATTATGCCCAGACTTTCCCCGATGATGAACAAGAAAAAATTGATACAAATAGTGATTATCAGCCTGATAATCTGTTGCAGCAAGGGTTACGACTGCTACAGTTTTAGCCCCGAAAAAACAGCTTTACACCTAAAATGCGCGGACAGCAGCTCTCAAGCCTCAGATCTTTTTTGGAACTGGCTGTTAGGGTACGTAAGGCTAACCGCACAACAGGCTGTCATGCACGGTGTTTTTAAAGACGATGCCGCTGCTGTGTTTTTTGACCTGACAGGCAACGGCGAAAACGAGTTGATAGGTACTCATTATGCGTCAATATCCGCCGGCAACGGCAACACTCTTTTGTATATTTTAAAAAACGAAAACGGAAAGTACAAACGGATTTCGCCAACAATTTATTTTGACCCTTCCACTCAGGTATATGCGCTGGAACACAAGACAAACGGATATAGAGATATACTTGTGGAGTCTTTATTTTCTAAAACGCCTGTTATTTATGCCTACGATAAAAATACCGGCATGTATGAAAAGAAAGAGTAACTTCTTTGCATTTTTACGGTTAAAATAGCGCAAAATATTTTTGCCGCTGCTTTTGCGTGCGTAAAATCACTCTGATTACTTTTTATACTGCTGTCAATAATTTATACAAGAAATAAGGAGAGAAAATGAACACTAAAAATCTTGAACAAGTACGTGAAAAACTGTTCTCTACAAAAGACCCGTCTCAAAAAATGAATGATGAAATCAAAAACAGTGCAGAAAGAATTAAAGAAAAAGTCTTAAGAAGACTAAAACCTTCTATATTTAATGATAAAGACGATACTATTTCTGATGAAAATTATCAAAAAGTATCCGAACTCTCTGATTTTATAAGCCAATATGTAAAAGAAGCAGGAAAAGAACAGGCAATATTAGACTTTCAGGTCGGGTTGAATCTGTTAAACGGATACAAAAAATCTTCTCCGGTTGAAGCAAAAATAAAACTGGAAGAAGATTCTGATTTTGGTGAAAAGACATTTGCTGCGTTATTTAACGTATTTAAAAATTATCCGGTCGATGTTGTCAAAAAATTTGTTAAACTCGGCGCAATAAACAACAGAATATGGAATACAAAAAACAATAAATCAATCGATACGGATAGTGAAGTAGAAAAAGTAACAGATAAATTAAATGAAAGAGGATATTAATATGGGTAAAAGATTATACGGAAAAGTAACAAAAGACAATGTTGAATACGAATGGAAAGCCGAACCCGGAGCTTGCGAGGTTTGCAGAGCAATGGACGGAACAATATACGAATCGGCAAATGATATCCCTGACAGACCTCATCCAAATTTTCTTGGAATACAGGCGTTCGCGCCTCCTGAACGTAGCCGCTCACAGGGGGCGTTCCTTTCAGTCAGCCCCGCCTGATTCCGCTGCAAATGTTGGATAGACGTACTGGAAAAAGATAAAGACACAACAGATCCTATTGAATTGTACAAAGAGAAACGTAAAGACAAAAAAAGAAACGAGCTTGAACTTGCTAAGCTTTTGGGTGATGCAAAGTCATTAGAAGAAGAAATTGATGAATATATAAAACAAATCAATGAGCAGGAGAAAGAAATAAAGGAACTTGAAAGCAAAATTGATATAAATAAGCTTGATATAAAAAATAAATGGTTGAATCTAAAAGAACAGCTCCAATATACAAAATATGTATCAAAGAATTTAAAGCATAAAATTATTTCTACCCTAAAAGATATTGATATATTACAGAAAAATATTTTATATAACACTTACAATTCAGATTTTTTAAATAAAATTGATAAAATTTATTTTAATTTAAAAATCTTACAAGAAGAATTGGATAATTATCTAAAAAAACAATTTGATAAAAGCATAGATCTATTAGATAAATTAATGCCTATTTCAACAGCATTATGGAAATTATCTACAACAAAATTCAAAGATGGTATAGATTATATTAATAAAAATGGGAAAATATATAAAACAATTCATGACATTAAAGATGAAAGACTTAAAGCTTTTATCCAAAATAAAATTGCCAAACAAATGCATGTTGAAGATAGTCGAGGTATTGTATTTAACGCAAATAGTGAGATGTCAAAAAAGATTACGGAATCAGCAGTCTTTAGAAAATATATTAAAGAAAAGAGAGATACTTTTAAACCCAATACTGAACTTCCAGATATTTCCGTGACCTTTGATTTATTGAATCTTGATATGTATAATGCTATGCACAGAGCAGACATAACAGATATAAAAATTGGAAATGATATGACTTTTTATGCTAAAGTAATAGACACATATGATTTTAACAAAGGTAGCAAAAATCCACTAGTTATGTTGGCTCGGCATTATCAAGAAAAAAATAAAATTGAAAATTACTATATAATAACAAAAATAAAAATTCACCAGTCAGAATGGATAAGATATTAAAAAAGTTAACAGAGGAATGGTATTAATATACTTTCCCTCTGTATTTTTGTGAAATATAATTTTTTATAACCAAATGCCCCCGATATAAAAATACATGTACCATGTGCCCCCTTTTACATAAAGTTCTTGGGTACATAAAACAGTTCAATTATTATGTTATAATATAGGCATTCGCAGCAAATACAGGTTATCACTTCTGTAAAATGCCAGATTGAATGTACTATCGACTGAGCTGAGGTTAAGTCTGGTGTTATGTTTCTGACTGTACCAATTATACAAATGAGGTTCTCCTCAGACAAAATAAGGTCAAAATATGAATTATAAATTAAGCTTTATTAATATTGTACTATTTTTGTGCTCATTTGTTTGTTTATTTATAATTTTTCAGTGTTTGTTCGCTTTTATTAACGTTAATTTTATATTTTGTATTCTGGGAATAATGCCTTTTTTTATTTTGTTATTTATAAAATTTATTAGTTTAAAATATAAATGGAATAAAAAATTGATAAATATTATAACAGTAATTTTTATCATAAATGCAATATTTTATTGGTTAATAATAGAGTGTATTATGCATATACAATACTTTCCATCTAAAATTAATTATAAAAATTCCTTAAATGCATTAAAGAAAAAGGATGGAATTGAACGCCTGGCACATTTCCCAGAAAAAATACCGCCAAATGCCAGAAATTATTTTATGCAAGTGGAAAATTCTTTTGATGGATATAATATGAACTATTTAAGTTATGATATTGATAAGTCATATATTGATGAAATGTTCAATAATTATAAAAAAGATTGTGCAGTTATTGGTTCGTACAGAGAACTTTATAATAAAGGGATAAAAATTTATATAAACTTTTTAGATGATAATGATGAAATTTGTATATTAAAAAAAGAAACACAAAAAGAAAATTATACTTCCGGTTTAATATTTGGATACGCAATTAACAAAATTTATTTTTTTTATTCAAATTATTAATAAATATCCTTTGCAACACGGTTTACTAAGCTCAAAACCTGCATATATTATTATGCATTTACCGGTCTTTCTTATATAATTTTGTTTATGAAACGAATTATTAAATATTTAGAACTTGTGTTTTGGGGCTTTGTAAATGTGTTTTTTAGCGCAGGATTATTTTTTTGACATATGTTTTTTCATTGTTTTGTAAAAATGGTGAAAATTTTGATAAAAATATAGTTTTATATTTGATATTTATTTTATTTATATGGCTAATATTTCTTTTCATTAAAGTTTTTACTCTCTTTTTCATATATTGGCTAAGAACCCTCCTGCCTAATATACACAAAATCTTATTCAAAATAAGAACAGTCCGTAGGGTGGGCAAAACGTAGTGTGCCCACCGGAAATTATGATACAATTGTTCTATGTCGAATTATAAACGTTTTTACAACGATAATTATAAATATGTCTTTTTTACGTTAGTAACATATAACAGAAAGCCGTTATTAATTGATAATATAAATATTTTACGTTCTTCATTTAGATATGCGATACAAAATACCATTTTGAAATATTTGCAATTTGCATATTAAAAGACCACTTGCATTTGATTTTAAAATTAGAAAATACAAAAGATTATTCCGAAATAATCAGATTAATAAAATATTATTTTTCACGAAATATAAAGACATTTTCAACATTATCATCAAGCAAATTAAAAAAAAGAGAAAAAGGAATTTGGCAAAGAAGATTTTGGGAACATACAATTAAAGACGAATCTGATTTATATAAACATTTGGATTATATACATTTTAACTCTTATAAACATTACAAAATTGCACCTTGCGATTGGACATTTTCAACATTTAAAAAATTTGTCAGATTAAATTTTTATTCTTTAGATTGGTGCAACATTAATGACAAAAATGAAATTAATGACTTAAATTTTGAATAAATTGGTGGGCACACTCCATTTTGCCCACCCTACTTACTGCTGTTGATAATTTATACAAGAAATGAGGAGAAAATATGGAATTCAACTACAAAACACTATCACGCCTTCTGTTCCCCGAGCAGCAGGAGGCTGAAAGAACACCATCACAAAAATTTGATGACATGTTGCGCAATCAGCTGTACTCAATGCGAATGGAAAGGCTCGGTATTTTCAATAACAATCAATCTATACAAACTCAGGAGGAACAAAACTATACAGAAATAGCAAATTTTATCAAAAAACATGTTCTCTCTGTCGGGAAAGAACAGGCTGTGAAAGACTTTCAATGTGGTTTGAATTTTTTGCATAAGGATTTAAACGATGCGTTAAAAGAAGACGGCGATTTTGGAGAAAAAACATTTAAAGCATTTTATGAAATTTTCAAACATTATGATATTTCGACAATCAAAAATGCTATAAGAAAAGGAGCTTTAAGCAATACTTTGATAGACACAACAAGTGATAAAAATATAAACACCAAAGCAATAGTAAGACAATTGGAAAATAATCTCGGAGGAACAAAATAAATGGGCAACGTAATATTAAAAGGTCACATAAGCTATGCAGCAAAAAGAAAATACAGATGGATAGCAGAGTTCGGCAAAAACACATGTGAAAAATGCGCGGCACTGGACGGTAAAGAGTTTGAAGAAGATGAAATCCCGCCAAGACCTCATCCGAATTGCAGGTGCAAGGTAGAAGAAATAAGTATAGTAGACGAAATAGAAAGCGAGTTAAACGAATACAGAGAAGAAATCGAACAACTAAAACTACAAGCCGACGAGTTATTAGGCGATACAAGTGTGTTAAGAGAACAGATAGAAAAGCTGATGAAAGAAAACAACACACCTGAGGTACGCACACTGGACAACAGGCTTGAAGGTATTGAGTATGAAGTTTACAAGCTGATTGATAAAATTGAAGCGTTAAATATTGATACGATTAGTGCTTCTGTTATACAGAGGATTGAACTACATATTGATAATATAAGAAAAGGTATTAGTACAACATATAAAAAGATAGAAACAATTGCTATCAAATATACTCCAAAATCTATATTTGATAAGGCTGTTTATGTCTATGGTAAATACAAAAATCAAAGAGACGGTGCTGCCTTCTATGAGATTGCTGCAAGCAAATTTTCTAGTTCATCCGCAAAAGAATATATTAATAAAAACGGTAGAATATATGAAAAAGTTTCTGATTTAAATAACCACAATTTAGAATTATTTGTCAGAGATAAATTACTAAAACAAATAGGAACAAGTGAAACAAAAGGCGTTTTATACAATGAATACAGTTCTGTATCTAAAGCTATTACAAGAGAAAACAGTTTTAGAACTTTAATTTCTAATAGAAAAGAAGAACTTTTGAATAACAGAAGAATTGAAGATACAAGTTTGTCATTTGAACAAGGAAATTTAAGAAGCGCATATCATTATGTTGATATTATCAATATTAAACTTGACTCTAATGACAATTTGTATGCTTTAGTTATTGATACATATGACTTTAACAAATTTGAAGATGACCCTCTCGTAAAAAAGGGTGGAGAATACCAAGATAAAGGGAAACTTGAACCTTATTACAATATAGCTATTTTAAAAATACCTAGGAAAGAATGGATTAATTATTAAAATTATGAACAGTTTTATAGTATTTTATAACCCTGTTTGGTATTATTAATATATGAAAAAGGTTTTTTATTTAGTGTTCGGGATTCTAAATTTTTTGCTAACTCCCATCATACCAATATCGTTAGTTTCTTTTATTGTAATTTTTATTGCGATAAATAACCATTCTAATAATGGATTTATTTTAAAAGATTACATTTTAATATTTTTTCTTAGTATTTTTCTGCTTTTATACTATATTTTAAGATTATTTATTTTCCCTTTAATTTACACATTCTCTAATAATCCATATATTAGCAAATTTTTTGAAAGAATAAGTAAAGAAAAAGCTTTTAAAAATAAAGTTTTATTGCTTTCATTTTTAGCTGATATGGCTATTATTTTGACTTTTTTATCAGAAGTATTTTTTACTGACATACGTAATTTTTTATCTGGTTTTATATTATATTCTTTAATTGGCGGCGGCGGAGTTACTTTGAGTTATTTATCTTTGATTGCTTGGTTCAAAATTACAAATTTAATGAATAAATCATGATAATAGCAGGTGGGCACACTCCGTTTTGCCCACCCTACTTACTTATGACAAAAATAGCTCTGTAGCCTCGGATATAGCTTCATCACAAGAATTTAGAACATTTATTAGAAAAAATAAATTGAAATTATCAAAAGAACGTTTTTTAAAAGATGACTATTTATTTTTCGAACGCAAGTCTAATTTAAATTTATATTTAGCAATTAAACATTCAGATATTATTGATATTCATTTGGATTCAAATAATACACTACATGCAAAAGTTGTTGACACATATGATTTTAATGATGCAGACTTTAATCCAATAATAGCAATTCCTCGTGTGTTACAAAAAAATGGTATAATAATACCGCATTATTCAATAACAAAGATAGAGATACCGGAAAGCATTTGGACAAAATATTGATAAAGCAAAAAATTTGCATATAATTATTCTATGGAAAGCGGACAATTCTTTAAATTAAATATTATATTAAGTTCTAATATTATTTTTTTCATTGGTATTGTCTGCTTTTTGGTTATAGGCATAATTTGTGGTCTAAATTTTGATGGAGAGTCATATAATCCATTGTGGATTGCTTATTACATATTAATCTTGATTTTTTGGATATCATATATTCTAATAAAAATTTTAGTATTTCCATTTTTTCTTATTAGAAAATCAAAAAAAACTTTTTCTTATAAGTTCTTAAAAAAATTTTTATTGAATAATAATTTTCGAACAAAAATATTTGTAAATGCAATAATTTTTGATTTTATATGTAATTTTATTCCTTTAGCATTTTTTATTGGTATATTAAATAATTTTTATATGCTTGTAACAGAACAAGAATTAACAATTTTTTCATTTTCTAATATTGTTTTTATAGTTTTTATATATATTCTTTCAGGAACAGGAGTATTGTTAAGTTATTTATCTTTGATTGTTTGGTTTGGTATTACAAAAAAATATAATAAGCAGTGACAAATTTCATAATAAAAATTATCGAAATCATATACAACTAACTTACATACACAAGGGTTGCCTTTTGTAATCTTTTTTTAGGCAATCCGCAATTATCACAAAGAAAGGAGTTCCTATGTCAGGTACACAGGACGAAATTTTTGCTGCAAAAAATCCGCAAGAAATTTTGCAGCCAGTTCAGGCAGGTTCTGAACAAATTATTAAAGAATCGGCTCAGGAAGCCGAAAATTTGCAGGACAAAGAACTTACTCCCGCACAAAAAATGGACTTGCTCTTGAGAGGGCATTCCCCTGCGCAAATGAAAAAAGAAATCGAAAAGCTCCGTAAAGAAGCCGCAAAGTATAGGACTTCTTCCAAAAAAGAAGAAGAACAAAAGCTTGCACTTCAAACCAGAGCACAGGAAATCCAAAACGAGCTTGACGCTTTAAAACAAGAACACAAAAACCTTACTGTCATAAGGAAACTTGACAGGGCAGGCTGTATAAAAAGCGAGCTTGTGGCAAAGGATATCCCTGACAATCTGGAATCCTCAGAAGAACTGGACAAATTTATCGAACAGTATAAAGAGGAAAACGGGTTTCTTTTTCAGGAGAGCAAAAACAACAACCTTGGCGGGACGTTTAAAACCTGCACTACAAAAGTACTTACACCTTCCCAGCAGATGGATGCGTATATCCGCGCTGCACTGGGGCGTTAGTATTTTAAAACTGTCACATTAACAAACGAAAGGAAAACAAAACATGACATTAGATGCTAAACTTATTGCACGTACAAACGCAGAAGCCTTGATTCCGGTAGAAACATCAACAGAAATTATTAAGGAAGTTCCTAAAGCTTCTGCAGCTTTGCAGTTGTTTAAACAGCTGCCTAACATGAGCGCAAAACAAAAAACTTTGCCGATTGCCTCAACTTTGCCGACAGCTTACTTCTTAAACGGTGACACGGATATGAAAAAGACAACAAATGCCGAATGGGATAAATTAACCCTTACAGCAGAAGAAATCGCCGTAATCGTACCTATCCCCGAGGCTGTTTTTGATGATGCACAATACTCTATGTGGGACGAAATCAAACCTCAAATAGTTGAGGCGTTCGGCGTTGCTATTGACGAGGCAGTGTTCTTCGGCGTTAACAAACCGTCTTCTTATCCGGAAGCTATTGTTACACAGGCTATTGCCAAAAACAATAAAGTCGAAATCGGTACAAATGAAGACATTGCCGGTGACATAATCGGAGAAAACGGGGTTATGGCAAAAGTTGAGGCAGCAGGTTATAAAGTTACAGGTTTCTATGCTGACAGCACTTTAGAGGCAAAATTCAGAAACCTCAGAGATAAAAATAACCAGCTGCTTTATACACCGGGCTTGACGTCCGAAATGCCTGTCAGCCTTGTTGGTAGACCTATGATGTATGACGAAACAGGTATCTTTGACAGCACAAAAGCTTTGCTTGTTGCCGGTGATTTTACAAAGGCTGTTTATTCAATACGTCAGGATATTACATACAAGGTTCTTGATCAGGCAATAATTCAAAATACAGACGGTACAATCGCTTACAACCTCGCCCAGCAGGATATGCTTGCGCTGCGCTGCGTAATGAGATTGGGTGTTCAGGTTGCTTCACCTGTAAACAGAAAAGGCGGAACAAACCGTTATCCGTTTGCTGTTTTGACGCCTAAATCATCAACTTAGTTTGTAAACACACTATTTAGTACAAATTAAAATTAAAAAGGCCGTACGGTTTGACGGGGAAATCACAAAAGATTCCCCCGTCTTTTGTATGGCGGAAAGGATAAAAATGACTATCACTTTATATCAAAACTCGCTTGTGACATTAGAAGATGCACAGTGCTATTTTGATGAAAGATATGATTCCGCTGACTGGTATTCGCTAAAACAAGAGGAACAGGAAAAACTGCTGATAAGCGCAAGCAAAAAAATCAGCCGTTTTGATTTTGTCGGCTCGCAGCAAAGCGCAGCCCAGCCGCTGGCATTCCCCAGAGATTACGAAATGCCTCAGGATATAAAAGACGCGGTTTGTGAAGAAGCCTACTCTCTCATAAACAGTCAGGACACAAATATTCATAAAATGAATATGGCAAACAATATCTCATCAATCTCGCTCGGGGCAGGGTCGGTATCTTATAACGCAGCGTCCGTAACTTTTGAAGCCAATCAGCTTACAAGCTCAACAGCGCGTTATCTTGTCAAAAAGTGGGTTAAAAAAGGTTATCCGATAGATTTGAGGTAAAAATGGGATACTACACAGATATGCTCGTTAACAAAGCTGTCTTAAAAACCGTAAACGGCACTGATGAAAACGGACGCCCAAACATTATCGCCCTTGAAGAAATCGATTGCCGGTTAGAGATGAAACACTCTCTGACGGTTAATGCTCAGGGTCAGCAGCTTGTCTGCTCGGGGCGTCTTTATACGGAAGCGGCCGTTAAAGTCGATGATATCTTAGAAATCAGAGATAAGGTGTTTAAAGTCGTTAATGTAAATCCTTATTACCCTCTTGCAAGTAATGTTTGCGTTATCAATGAAGTTTACTTTGCATAAAAAAGGAGTTACAAAAATGATTTTAGATGACTTAAAAAACTTTATTGTCCAAAACTCTCTTGCTGACGATACATTGATAAAGTACGATTACGACTCGTCAAAGGGCGATGACGTAATTGTCTTAAACCTTTATGACAGCCGGCCGTGTGATTTAGCCAGACGCTCGGGCATAAAAATAACAATAAAATTATCAGATTTAGAACTTTGCCGTGATACGTGTTTTGCGCTGCACGACCTGTTGTTTCCGCAGGACAGTTTTCAAAAAGCAATAACAATAAACGGCAAAATAATGCACGCAATACTCAACAGCGGGCCTTATTATCTTGAAAAAGATTCATCAAAAAGGCACTGCTACGTGCTTGATATAACAATAACTTACAACAGATAGGAGAATAAAATGGCACTTAAAACAGTAACAAAACTATTCGGCGTCGATGACGCAAAACTGTTCCCCGTAACAGAAGACTCGGAATCCAAATTTACCTGCGGCACGGGTATTGACCTGCCGGGGGTAAGACAGATTTCTTTGACTTATGAAATCGAAGAAAAGTCGTTAACAGGGGATGAAAAGGTACTTGATGTATCTAACAAAATTAAATCCGTCACTTTTAATATGGAATACGCAAAACTCAGCCTCGAGGTTCTGGCGCAATTGACCGGCGGAACTTACTCTATCTCGGGTCAAGACGATACGGAAGTCGGCACTTTTACCTTTGGCGGAGGCGACTTGCCCAATTATTTCCAGCTAAAAGCCCAGATACTCGATACCAGCAACGACGGCGGCGACATACATTTTTGTATTTACAAAGCCAAGGCAACTGCTATCCCGATAAACGGTGTGCAAAACGATTTTGCGACTTTGACCTTTGACGGACGAGGTGTTTATACAGAACACGAATTCGGCGCCGAAGGCAATAAGCAGACAAAACTGATGGATATAGAAATCCACGCCAAAGCGCAGGATTTGGCTGCAACACAAGACACAGGCAGTGTTTAATGTATAATTTCTGCTAGTGTCTTTAAAAAGGATTCCCCCCGCAGTCCGAGGGTGTGCACTGGTTACACCGTTGGACTTATCCGGGGGCTTCCCTTTTTATTTTGTATAATTAAATACTGTCATTACAGATTTGTAAAATCCTGAAAACCTCGGGCACATATGCCTTGTCGCCAATTTTGGCAAGGTGAGTTTGTAACAATTTCTTAATAAAGTGAGTCAAAAGTGTTATAAATTTAAAAATTTGGGTACTTAGTATATAGGTAGTATATACACAGGATGTTAAAAATGACAGGAAACTTTAATAACAAAAAAGAATCAAAACCCTTGTCCCACAAGACTTTAAGAGTCTCGGGGGGGGGGTATAAACCGTATAAAATCAATGATTTAGCAGACTGTACCGATGCACAATTTAGTGCATCACTTGAAAGTGAGCAAGATTCAGCTGTCTTACTGAATTATTCTGCTTTGAATGATGACTATGACTATAACCGCGCAAGAGGTCGGGAAACGACTCACAAGTGTTTTGCTCATCCTGAGTCGTTACAACCTATACCGCGTAAGCGGTGTTGCGGCTCTGCCGCCGGAATACGACTAGAGATTTTTAAACAAAGGAATGAAAATTTACCGTACCGAAAATGGTATTTTGAGAGTGGACGGAAATTTTCGTTTCTGAGTTTTAAAATCTCTTTTAACAATGCGTTGTTTTCTTTCTTTTGCGATACTTTTCTTTCTTTTATTCGCAAAAAAGAAAGAAAAGTATCAAAGAAAAATAACAAAAATTTTTGTTTTATGTTCCACCCATTCTTTGGCGCAAAGAACGGGTGGAGCCCAAGAAACTCCCGAGCTGCTGTTCCACTCACACAGAAAGTAACACAAACTTGTGCTCGGCAACTCGGGCTATATAAATGGCTCTCCCTCATTAAATTAAAGTGTTTGTTATATTTACATAGCCCTCAAACAAACCTCGCTTGTAGTTGTTTGTGAAACTTTCTGTAATTCATTCCACAAAGCTCGGATATAAAAAAACAAGCACCACAGCACAGTAGGTTGGGCTTTCAG
Source organism: Candidatus Gastranaerophilales bacterium (assembly GCA_944323685.1). Taxonomy (GTDB): domain Bacteria; phylum Cyanobacteriota; class Vampirovibrionia; order Gastranaerophilales; family Gastranaerophilaceae; genus Limenecus. Next base: position 33,105 of record CALUTJ010000011.1, on the reverse strand, counting down.
CCCAACAAAAAAAATAAAAAAGAATTAGTTATTACATAAAGGACATAAAAAGATGAAAAAGATTTTCCGCAAAAATAAAAAAACTAACCTTCTTAAACATTCTTACCAGCCTTGCGATTACACTCAGAATCGGTCAGATTCTGAACACACCCAATCATCGCAAACACACAATGATGAACGCTTCAGAATGACAGAAAATTTATTCACCCTCTCCGATGGGAGCGAAATTGGACGGGCACGCCGTGTCGAAGACCCAGTGCCCATGTGCAGGCAAACCACGCTTTGCCGAAACGTCCAATTTCAAGACAGAGGGCAGGGTGAGGGTTGGCACTGGCAAAAGACATTAAAAACAGCCGCCTTGACCCTCGCATTATCCTTCTTCATCGCAGCACCGGCAATGGCCCAAGCCCCTGTCCCTGCACCAGCACAAACAGCCAACAGCGCATACACTTTAACCAAAGTCGACCAACCCGGCATTAACGTAATTACAAAATACGAATGGTCAGATACTGAAAATAAATATATTCCTGTCTATTACCGTGTAGATTTAAAACAAACAGAGTACGGCTACCCAGAAATAGCAGACGATACAAAAACATTTACCGTCACCACACCAAACGCTGACGGCAGCGGCAATGCTTTTGAATATGAAATAAAATACTATGTCGATAACAATCGTCTTGCTCCTGATAGAATCACGGAAGACCGCCAAGGGGCAGATATTGATAATGATTTTGTAGGGCTAAATCCAAGTTCAGGTTATAAGGGCGGAGCGCTTGAAAATACCAATGACGCAACAATCGGTAATATAACAGGTGATTTCATCGGCAACTATGCGTCTTCTACAAATTCTTCTGTCTATGGCGGGGCGATTTATAACAGTGGTGAAATTGGTGATATCACAAGCGATTTTATCGGCAACTATGCGCTAGTGCCGAATTTGTCCACACAATCCACTGCCCAAGGTGGAGCGATTTATAACTCTGGAGAAATCGGCGATATCACAGGCGATTTTATCGGCAATTACGTCTCGTCTAATTCTAATGTTTCTTCTTTCTATGGCGGAGCGATTTATAACGATGAAACAATCGGCAATATAACCGGTGATTTTATAGGTAACTATGTGTTAGGTGGTTCATATGCTAATGGCGGAGCGATTTATAACTATCGTGGAACAATCGGAAATATAACAGGTGATTTTATAGGCAACTATATATCAGGTTCCAGAGCTAATGGAGGGGCGTTTTATAACGATGGAACAATAGGAAATATAGCAGGTGACTTCATAGGCAACTACGCATCTTCACGTGGTTACTATCCCCGCGGCGGTGCAATTTATAACGATGGAACAATCGGGAATATAACAGGCGACTTTATAAGCAACAATGCATCTTATGGAGGAGCGATTTATAACAATAACTCTGCACACATTGAAGATATAACAGGTAATTTTATTGGCAACTATGCGTCCGGTTCATATGTCTCTGGCGGGGCGATTTGTAACGATCCATACAGGTACGGAGTCGCAATCGGAAATATAAAAGGTGATTTTATAGGTAACTATATTGAATCTACTGCAACAAGTACCAGTTCCACCGATCAAATAGGCGGCGGTGCAATTGCAAACCATACAGACTCTTTCGGTGAAGCCTCTATCGGCGACATAGAGGGCAGTTTTATTAACAACCATGTAAACACTGTTCGTAAATCTGCTTATGGCGGAGCTATTTATAACTATGTATACTCCTCGAGTTCCCCAGCCACAATCGGAGATATCACAGGCGATTTTATTGATAACTACGTGTCATCTACTGATAATTCTGCCTACGGCGGGGCGATTTATAACTATGCACGCTCCTCTAGTCTCCCAGTCACAATCGGAGATATCACAAGTGATTTTATAGGTAACTCCGCGTCAGGTTCTTATGCCTATGGCGGAGCTATTTATAACTCTGCATACTCCTCGAGTGCCCAAGCCACAATCGGCGATATCACAGGCGATTTTATTGGTAACTATGCTTCAGGAAGTTCCAAGGCATACGGAGGGGCGATATATAATAGAAACGATACAATCAATTTAACCAACAGCAATTTTTACAACAACTATGTAAAATCAGAATCCGGCACGGCACAGGGCGGTGCAATTTATGCATCAGGCACAACAAACATCATAGCCGACAACGGACAATCAATCTTTAGCGGCAACTACGTTGAAGACACAAACGGCAAACGCAATGAAGCTATCTATGCCACATATTCTTCAACCAACATCAACCTTACAGCCAAAAACAACGGCACAATCCGCTTTGATGATACAATTAACGGCGCATCGGGTTACAACCTCAACATCACGGGCGACGGCACAGGCACTGTAGCCCTGTACAACGATGTAACAAATGCTAAAGTTACAACCGGCAATGTAACTGTGGATGTTGCAAACAATGAAACACGCAACTACAACTTTGTTTCAATGACAGCAGGCGAAGACACAAAACTCAATCTTGATGTAAACTTCGCCAACAAAACAGCCGACACAATTACTACGAAAAATACGTCAACCGGCACACTTATAATAAATGCAATAAACTTTCTCGGTACAGCGGACGGAGCTGTTACCGTACAAATTATCAAAAATACAGACCCGTCATCTACTTTGCAGCTTGCTTTTGGAGACAATATAACAGAAGTAGCTCAGGATTTTGTGTTTGACAAGAACTATGTTGAACATACGGACAAATTTATACAAGAAGGCGGTCTGTCGCTTGCAACAACTGATACCCTGAACGATTCTATATCTATTGATATAGAAAAGCAGCTTGACACCCTGCAATTGATAAACAGTTATGAAACACAGGAAGACAGAACATTCCAGTTTGCAGATTCTTCCAAATATATGTTATCCGAAGATTTGAACCCGACGACAGCGGGAGTTTTAAACATCAATGGTATAAGCGCATCTGCTCCATCAACACTGGATGCAAACTCTCATACACTTTTTAACCTTCAAAACGAAACAAACCTGAATATCTCAAATGTTTCTATAGAAGGTGCCAAAGACTATGCAATTAACGCAGAAAACAAAAATGCAACCGTCAACTTAACAAATACATCGTTTAAAAACACTGACGGAACAGCTATTAACTCCAACGTTGACATAAACATCACAGCAGACGGCGGAAAATCAGAGTTCACCGGCAACACTACTGCTATTTACATGAATGATTCCTCTAAAACAATCAATATGACAGCAGCAAATCAAGGTGAAATCGTTTTATCCGATGTTGTTGACGGTGCGCAGGGCTACAGCCTCAACTTAGACGGTGACGACAAATCCAAAATTACCGTTAACAACAACGTAAACAACGCCAATATCTCACTTGATAACACAAACCTGTATTTATCAAAAGAAAATTACTTTGATAATGCTCAAAGCCTGTCGCTTAACTCGGGTGCAATGTACTTAAACAACGATGCCATAGGCACAATGCACGTTCCAACATTAAACCTCAACGGAACAACAAACCTATCTGTTGACGTTGACCTTGCCAACGAGTCAATGGACAGAGTTACGGCAGATACATATACAATAGCACCCGATGCCATTCTCAACGTTAACTACCTTAACTTAATATCCACAACGGAAAAAACAAACGTTAAAATCCTTTTTGCAGATGAACAACTCGCAAACAACGTTGAATATACAGGCGACTCCTCCGTATCATATAAAGGAACAAATACGGTATATTCACCAATCTATAAATACGACGTAAACTACGGAGTGGACAGCGAAGATAAACTCGGCTACTTCTTCTTTAACCGCGCAGCATCAGGCTCCGGCAGCAACGGCAATATATCCGATGCATTTAACCCGTCTGTCTTAGCATCTCCCGTTACAACACAGGCAGGTGCTTATACAACACAACTTCAAACATTTAATTATGCATTCCAGCACGCTGATACATTTATGAACATCCCGTATCTTGAACGTGTGGCTATCATTAATCAAGGCAAATACGCAATGAGTCCGACCGGTGATGCAACTGATGTGGGAACTTATTCTCCTCTTCTTCTTAAAGAAGAAAGTGCAGGCTTCTGGGTTAAACCTTATGCAAGCTTTGAGAACGTACCTCTTAAGAACGGCCCTAAAGTTTCTAACATCAATTATGGTACTTTAGTCGGTTACGATAGTCCGTTAACCTCTGTCGGCAATGGCTTTGAAAGAGTATTAACAGGTTACATCGGTTACAACGGTGCAAGCCAGCGTTACAGCGGAGTTGACGCTTATCAAAACGGCGGTTTGTTAGGCGGAACAGCAACCTTCTACAAAGGCAACTTCTTTAATGCTACAACTTTAAGTGTCGGAGCTTCCGCAGGCGATGCCTCAACAATGTACGGTTCTGAAAACTATACAATGTTGCTTGCCGGTTTAGGCAACAAAACAGGTTACAACTTTGAGTTCTTTGACGGCGGTATGATATTACAACCCAGTATGCTTATATCTTATACCTTTGTTAATACATTCGATTACACAAACGGTGCAGGTGTAAGAATAGAATCTGACCCTATGCACGCAATACAGTTAGCTCCCGGAATAAAACTCATAGGAAACACCAAGAACGGCTGGCAGCCATACATAGGTGTAAGCATGGTTTGGAATTTGCTTGATGAATCAAAAGTAACAGCCGATAGTGTAAGATTACCCGAAATGTCAATCAAGCCGTATGTACAATATGGTGTGGGTTTACAAAAGCGGGTAAACGATAAATTCTTAGCCTTTGGACAGGCGATGATACACAACGGCGGCCGTAATGGTGTGTCACTCTCCGCAGGTTTACGCTGGAAAATCGGCAGAGAATAAAGAATTATGTAGGGTTGGGCTGAAAGCCCAACCTACTTCTATTTTATATGCAATGCAGATGCAGCCTGCGGACGTTATCGTCTATGCCGCTAAAATAAATTTTTTACAGATGTTAGAACTCTAACATCTGATTTTTTTGTGAAGTATCAATTTAAAAAGGAGGAAAAATGACAAATTATTTAAAAAAAATTACTGACAAAATTAATGAACCTAACAAAAAGAAATCACTGTACAGAGATAAAGTGTAGGAATTTATAGTATGAAAAACATAAGCAAAACAAAGTATAAAAAACTTGAAAAGCAGTGTATTGAGACGATTATAGAAAACAGCATAATTTTTGAGGATGAAATTTTTATTTTTACGGAAATTTCACCGTCTTTGTTTTATCAAGCAAAGCTCGATGCTTCGGTTGCAATAACTGACGCAATAGAGATAAACCGTGCAAAACTCAAGCGTGATTTACGGCTTAAGTGGTTTGATTCTACAAATGCAACCTTAAACGCTGCTTTATACAAGCTTGTTTGCAGCAACGAGGAACGCAGGTCACTCTCTGCAGCAGGCAGCGTAAAGCAGCAGAGCGCAAACGATATTTGTACTCAGGAAGAATTTTTAAAAAGTTTAAAAGAAATGGGAGAAGATTTGGAAAATGCCGATAGATTGGACTAAATCAAAATACAGCAGAAAACACCGCCTGTTCTTAAGCAAAAAGCCCGAAGATATGGCGTTTTTTACATTATGTGACGGTGCTGTACGTTCTGCAAAAACACTTTCTATTATTTATAAAATCCCTCAGATTTTTGACTTTGTCGGCAACGAATACCTCAAAGTTTTTTCCGGTTACTCAAAAAACACAGTGCGCAATAACGTACTGGTTGAGCTTTTGCCGTATTTAAAAAATTATCACGGGGCAAAGGTAAAATATAATTCCTCAAGCGGAGAGCTGGATATAGAACTGTGGGGCAAGCTTTATAACTGCCTTGTTGTCGGCGGCGGAAAATCTGACAGCGACTCAAATATTCAGGGTGCAACATGGGATTTCTGGTATGCAAACGAGCTGCCAAAGCACCACTATTCCTTTTATAATATGGCTTTGTCAAGGCTTACACCGCAAAATGCAAGGGCAATTGCCGACAGCAACCCCGAAAGCGCAAATCACTGGCTTTATCGGGAACGGATAAAACCATTTCTTGACGGTGATGCGAATATAAAAAGCATTTTTGACTACTGGCACTTTACAATGGAGGATAACGCAAACCTCTCTAAAGCCTTTATCGAAAACCAGAAAAAACTTTACCACGGTGTTTTTGAAGCAAGAAAAATCAAAGGGCTGTGGGTAGTTGCACAGGGGCTTGTGTATGATACCTTCAATTTTGACAAACATACCTGCTCTCACAAACAGGTAGTGGAAAAAATCAACAAAAACGAATTTTTTGAATACTTTCTCGGACTGGACTGGGGTTGGATTCATCCGTTGTCCTGCGGTTTGTACGGAGTCACAAGGGATTATACCTATTACAAAATAGACGAGCTTTACGGCTCTAAAATTTCCGAAGAACGGGTTATAAAATGGATTTTAGATAAACAGCTGGAGTATCAAAGATATTTTCGTTTTATTAACTGTGACAACGCCCGTCCCGAACAAAACCACAAACTGAGACAGGCGCTAAACGGTATAATAGTTCACGAAAAAAAGCCCAAAATAGTCGACAGCATAGGAATTATGCGAGCCATCATCAACTATGACAGATTAATTGTTAATAAAGACCGCTGTAAAAACACATTAAGAGAGTTCGGGCTGTATCGTTACCCAAACGAAGACGAAAGAAACGAAAAATTTGTTGATTTAGATACTCCGTTAAAAGAAAACGATGACACGATGGACGAAACCCGCTATGCGCTTAATTTTTACGAGACTAATTACGCTAAAAAAATAATCCTGTAACATATTTTTTTACGTTGTCAATAGAAAAATTGTACCCGAACGGGTACAAAAAATATGTTATAACTATAAATGTAAACTGTTTGCAAAAAGTTGTAAGCACAATTTACAAAAAACGGGGACAGTTGTGCCCGTTTGGGGTATTAAGCCCGAAGATAAGATATATACTTAGCGCAACAAGAGGAGAAAAACATGAAATTCTACTGCTGCGGACTTGTGTATTCCACACAAGACCCCGAAACTTACTGGTGTATCGAAACTTACCACTTAAAAAAGCCCGTTGATGATATTATCGGCGGGAAAAGAATCGTAAAACAAATTATTTATACACTCTGCTGTAAAAAGCACGGGTGTTTAAAACTGGAGCTTCACAGTTACGAAAAAGATAAAAAAACAGGCGCGCTTAAACTTGTTATGACACAGGCTATAAAAGGAGAAGGCGCCAGAGTATTTTTAGAAAGGACAAAAGATATGAGAATACGTCAACCGCAATGCTGCCCTATAAAACCTGTCGCAGGGGCAACAACAATCCCCTGGGTTTACGGAAAACCTATTGGAAGAGAAAGACAGGTCGTCCGCTATTTTGATGAAAGCGGCAACAGACAGATTTTTAAAGGTCAGGAGAAAAAATCAGAGGTTATTTACACCCCTGTAAAAATCTCTAAATTATGGACTTAAAAAAACAACAGCGTTACAGAATTGAAAAAAAGGAGAAAAATATGCTTACAGACATCTTAAACGAACCTCAAAAATTAGAAATCGAAGACAAAACTTATTTGTTTGAGTTTGACCATCTTGCTTTGGCGGCATTGGAGAAAAAAATTAATAAAAGTGTTTTTTTAATTTATGATACTCTTTCTTGCGGAGGTTCTTTAACAATTGATGATTCACTTTCACTGCTCACTACAGGAATGCTTAAGCACCATAGTGAAAAAGAGATTGAGGTATTAAAAAATAGAATTAAGGAATATCCCGGATTTTTTAATATAATAAAAGATTCCTTGTTTTCTGCATTTATTATGCCAATGATGCCGCCGGAGATTTTGCGGGAATACAGCTTTAAAAAAAAAGACCAAATAATATAGGAGAACAACTTATGGATTACAAATACGACTGGTGTGGAAACTATGTAACAGCAAGGACTGCGCTGGGCTGGAGCGATGAAGATTTTTGGAAAGCTACACCTAGAAAATTCTATGCGTTTTTATTTACATATGCAAAGTTAAGAGAAAATGCAATGACTGATAATCAGGAAGTGCTTGTTGGAGAAAAGGCATTCAAGGCACTTTCGCAGATGGTTAGCCAATGTAATCATTGATTTCCCTTCATTCCCCATAACAGGCTTTTACTTGCCTGTTATGGGGAATGACGAACAGGTACAAACTATGCTATACTACAACAATGCAAAAGGAAATAATCCCGATATTGATAATCTCAATAATGATGTTTGCTTTACCGATTGAAGCAAAAAACCTAAAAGGCGAAGTAAAATATACGGTAAAACAGGCAAGAGAAGAGGCCTTTTCAAATGTTGAACACTCTTTGCCGCAATCAATAATCAAAGCGAATTTTACTGACCCTAATTATAAAGAGAATAAAAAAGCTATAAAGTTAGGTGCTACGGAGTTAAAGGATAGATATATTACAGTATTTTCTGATGGAAAATATGGGATAATATATAAAAATAATTTTTATTTTGAATATTATTATTCATCTAAAGGAAAATTAATAAGTATTGGAAAAAGAAATCGTCTTATTTATCCTGTAATTACTTGTATCTATAATCAGTATAATGAACTTACCACTGTGTCTTTGATTGTGGATGAAAACAATACATATAATTTCAGACCTGACGGCAAACTTGTATCCCATTGGGTAAATAATAATTGTTATGATATTAATGGTAATTTAGTTTTAACCAGAGATTAAAATTCCAAATAAGATAATAAAATAAGCACTTATCAAGTGCTTATTTTTGTGTGCTTTAAATTTAATTAATAAAGGAGGAAAAAATGGCATAATACAACAAAACACAAAATTATGGTATCACAACCGCAGACACAGACATTGTTAAACAACTTCAAGAAATCTATAAAAAGCTTGGTATTCCATTAAACGGAATGTCAAAAGAGCTGTACTGTCATTCTGAAGCATCATGCGCAGCAATTTAGCGAGAATTGAGTGTGTTCAGAATCTTATCAATAACCGTGTGTAGTACAAAATCTATAATTTTAGATTCTTAGCGTAAGCGAAGAATGACGAACAGGTAAAAACTATGCTATACTACAACAATGCAAAAGAAAATAATCCCGATATTGATAATCACAATAATGATGTTTGCTTTACCGATTGAAGCAAAAACACTAAAAGGCGAAGTAAAATACACGGTAAAACAGGCAAGAGAAGAAGCTTTTTCAAATGTTGAATACACACTGCCTCAATCCATAATCAAAGCAAATCTTACTGACCCTAATTACAAAGAAAACAAAAAAGCTATTAAGTTGGGTGCAGTCGAGCTAAAAGACAGATATATTGAGCATTATTCAGACGGCGGGTATGCTCTAGCATATAAAAATAATATGTATATTGTTTATTATTACAAAGGTAATGGTGAACTTGATACTATAGAAAAAAGAGAAAGTTTGCAGACTCCTATGAGGTCATTTAGATACAATATCAAAGGTAATTTAGAAGAAATAAGTTTATTTCTAACTCCTGATAATACATACATATTTAATATAAACGGAGAATTACAATACCATTGGATTGGGGATAAAGGATATGATAAAAATGGTAAAGTAATTTCTGTAAGATATTAATTAAAGTAATAAATAAGTAGTCAATAGAAAAACAGATACCTAAAAAGGTGTCTGTTTTTTATGTAAAAAAGAAAGGAAAACCAAAAATGAGTAAAAACAATTTTAATCAAAGTATCACAACCGCAGACACAGACATTGTTAAACAACTTCAAGAAATCTATAAAAAGCTAGGTATTCCATTAAACGGAATGTCAAAAGAGCTATGCTGTCATTCTGAAGCATCATGCGCAGCAATTTAGCGAGAATTGAGTGTGTTCAGAATCTTATCAATAACCGCGTGTAGTACAAAAATCTATAATTTTAGATTCTTAGCGTAAGCGAAGAATGACGAACAGGTAAAAACTATGCTATACTACAACAATGCAAAAGAAAATAATCCCGATATTGATAATCACAATAATGATGTTTGCTTTACCGATTGAAGCAAAAACACTAAAAGGCGAAGTAAAATACACGGTAAAACAGGCAAGAGAAGAAGCTTTTTCAAATGTTGAATACACACTGCCTCAATCCATAATCAAAGCAAATCTTACTGACCCTAATTACAAAGAAAACAAAAAAGCTATTAAGTTGGGTGCAGTCGAGCTAAAAGACAGATATATTGAGCATTATTCAGACGGCGGGTATGCTCTAGCATATAAAAATAATATGTATATTGTATATTATTACAAAGGTAATGGGCAACTTGAAACCGTAGAAAAACGTAATAGTCTACAAACTCCAACAAGGACGTTACGTTATAATGTACATGGTGAACTAGAGGAAGTGAGTCTATTTATTACACCTGAAAATACTTACATTTTCACTATAAGCGGGGAGCTAAAATATCACTGGGTTGGTGATAAGGGGTATGACAAAAATGGTAAAGTAATAATAACAAGATATTAATTAATTATAAAACGAAGAAAAAACAAAAGACATCTTAACAGATGTCTTTTTGGCATACAAAAACGAAAGGACATAAAAATGAGTCAAAAAAATTTTACCCAAGGATTTAAACTAAACAGTAATGTAATAGATGAAATCCAAGAAATCTACAAAAAGCTAGGTATTCCATTAAACGGAATGTCAAAAGAGTTGGAAGAAATTTTAGACTTATGCAAAGCATATAGTGAAAAAATGGAAGAAAAAAATCCATATAAAACATTAATGGAAATGCAGCAAAAAGCAAAAGAACAACTTTCTACAGACATCGACGATTACGAAGATATTTCTCAAAAACGTCTTGCCATAGACAAATGGTATTACGATGAACTCAAAAAACTTCACCAAAACAAAGCCGGCCTTACTTCCACAGAATTAAACGAAGCAAGATTATCACTGGATAACCTATACGATAAAAGAGTATTTGAAGCGGAAGAAGAAATGTGGATGGAAAGAGGAGAAAAAATAGCAGGAATATTTCAAGACAGCATGTCCGGTATCATTGACAACTACAAAAACTTTGGTGATGAAATGAAAGATCTGGCAAAAGATTTGACTGTATTTCTACTTCAGGAGGCATCGCAGGCTGCAATGCAAAAACTTTTCAGCACAAACAAAATGCAAAGCATCATTTCTTCCTTAAACACTTTGTCTCAAGGCGGCGGCTTTAAAGGAAGCGGTGCTGCTTTGATTAAAGGTATTGGCAGGGCTTTCGGTATATTCCATTCCGGAGGCATTGTCCCTGTGGGTGCTAACGCCGAGATTCCCGGCACTAATGAACAATTTGCTTTGTTAAAAGGCGGCGAGAGAATCTTGAGCCCTGCTGAAAACACAAACTATTCATCAAACGGTCAAAGCAGCGCATCACCTGTTGTGTTTAACAACTTTAATATTAAGGCGTGGGATTCTAAAGACGTAAGAAAATATCTTCTTGAAAACAAAGATTTGTTAAACAGTATTACCTTTGAAGGTATAAAATACAACAACAAAAATTTAAGAAACATGGTCAGAGGAGCATAAATGGATTTGTAAAGATAATATCAAGCAAAATTGATATTCAAAGCATTTATTAATATAATTGTACGGTGATTATTTTAGCGGAGCTGTGTATGAAGAAGTTTTGGGCTTTATTAATTGTTTTTGTGTTAACTTCTGCAACGGCATTTGCCAACAGCAGTATTGTTATTGAAAATTCACAACAAAAAGATGTTTTAAGCAGGATTATGAAGTACCTCGTCAAACAGGGCTCTACGCTGGAAAATGTCTCCGATTATTCTTTTACGGCGTACAATGTGAATACAAGCTTGCTTGTTAAATTTTTTGCGGGTTCTAATCCCGAAATCCGTTTTATGTTTTCGGCTGTCCAAGACAACAAAGATGTTGTACTGTCTTTAGGTATGAAAAGTACTTACCATGCCGGAAGTGCATATAATCAGAATGTATATGCTTACCAGTTTCAGGAAAAAGAGATTCTTGATGTTTTGAAAAAGGCATTAAAAGGCTATTATACTTACGGATTTGACGGCAAGAAAACAAGAAAAGGCTACAAAATAACGGCTGTTTATTACGATGAAAACAAAGTTAATGAAAATTTATCCGTAGGCGATGTAATTACGGAAATAAATAAGCACCCAGTTAAAGGGATGTCTAAAACAGATGTAAAAATAAAGCTTACGCCTTTAAAAAACAATAACCATATAACTGTTAACCTGAAAGATTGTGAAACAAAAACTAATAAAGAAATAAAATTAAAAAGTTTTTATGTAAAACCGACAATATAAGGAGAAAAAATGAAAAAACTGCTTGTAATTTTGGGCGTATTAGTTTTCACAGGGCTTCAGACTAACGCTTATACACAGCAAGAGGCAATTAATACATTAAACTCGAAAAGGATAAAACCTGATTCACAAGCTATGTTATTTACCGCTGTTGTTAACGGAGATATTGAATTAACAAAATTGTTTATCGATGCAAAGCAAATAGATTTAAACAAAAGATATATGGGAACCCCCTATCTTGTGCAGGCTGTGTACAATAAAAATAATGAAATAGCTCTGCTTCTTTTAGAAAATGGAGCAGACCCCAGAATAAAAACAGTAGATGGCGGCAGTGCTTTGTTTTATGCCGTAAAAAACGGTCAGGCAGACGTTGTTGAAAAAATACTTGAAACCCCGGGCATTGATATAAAAAGACAAAGAATGTTTTTTAGACTGCCTTTAAAAACTACAGCTAAAAGAAAATACCCCGAAATTTATGAAATGCTTGTAAAATACGAAGAACAAGAAGCTGCAAGAAATAATCAAAATTAAAAATAAAATTTTATTTGTCATAAAAATAAAACAACACCCGAGTATAAAAAGGGTGTTGTTTTTGTATGCATATAAACAGTAAAAACGGAGGTTTTATGGAAGAAAAAATGCAAAAACTTCTGGACAAAATCGGACACCCTTTCCAATTATTGAATGAAGACGGAACATATCAGGGGTGTTTTTATCCGATACAGGTTTTATACCCGCAGATACCGCGTTACAACCTGTGTTCAGAAGATGTTGAACAAAATTACAATTACGGTATCGAAAAAATTAAAGAACACTGTTATGAGATATCCCCCGCAGAACTAAAAGCGGGGGATATTATTGCAACAAAATACAATAAGGCGCTGCATGTTGCAATTTATTTTGAATACGGAAAAGTTATTCACGTGTTTAAAGAGCATAGTTTACAAATAGGGAGATTGAAATTATTTAACGATTTTCAATCTTATAGGGTGAAACAATGATAGGATTTGATGCTTTAGCCGGTGCTATTACTTCTTTGTTTTTTAGTGCAGCAGGAGCAATGGGTTTTACTTTAGCAACGGCGTCACTGGCAACTATAGGAACAATTATCGGGTATGTCGGAGCTTCTGTAATCTATGGCGGTATTGCAATGTCAGCTACTATGCTGGGCTCTAAAAAACCGGATTTTGGCAGTCAGTCTCCGACATACAAAGGACTTTTACAAACCCAAACAGACCAGAATCTGCCGGTACCTTTGCTTTATGGCACTGTAAAAGTAGCAGGGAACCGTATCTGGCAGGATGAAAATTACCAGAAAACAGTAAAAAGGATAGTTGCTTTCTCCGAAGGCGAAATTACAGAGTATTCCGAAATTAAACTCAACGATATTCCGGTAGAAGAAATTTCCGGCATAACAGTAAACAAATACTACGGAACCTCTACCCAGACTATTGACCCGATAGTCGGCGGCAAGGATCATAACGAAAGGGCTGAAAAAGTCGGTTCATTAAGGGACATTGCATATCTTGCAATTACCGTGCCGAGAACTCAGAAGATTGATGCAAATTACAACCTGACGGCAGTAGTTAAAGGCAGAAAAATCAGGGTCTACAAAAACCCTTACGAGTTTGAGGTCAAATACTCGGAAAATCCGGCCTGGGTTTTATTTGACTTCTTAACCTGCTATAACGGTCTTGGGCTTGGAATAAACGAGCACGGTAATATTGACGAAAATATAGTAAAAGAACTCTTTGACCTCGACAGCTTTATTGAGTCTGCGGCGTATTGTGATGAAATTGTTCAAACACCAAAACTTGATGAAAATGGCGACGAAACTGGCGAATACACTGAATCCCCGCGTTTTGCCTTTAACATGATATTTGACGCCCAGATGTCCGCCAGAAATTTGCTTGATGAAATATACCGTTCTTGCAGAGGAAATTTGTTTGTTAAAGACGGGAAATTGCAGTTTAAAATAGACAAACCCGAGCCTCTTGGCAAAATATTTAAGGAAAACGACATAATCTCAGGCTCTGAAACTTTTGAAACCATTCCCAAAGAAGAGCACTACGACATCTTAAAATGCACGTTTGTTTCACCCGAGCACGAATGGCAAAAAGTTGAGGCAACCGCAGAGATACCGGAATACAGGGACGGAACCCCGATTGAACACAGCGTTGATATTTTAAGCTGTACAAGTTTTAATCAGGCATCAAGGCTTGCATGGTATTACGTCAATGCAAAACGGCTACAGCCTTACTTTGGCAGTTTTAAAACGGATTACAAAGGCTATGACCTTGAGGTAGGTGATGTTATCGCGTTTGATTCTATTTTAATGGGATTAAAAAGCTATAAAGTAAAAGTTACCGGTGTTGAAGATGACGGAGCAGGAATTTTTACAGTTAACTGGCGGACTTATGATGAAAGGCTTTACTCTGACGAATTAGGCAGCAAAGAGCCTCTTGTGCTTGTCAGCAATCTTTCAGACCCTGCAAAATATCCTGATGATGTACAAAACTTTAATGTTGTGCAGTCAAACAACCTGTTTAACTTTGTCTGGCAATATAACCGGAACAAAACAGATACTTATGAAATCAGAATGGGAGAATCGTGGGAAAATTCCGCCGTTATTCAATCAAAAATTACGGAAAACACTTTCACCATGGAAATTCCTACAAACGGGGTGTTTAAATTTTGGATAAAAGCGTTTAACGGATATAATTATTCTCAAAACCCCACTCTTGACGTTATAAGTGTCGATTCGATACCAAGTGTTAACGAAATAGTTAAAATAGATATCCTTGATAATATTGCCGGTACTCTTGATGAAAATTTAAGGGTTTATCGAGATACCATAAAACTTGTTGAAGAAGACATTAAATGGCATAACACAGAAGATTTCTGGTACTCTGCCGCAGGATATTACCAGAGAACAGGTATCTGGGGAACTTCAACAGCAAGCGAAGGTGTTTATCTAAGCCAAACCTATGACATAGGAGCGGTTTTAGAGTGTATTGTGTCTTTTGATATTCAATATACTTCCGCTGATGAACAGAGCAATGTCCTTGTTGAATGGGCGTTATCAGACAACGGATTAAATTTTACCGACTGGAAAATTGTTAACACCGGTAAATATACTTTCAGGTACTGCAAATTCAGGGTAACGCTAAAGGCTTACAACAATGTGCAAACGGTTTTGACTACATTAAAGGCTGCTGTTGATGTACCGGACAAGGATTTAGATTTAGAACTTGAGATAACCGATAAAAACGGTTTGACGATAAATTATTCGTTTATCAAACCGCCGTCAATTGTTGCAACAGTTAATGACAACAATGACGCGTATGTTGTGGTAACGGAAAAAACAAACACTTACGCACTCCTAAAGGCTTATACAAACGCGGGAGAACTTACCACCTGCAAGTTGAGCCTCAGGGCTAAAGGATATTAGTAAAGTTATTCAAAAAAAAGGAGGAAAAATGGATAATCAATCTTACACATGGACAGATAATCCGACGGTTTCGGGTGTATCTCCATGTAACACCGATGTTTTAAACGATTGTTTAATGCATCTTAAGTACAATTCTCAAAATGGTGATGGCTTCAGGTTGTTTGATATAAAAATAACCGACCGCAAATTAATAGGAGAAGAAGCTATTGGCTGGGTGATTCAAGGCGGGCTTGTTACAATGACATATCCTGACGCTGTTAATCAGATAATTGAAGAATTTGATGAGGGCGTGTCCGTAACATATAGAGAAATAAGCTGCGTACAGTCATTAACCGGTCATTATATAGCGGATATCTCTCAAAAAGATGTCATAGACCGGCTGTTTTATCAAACAGGTATTGCTGATTTTTATATTCTTGACAAGACAAATCAGCAGTTTTATCTTCCGCGCAACAACTGGTTTATGCAGTTTACTACCGATGATACTAAATTGAATCAGTTTAACGAGGCAGGTTTGCCTAATCACCAGCACTCGCCTATTTATCTTACAGGTTCAAACGCTGATTTGGGAGACCCCGGTAATTGTTATATAACCAACAACGGTCAGCAAAACGGTGTAAGAACTTCAACAAATTCCAGAACAGGCGATGTTTCTAATAACGGTTTGTATGGCAAATCTGATACCGTGCAGCCTCAATCAACCAACAAATTTCTTTATTACAAAGTCGGTAATGTTTCTACAAGTCCGAATCAAATATTAATAGATGCTCAGGAGTTTTTGGCTGATTCCGTTCAGGAACTTGAAGATACTGTTGATGAAGGGCTTGGTTCTCTTTCTAATGCGTCAAACTCGCTTAGACAAACACAGATAACAAATTGCGTATTGGAAGCACCCGATGCAGCGGTTGAGTTTACCTCTGATACTCTTACTCTAAAATCGGGGTTAAAGCTGTTAATTTCTAACGGTAGAAACAGTGACGGGACTTTAAACAATATAGAGTATACATTAAGTGAAGATATTTCTAAAACCTTAACAGCCTTTTCAAACACTACAGAAAATTTATTTTTTGTATATGATGAGCAAACACCGGATATATTACTACAGTCTTTACAGACAACCGGCAGCGGATTATTAAAAGACCGACCGGATGACGGAAGTTTACTTTTGTATTATGCGGCTGATACAAATTACTGGTATCAATATAGCAATGATATTTGGAATACTGTGTCACTCTGTAATATCGGATTGGTTAAACAATCAGAAGCTGCAATAACAAATTCGCTGGTGTATAAACCTATCACTTTACTTAGCAGAGGTGATAGCGGATTTATTACTAAACTGTCTATGCCATCAGATAAATATATAGATTTAGCTGTACTTCCAAGTGGATACGAGTATATTGCACCGGCTGACGGGTATTTCTCCTTATACATAACAACAGGACAAAGTTTAAACGGTTGGGCTTCTTTAAGCAATGATACTAACGGAATTATAACTAAAAACGCTGTTGCCAACGGCCCATACACTTCAGGTGTTTTTCTCCCTTGCAAAAAGGGGGATAAAATTGTAATTGGGTATTCAGGTTATAACCTCAGCATTAATCGGTTTATTTTTATTTATGCACAAGGAGTTGTAAATGACTAATTATTATATTGAACAAGAAAATAAAATTGTATTATTTGACACAGACAAGCAGAAATTAATAAATACTTTGCTTTTTATCCCACAGTATAGGGGGCTTGAAATAAAAGAAACAGAAAAGGAAATTTTGTACAGAAACAATAAATTTGTTTTTGCTAATGAAATTCAAGACGAATTGTTAGCAGAAGCGAAGCAAGTAAAAACAGAAGAAATAAATAATTCCAAAGAAACTGCTTTTAAGGCAGGTTTTTATTTTAACAATGCGCATTTTGATTGTGATGACAGGGCTCAAATAAGGTTGTCGGCTCAACTTGCAATATCTAAACAAGAAGATACTATAGTCTGGCTTGATTATGACTACAACCCCGTAACTTTGACATATGAGCAGTTTGTGCAGATGTGTGCGGTTGCGACAAGTATTGTTTCAAATATTGAATTTGAAACAAGTGAATTGCTGGCGGCTGTTGACAATGCTCAATCAATTGCGGAGCTGGAACTTCTTACCGTTAATTATAATGCTGTTGTTGCACAGGCAGAACAATATACAGAAAGTGAGGATACAAATGAATAAAATAACAGAAACTATTTTAAAATATCTTAATCAATCAAGTACTTATAAAGGGTTGTTTTCTGTACTTGCTGCTTTTGGGGTTGTGTTAAAACCTGAACTTGCCGATGCAATAATTGCCTGTGCGCTTGGTATCATCGGGTTAATTAACGTTATTGTAGATGAACATAAGGTTAAGACATCATCAAAGGCGGAATCTTAATGTTTTCCTTCATAATTAACTCAATCGGCAATGTACTGGCTAAATTTTTTGAATTTGAAAAATCTAAGGTCGAAAATCAAGTCCAGACAGAAATAATTGAAAATAAAAAAGATTACAAAAAAGCTGTAGACATTGCCGAACAAATTATAGACATTGCACAAAACTATAAGTCTAAAATGACTTTTGCGCACAGGTTAAAGTTTGTGCATCTGGTCAACGATTTTAAAAAGTATAACTAAAGGGGGTAATAAGTGGATACCATTATTGAATACGCTCCTCTGGTTATTGTTTTAATAATGTTCTTTTTACAGTACAAAATTTTTGTTACTCCCGATCAAATTGCGGAGGTAAAGTCTGAGCTTATTGAATACGTAGCTGACCATTATGTGTCGGATAAAACTTACAGAGATAACCATACCAGTCTTGAAAACCGCATGGATAGTATTGATAAAAACGTTAATGACGTAAAAACGCTTTTAATCAGTATTGTCCAATGGCACGGAAGTACAAATAACTAAAGCTATAATCGGAGCAATTATATGGAAAATTTATTTGAAACCGCCCTTTTATTTGTTCTCAAATGGGAGGGCGGATATGTTAACAACAAATATGATAAAGGCGGTGCAACTAATTATGGAATTACTCAAAACACATACAATAACTGGCTTATGTCACAAAAATTGCCATCAAAAGACATTAAGTACATTACAAGAGATGAAGTCAAAAAAATATATTACCAAAATTACTGGCTTAAAGCGGGGTGTGACAAAATGTCCCCGCAATTTGCGTTTTTGGCTTTTGACACAGCTGTCAACATGGGTGTGAATCGTGTAAAACAGTTTATGAAAGCCGCAGCGTGGAAATACCCCGAACTGTTTATAAAAGCCAGAGAGGAAAAGTATAAGGAATTTGCTCAATACGGCAATCAAAAAATTTTTCTCAATGGCTGGTTAAACCGCTTAAATGCTTTAAAAACAGAAATAAATAATCTCGGATGAACATATATCTTGCCCCGTTTCTTTCTTTTTCCTCAACGGGGCTTTTTTTTGCCATTTTTGCGGTTATACCAAATCTTTTATACAGTATTCTTCAACGGTTTCTCTGTCGGGCTTTTCAAAACCAGCCAGAGCATTTAAAAAGTGAGTTAAAAGAATACTTACATATTTAGGCGGAAGATCCGATAAATCTATGATAAATTCGTTTATACCTATTTTTTCAAGTTTAGGTACGTATTCATAAAGGTGTAAGATGTAATCTTTAAACATGTGCATTCTGCAAAAACCGTCTACTACAAAAGGCAATACCTTCTTTAAATACGGGTCTTTGAGTGCATAATTTCCGTTATGACATGGCGCTTTGCAAGAAAGTCTTGAAACTATCGCTGTATCGTTATTTAAAGGACAAAGGCCAAGTGAGGGTACCCTTACATTGCCGGCAATTGTCAGCTTTTTATTAGGAATAATATTTTTAACTTTTTTTATGCAGTTTTTTATATTGGTAATATTTTCAAACGAACTGAAATCAACCGTATCTATCGGATGTAAGTTGTTTAAACATTTTATTGACATGCTGTTTAAAAGATTTATGCCCTGACCTATTTCAACCGGTATGCGGTGCAATTCATCATCATTAATAAAAGTCCACAGGTATCCTATATTATTTATTATAATAGAAGAGGGAATCGGCTCTGTAAGACATAAATTTTTTACATATTCATATACTCGGTCAAAATCTCTTTCAATGAGGATTCTCGGTGTGCTGAGCTGTAAATGTATTCCGTAATTAAAACAGAATTTTTTGACTTTTGTTATTATTTGATGAAAGCTGCTTTTAGCAAGATCGCACGTGCTTAATATTTCACCGTATTCTATGGAGTAAACTGGGTTAAAACCGGTCTTTGATATAAATTTTTTTAAATCGTCGAGTTGTGCAATAGAACTTAGTCTTAAGTTGATTTTGGGTAATTCGATTTTTGAGTAATCGTAATCTTTTTTTAAACGGGGACGCTTGTTTTCCCATTCAAAACGCTGGATATTTCTTGAAAATTTAAAATTGGAACCCTGTGCGCAAATCATTTCTCCTGAAAAGTGATTTGTTTGGTAGATGCTTTTTCTTACATGCTTAAACGGCAGGTTCTGGTTTTTGAACATTTTAGGCTTTTCAAGTATTTTTTCAACAAGCTCTATGCCGTCCAAAATCTCTTGAGAATTTGCAAATTTTCCCTTTATGACTACTGAATCTATTGCATTTAATTTTTTTATGTCTTCTGCACACCACGGCAGGTTGTCTGA
The DNA here is from genome assembly GCA_944323685.1 of Candidatus Gastranaerophilales bacterium. GTDB lineage: Bacteria > Cyanobacteriota > Vampirovibrionia > Gastranaerophilales > Gastranaerophilaceae > Limenecus. The sequence continues at coordinate 12,632 of CALUTJ010000011.1, read as the reverse complement.
GTCTATAGCAAGAGAAATATTTTTATATTGCTTTATTTTGGCAATATTTTTCATGTAAATTTCTTCCGTAATAATCACCTGATCAACCTTGTGGAACATGTTTATAAAATCAATACCCGCAAGATTATGAATATCAAAATAAGAATCGGCAATTACCTTATACGGTAAGTTCTGTGTTTTTATCGCTTCTAGTATTGCATAACTGTTTATAAAAATACCGTCAATTTTAGTATGCTTTAAAAAGGTTATAAATTTTTTAATTTCTATTAAATCTTCTTCAGTTATGTTGTGTTTAAAATTAACATAAATTTTGCAATTATTGGCATGAGCTTTTTCTATAAACTCGTTAACATAGTCAAAATTGTTGTCCAAAAACTTATGATGATATACATAAAAACTCCTGCATTTGACATGCCGTATAAAGTTTTCAATGTCTTCCGGTTTTTTAACCGGTGCCGTAAGGATAATATCGCTCATAGTCTTTATTATATATGTTTTAGTGACAAAAAAACCGTATTGTTAATTAATGTGAAGCAGCAAGGATAGAATATTATTAATTTAAAAATAAAGGTATATCTAATCTAGTGTCGCAGTTGCCGCCTCGAGCCTTCGAGCCGTCACTGCTCACCTTTGCCTTCTTTTTCGGCTGAACTGTGGTGAAGCCTGAAAAATGGCTTCACTATGTGAACAATGTGACACTCCAAAAATTCGTTCACGTCACTTTGCTCCTTATCACGAATTTTTCTCGGACAATTAACAAGTACAGTACATCTTTTGGTCGGTTTTTTATAATTTATTCCGTTGTATAACGTCGAAAAGCAAGTAATAATTATGTTTTTTTGTAATGCTAATCCACTATATGGAGAATATTGGAATAAAAATTTGCCTAATTTTCAATACTGTAATAGAATTATATTAAAATAGGCTGTTCGTATGTTATCAATAACGTACATGGCTAATAAAATTAGAATTAAGGTTACGAAGAAGAAGTATAAAAAAGAGAGTGTAAATGTTTGGAGAATTAGACGACTCAAATATATATGAAAGTTTCGACGCGTTTTCGGATAATAGTGACGGGAATAATCCGGGTCAGGAATTTTCATTCGGGGATAGTGAAGTACCGGCTGATGGCGCCGGTGATGACTTTTTGGATATGAGTTCTTATACTGAGCCTTCTGTTCAATCAGGGCAACAGTTGCCGCCTGAGGAAAACGGCATGCCGGATATGGATGATATATTAAACCAGCCGGTTATGGATGGTGCTGCTCAGGATGATGCACAGCAGTTCGAGCCTCAGCAAACTCCCGCTCCTGCTGCTGGTAAAGGCTGTAGCGGTATGGTTTTCATTGTTATTCTTGTTATTATCGCACTTGCAGCAGGCGGTTTATTCTATTATAAAAAATTCATGGCACCGGCTTCTGCTCCGGAACAGGCTGCCGGCGATTATTTTGTTGACCAGACTGCACAGCAGGCAGCAGAAAATCCACCAGCTCAAGATGTTGCCGCTAAGCCGGCTGATGAAAATACCGCAACGGTTGATGTAAATTTAGATGAACCGGTTGTTGGAGAAAATCCCGAGCAGGCTGCGCAAAAAGAAGATGAGTTGAAAGCCGCTCAGGATAAACTTGAAAATGATAAGACTTTATCAAATCAAGAAAGAGCAGATTTGAAAAAGAAAATAGACGAGGAAAAGGATAAATTGCACTTCGGATTTGGCAGCGGTTCAAAACGTGTGACAATACCGGTTGCATCAGGCGGAAGAGTTGACCCGTTTGTACCTTACGCTGAAAAAGTTGCGGAAGTCAAAGCACCTAAATTTGATTTGATTGCGCCGCCTGCTGATGTTCCGATGGAAGACCCTGCCGTAACAGAAGTTGTTCAAACTAAAATATCCGGTATTATGTATGATAGTGCAAAACCGTCTGCTATTGTAAACATCGGCGGTTCTGATTATCTGGTGCATAAAGGGGATTCCGTAAACGGTTATCAGATTATGGATATTACAAAGAATTCGGTAACTATTAAGTACAATTCAAATATATATCAGGCTACGGTTGGTGAAGCTGTCGGAAGTAATATTGAATTGAACCCGGTTTCTAACTTATCAAGCAAATTTGGCGGTGCTTATAACAGCGCTGCAAAAAATGCCATTCAATTTTAACTAAATACAAATAATTAATAGGAGTCATCAATAAATGTTTATTGACAGAAAACAAAAAAAGGCAAAAAGTTATTTAGCAGTCGCAGGTGCTTGTACACTTGCTCTGGCTGTAACCTTGGGGTATTGTTTACCGGCAAGTGCCGCAATGCAGGCATCTGTTTCCAGACCTGCTTTGAGAACGGAATACAAAAATTCTGTACCGTTAGATGGTGCTGTTGAACTGACCAACGGAAACAGAAAGATAAATGTTTCTTTAAGAGAATCAGATTTGAAGCAAACCTTGCGTATGATTGCTGATAAAGCAGGGTTGAACATTATTTTTCATAGTTCAGTCGCGGGAACAGTTACACTGGATCTTGTAAATGTGACATTGAACGATGCTTTTAAAATGATATTACAGGCAAATGATTTAACATATTTTATGGACAAAGGAACGCTTGTTGTTATGTCAAAATCTGCAAGCATGTCTTCAGATATGTCAAAACAGAATATGATGACATTGCCGGTTAAGTATGCTGACGCATCAAAACTTGCTGCGTTTTTAAATAACAACGTGTTTTCAAGAAACAGACCCGGTTTGTCAAACGGACAGATTGTTGTTACAAACCCGCAGACAAACGAATTGATTATATTCGGTACATCTAATGATTACAAAATGGCACAAAAAATTGTTACTAAATTGGATGTTAAGCCTCAAACTGTAACATTTAGAGTAAATCATACTACACCAAAAGAAATGGCTCAGCTGATTTGTTCTTCCTTATTCACAAATGATCAAGGTGCAGGCGGCGGTTCTTCAGGCGGTAGTTCGTCAGGTGGCTTCGGTGGTTTTATGACCGGCGGTGCTGCTGAGCTTGGCGGCGGTTCTTCAGGCGGCGGCAGTTCTTCAGGCGGCGGCAGTTCTTCACTTGCCGGAAATATCTCGCTTGGTGGTGGTGTAGTGGCATGTTCCGTAAAAAACAGCCTTAATGCAAACGGATTAGTTTCTTTGCAGGGTTCTGCTTTGACTGTCACTTACTTCCCTCAGAATGGTACATTGACAATTACCGGCGGTTCTGAAGCACAGGCTGATATGGTTAAAGATTTTATTGCCGCTAATGACAAAAAACAGCCGCAAGCATACGTTGAAGTACAGATTGTTGAATTATCCGAAAGCGGTTCTAAAGATTTCCAAAACACCTGGGCTCTTTTGACTCCGTTTGTTTCAACAATGTTTGATGGTGACAGAGGTTTGCGTCCTTATAGCAATACACAAGGACAATCTTCAGCAATATTCTTTACCGGCAGACCCTTCCAGTCATATGCTCCTGCAACGGAAGGCAGTGACGGAAGCAGTTCATCTTCTCAAGGGGCAGCTTCCACAAATTACTTCAGATATCACGGCAGAAGCACTGTTTCTTGGGCTATGAGCTATTTGATTGAAAACGGAAAAGGCAGAATGCTTGCTAATCCGAAGGTTATGGTAACTAACGGTAAAAAATCAGTTATTAACTTGACTTCTGATTACGTTAAAACAACAGAAGAAGAAATCATGACATCAGGTACAGTTGGTACAGCTGGGGTATCAAGAACATATGAAATCGGTGAAGATAACGGTATTTCTGTTGAATTAGTTCCGTTCATCAGCCCTGATGGTTATGTTACTTTGAATTTAATGCCTAATTACGCAACTATCAAAGAGCAAATTATGGCTCCGAGCTCTACCGGTCAAGGTCAGATTATCGCTGCAACTTTATTGCAGAGAAGAAATCTTGAACTTTCCAACATAAGAATCAAGGACGGTGAAACGCTTGTACTCGGCGGTTTGATTCAGGAAGAAGAACACAAGAATATATCAAAACTCCCGATACTCGGTGATTTACCTGTCATTGGTTCAGTCTTCAGAAGCACAACAACTTCTAACACAAAGAGCGAGCTTGTTATTATGATAACTCCTCATATCATCAAAGACACTGAAGACGTTGCTTCTGCCGGCGAAAACTTATAGTTAGAAAAAACCTAAATAGTTATCCTGCCTGATATAAAATATCAGGCAGGATATATAAAATAAACAGACCCTTTATTGAATTATACGAATACGGCTGAAATGAATACTGATACTATAAATAAAATAAAATCTAATATTAATCCGAAGTTTGCAGAACTTTTTACAAAAGATGATTTACTCGAGTTTAATTTTGTTCCGATAAATAAGCAAGCCGGTTTTTTGTTTGTTGTAATTAAAGAAGGTGCTGACAAGGGGGTTATAGCTCAGGCTATTTCTTCTAAAGATTCTGATACAGTGAAATTTATCACTTTTGATTCAGAGAGTTTTACTGATTTTCTTGATTACTATATAAGTGAGTATTATATAAAAAATTCTGAGGATTCTTTTGATACGATAGTAGAAAATGAACATTCTGCTGCTGCCAAACAGCAAGAATCTCAAAAAGTTTTGTTGCCCGGTGAAAATTCTTCTGATGCGGAAAATTCTGTTGAGTCTAATGATCATACTGGGACAGCATCTGACGGGGCTGATTCAAATGCTAAAAATGAATCTGCAAACGATGATACTTCACAAGGTGTTGCTACAGAAAATCTCAAGCCGCAAGATAAAACTGCTGTAGCGAATAATAACGGTGTACACTATGTAGAAGGTGCTCCTAAAAAAAGAATCGGTGAGATTTTAATAGAACAGGGGCTTTTGACTAACGAGCAATTGGTTGAGGCTCTTACTGCCTCTAAAAAATCAGCTACACCTATAGGTTCTACTCTTGTTTCTATGGGCTTTATAACCGTTGACCAGTTAAAAGATGCTCTTGCTTCCCAACAAGGGTTCAAGCCTGTTAGTGCACAGCAGTTAAATATTCTGGAATCAACAATTCGTATTATTCCGGAAGATTTTATAAAAGAAAATTTATTAATTCCTCTTGCTTCAGACGGCAAGTTCATTGATATCGGTATGGTTAACCCGAGTAACAAAAAAGCGTTGACCGAAATCGTATACCTGACAGGTATGCGTCCCAGACCGTATTTGATGAGTTACATGGAATTTAAGTCTTGTATGACAAAATATTTCGGTCGTGCAAGAAAAGAAACTAAAGAGATTATGCGAAAAATCGAGCAGGAAACTCTCGAATTTGAGGTTGAAGAATCTCTTTGGGAACAAGTTGAAAGAGAGCTTGAAGATACTTCAGGTGCAGTTGCTAACTTTGCAACCAAAATTATTACGGACGGTATCGATATGAAGGCGTCCGATATTCACATAGAACCGAGATTAGACTGCTATACGGTAAGATATCGTATTGACGGTATTTTACGCCGTGTTCTTGATTTGCCAAGCAAAGTTGAAACTTCTTTGATTGCACGTTTTAAAGTTCTTGCCAGAATGAATATTGCTGAGCACAGAAGAATGCAAGACGGTACCTTTACAGTTAAGTATAAGGGTATTTCTTACGATTTCCGTATCAATACTTTGCCTGTATCAGGTAAAGAAAAGATGGTTATCCGTATTCTTGCGCCTGCCGCAAGTATAAAAACCGAGGATAAGGTAATTAAGCTTTCAGGCGGTACAGAAGATGACTTAGCCCGTATTAACAAAATGGTTGCAGCGCCTAACGGAATCATCCTCGCTGTAGGGCCTACAGGTTCAGGTAAAACGACAACACTTTATTCTATTTTGAAAAGTTTGAATAACGAAGGTGTTAACATTACCACTCTGGAAGACCCTGTTGAAATCAAGATTGACGGCTTGAACCAATCACAGGTTAACCCGAAGGCCGGTATTACTTTTGCTTCTTGTATGAGAGCTATCTTAAGACAGGACCCTGATATTATCCTTATCGGTGAGATTCGTGACTTTGAAACGTTAGAAACTGCTATTGCAGCCGCCTTGACAGGTCACCTTGTGTTAAGTACTCTGCACACCAACTCCGCAGCAGCTACTATTACCCGTTTGATTCAGATGGGTGCAGCAGATTATCTTATATCTTCCACATTGACAGGTATTGTGGCTCAACGTCTTGTCAGAAGATTGTGTCCGAAATGTAAAGAGCCTTACCATGCTACTATCGAAGAAGCGCGTCTTGTAGTTGCTACTCCTGAAGAGCAGGAAGAGTTTATGAAACGCACAATATACAGACCAAAAGGCTGCTTTGATTGTAACAACGAAGGTTACAAAGGCCGTATCGGTTGTTATGAGGTAATGTTAATTAACAAAGAAATCAAAAAAATGATTGCTCATTCCGCGCATGATGTTGAAATTGAAGAAGCAGCAGTAGGAATGGGTATGAAGACCCTTCAAACTTCGTGTCTGGGTCATATTTTGCGGGGTGAAACCACTATTAGCGAGTATGTCCGTGTATTAGGACCGGTAACTGAATAAGATAGGTAATATCATTTATGACAATATTTAATTATATAGCATTAAGAAACGGATCAGAAATTGTAAACGGTAAAATAGAAGCCGATGACGTTAAAGCTGCCCGTGAAGCGATAAAACAGTTAGGTTTGATACCGACAAAGGTTTTTGATGAAGGTAAGAAAGTTTCTGCACCTAAAGTAAGGCTCAGTCCTTTGTCTTTGCAAGAACTGATTGACTTTACCGGAACGTTCAGAACCTTGATACAAACAGGTGTACCTATTATCGAGGGTCTTGTGTTTCTTGAGAAGGATGCTGTTTCGTCCCGTATCAGGCTGCTTGCCAGAGAAATAAGAAAACAGGTCATAGCAGGTGCTACATTTGCAGATACTGTTGCAAAGTATCAAGAAATCTTTGGAAGTATCTATGTCGGTTTGACAAAAGCAGGTGAAGATTCAGGGGAAATGGAAAAAACTCTTGACCGTTTGTCTGATTTGTTGAAAAAACAGGCAAACATAAGAGGGCGTGTTATCGGTACTTTGATTTATCCTTGTTTCGTAATTGTCCTTGCTATTATCGTAGTTGTTGTTATGTTAATGTTCGTATTTCCTGCGTTTAAGGAAATGTTCGACCAATCAGGTGCCAAGTTACCTATATTCACCCAGATATGTATTGACTTGGGTGAGTTTTTGAAGGAATTCTGGTATTTGACTTTGATGGCACCTTTTGCAATAGCTGCAGTAATTTATGTTGCATTTAAAAATCCGACATCAAGAAGAATATTAGACGACTTTTTCTTAAAAGTTCCGTTAATCGGTGATATGTTAAAATACGCTAACTTTTCTAACTTTATTACAGTTATGTTTGTTGCTTATGAAGCAGGTATCCCGATTGTTGACTGTTTACACTTGGGCAACCTTACGTTAGATAATAAAACAATTAAGAATAAAATTACGGAATCTATAGCTAAGGTTCAGCAAGGTGTTCACCTTTCCACGGCTTTAAGAGCTGCCAATATTATACCTTCAATGGTATTGTTTATGATTGCAACCGGTGAACAAACAGGTAAATTAGGCGAATTGCTTGATCAGAGTGTTAAGTTCCTTGATAAGAAACTTGATGATATCATTGATGCTTTGACAAAAATGATTGAACCATTAATGCTTATTGTTATCGGTAGTATAGTAATGTTCCTTGCGTTAGCATTGTATCTGCCGCTATTCCAATCCTATCAGTTATCATAGTAAAGTATACAGAATCAGAACTAATTACAAGGAGAAAAAATGCCAGAAGAATACGAACCTTTTGAAGTTGAAGAATTAGGAAACGACGATTTTACCAACGGCGTGTGGTCAGAGCGTGTCCTTGTAATTACACAGGATTACGAAATAAAAGGCTACGTATTTATGCCTAAAATCGGTAAAAGAAGCCGTGTGCTCTCAGATATCTTAAATGGTAAAAAACGTTTTGTTGCTATAAAAGATTGCGAAGTTTCCTATAGACAATTGCCTAACAGAAGAACAGAGTTTCATGACTTTGTGCAGTTAAATATCAATTCTATTATTATCCTTCGTCCGACAGGCTCTGAGGAATAGTTTTGAAAATTGAACTGTCATAAGATTTTATAGATTTTAAAATAAAATACTTGATTTCAAATTTTGTCTATGGTGTAATATATTTACTGGCTGAAGGCTATGGGCTGCCGGTTCTGGTATCCCGTAAGGAGCAGCTTCCGAGGTTAGAAGTTTGCGAAACTTTAACGGCTGTAGCAAGTGAAAATTGAATGTGAGGGCTGCTAGCTCAGGTGGTTAGAGCGCACGCCTGATAAGCGTGAGGTCGGTGGTTCGAGTCCACTGCGGCCCACCATATTGAAAATAACACTGTTGAACATTGGTTTGACAGTGTTTTTTACTTCTATTGTTAGTAATAGGTTTCTGGGACATTGAGACGGAGAAAATTTAATAAAAAATCAAACAGGCAGCACGATTGAGGCTGTTTTTTAGTATTGAGATGTATGGGGCTTTTCTTGCTAATAGGTTTCTGGGACATTGAGACGGATAAAATTTAATAAAAAATCAAACAGACAGCACGATTGAGGCTGTTTTTTAGTATTGAGATGTACCGGCCTTTTTTTGCACTCAAGTACTCTTTTCTTGCACTCTTTTGCACTCCATTTGCAAAATTTTAAGACCATATTAGGCTAAAATTGGCTTGGTGTTTGAAGTTAAGTCCAGTACAATAAAGTGCAAAAAAGTGCAATTTTATTTTTGCTTGCAAATTGAGATACCACAAATTATCAATAAGATTTGGATATTTACGCAATTTCTAATTCATAACCTAATTCATGAAATATTTTTACAATGGTTGAAAATTTAGGTTCTTTTTCATTTTTGAATAAACTGTATAAATGAGTTCTGGACATTCCAATTTTCTTTGCAAAACCTGAAATTGAATTTCTTGATTTAATGGCAATTTCTAATGCACGATAAAAAGAATTAAAATCACCATCTTCAATATAATCTTTTAAACTTGTATTTAGATATAATTTAATATCTTCATCAGTTTTTAAGTCGTTAACTATATAATTTTCTAAATCTATTGTATGTTTTAATTCTTTCATTATTTACCATTCTTAACTAGACTCTTTGCTTCAAAAATATAGTGTAAACTGCAGCAGACACTTTGTCAATTTTGTGGTGTTTATTCTTAATAAGTTCTTAATAAAAAGTTTTGAGCAAATGACTTGACTTTTATTGCTACAAGAGCGATTAATGTGTATGTAAAAGTTTATAAGGAGGTATTAAAAAAGAACAAATTAAGATAAATTACATTTTTAACTGAATAGATATGGGCTGATGGTCCCAGTCCACTGAGTGCATGTATAAATATAGAAATCTATATATTATGAACCTTTATTGGATGCGAAATTTTTGCAGGTTAATTAATAAGTGTAATAAGTTTCTGGGACATTGAGACGGAGAAAATTTAATAAAAAATCAAACAGACAGCACGATTGAGGCTGTTTTTTAGTATGGAGATGTACCGGTCTTTTATTGCACTCAAGTACTCATTTCTTGCACTCTTTTGCACTCCATTTGCAAATTTTTAAGACCACATTAGGCTCAAATCGCCTTGGTATTTAAAGATAAGCCCAGTGCAAAAAAGTGCAAAAAAGTGCAATTTTATTTTTACTTGCAAATTGGGATGCCCAAAATTATCAATGAGATTGGAGCATAAGACTTGACTTCCAATTTAATAAAAATAAAGAATATATCTATTGTACTTGCAGTATTTTTATTTAAAATATATCTTAGAGGTTTATGTGAATAAAGAAAATGTTGAAATAAATTGTCATTATAGAGATGCAAAAAATCAGATTAAGTTTTTTTGCGATATAACATACAGACAAGGTATTGAATTTATCTTAACAGTACATTCAAAAGAAGAAATTATACTAAATAATGGATGCTTTACTTGTTATGATGGAGCAAATAATAGATATATTTTAAACAATTTGCGACATAAAGATAATCCTAGAAATTTTTTTTATGATAAAAGATACTATTTTCAATCATTGATTATCGATACAAATAAACATTATATTGGTGAAAAAATACTTACTGAAAACAAAGAAATCAAGTTTAAAACAATATATTTCACAATGCCATATATAAACACTTTTTTCTATAATATTGATTCTCTTTATACCGAAAATACTGCCGACAATAAACCTTCTTTACAATACAATAAAAATTGTGATTTTACTCCAATTATTATAAATGGTTTTACTATTGAAATACTCTCTGGCTATAAATGTAGTAGTGGGAAACGGGGCTCAGCTGGTGGATATTTTAATTTAATAAAATCTATAAAAATATCTTCCGATGAATACAGAGATTTGCCTGATTTTGTTGAAATAATAACAACATTAGCTAACTTTTTTTCAATATGTTTAAAGAGAAAAATTTTAATATCTAAAATTTGGAGTGATAAAAAGGATAACACTTTTAATTCTGATTTTGAAATTAAGACTTTTCAATACTATGTACTAAATAAAGATTATCAGGATGATATTAGCCCTTTTAAGATACTTGCTACATATGCCCTATTAAAAGAAAATTTTGAAAATATTGTTAACAAGTATTTTCAAAGTAAGCAAGAGCCATATGAAACTTTTCCAGTTTTTTGTGATTTATATATGCGTTATAATGACGCTCCTGTTGAAATTTTACCTCAAATGAAGTTTTTACCATTAATGCAAGGTATAGAAGCTTATGTCGGAAGTTTGCCTTATAATCAATTAGCTAAAGTTCCTCCTAAAAGTAAAAAAGCATTAAAAAAATTTAAGAACGAAAATGCTCATTTACCAAGAATTAATGAAATTGATTTTTGGCAACAATTACCATTTCAAATAAAAATTAATAATGCAATAGAAAATCTTAAAATTGAAAATATAATTAATTTTAAACTTGATGAAAAAAAGAACTACAAGTTAATAAATCAAATGGTTAAAATTAGGAATTATTATACACATTATGGGAAATTGCCTAAAATAGACGATGATGATTTCTACGATGCAATGGAGTATACCCAAATAATTTGTGAAATTTTAATTATGAAAAAACTAAACTTCACAGAAGAACAAATAAAAATAAGTTTATCAAATAATTATTACTATTTAAGACAATGGAATAATAAATATTGCTTTTTGAAAGAAGATAATATTATCCCAAAAGGGTTTGAAGATAAAATATACGTTGGTGAAGCTGATTGTTTTGTTAAGGATAAATATACAAAATATGCATTATTCTACAAACTAAATAAAAATAATAACCAAGTAGAGTTGTATGCTAAAAATCTATTTAAATATGGCAGAACACGCACGTTAATTGTTGATATTAAATTAACAGAAGAAGAAAAAAGTAAATTAGATAAGATTTTTCAACGTTGTTATAATAATTTTTTAGAATCTGAGAACCAACTTAAATATAGAAATGAGTTAAAGAACAAAAAAGAGGTTCATAGGACTTGACTTCTGTCTCAAAACGAGTGATGAATGTGTTGCACATAGCATTACAAGGATTTTGAGACAATGGAAAACCAAGTTGAGACAGTCAAATACACTCCTGAGAAGGCAAAACAAAATGCTCTTGCAAAACTTGATTTAATCCGCAAATGGCAAGATTTTCGCCGTAAAGCTGTCAACAAACTTCAAGCAGACTATGATTTTGTAAAACTGCATAACAACTCAAATTCCTATCTTTTCACTGTTTTAGGTAAAATCTCACGAGGAAGCCTGCATCGTTGGAAAGCAAGTTTAGACGGGACAGAAGATTATACAAGATTAATCCCCAATTACAAATACGTTTCTGTGAACGAATACAGAACCTGCCTAACGGATGAAGAAATCAAAATATTTATGGGCTTGCTCCTGCACCCGAATAGAATTTGTATCGGCAAAGCAATCGCACTTACAAAATACAAGCTCAAAGAGCAAGGTCAAAGTTTTATCCCTGCAGATATTACATTTAGACGCTACGCAAAATGGTTTAAGGACAATAATTATGACAAATGGGTGCTTGCTCGAGACGGCGAAAAAGCACTTTCTGACAAAGTCGAACCTTATATTAAAAGAGATGCAAGCCTGCTTGATGTTGGGGATATTTTAGTCGCAGACGGGCATAAACTGGCGTTTCAAGTGATTAATCCGTTTACGGGCAAGCCTTGTCGAGCAACTTTAGTCGGATTTTTGGACTGGAAATCAACAGCACTGGTCGGGTATGAAATTATGCTTGAAGAAAACACCCAATGTATTGCAAGTGCCCTAAGAAACGCAATAATAAACCTCGATATGATACCTAAAATTGTCTATCAAGATAACGGCAGAGCATTTAGAGCAAAGTACTTCACAGATGATAAAGGGTTCGGAGAATTAGGCTTTTATGGGCTTTATGCAAAACTCGGGATTGAAACGGTGTTTGCAAGACCATATAACGCAAGGTCAAAAGTTATTGAGAGATTCTTCAAAGAATTTCAAGAAGGCTTTGAAAAACTTATGCCAAGCTATGTTGGTTCATCAATTATCAACAAACCCGCATACTTGAAACGAAACGAAAAATTCCACTCAAACCT